>CAYWEQ010000042.1:0-18024 GCA_964457185.1 uncultured Rikenellaceae bacterium
ACCATCATCGTTAGAACGATCGGGCATCACAGCAGCGGGTACTGTCGCGGATTCACACCGCATTCCCTTTTCATTGCACAGATTTTATTTCGGTGCAACACCAATACGGAACAAAGATAAACTAATTATCAAATAAATGTAAGTTGATAACTATGGGAGATATTAACAAGGATGTTGTTTCTGATCATTGAAATAAAAATGGTGCCAAACTGCATCCTTATAAAATTGAGGAACTTTGCTAACCGGTTCCTGCCTGGCAGGTATTCCTGCGGTCCTGAGTGCTGCTACTGTGAATGTAGATTCCTCACCGCATCTTCCCCTGGCAGAAAGGATAGTGCTTAATGGTGCTGATGTTCTTGAATCTGACGGCTGATATGTAACTTTTTCGTGACACCAGTGGTTTATCTCGAGAGCTGCTCCTTCCTGTTCTGTGCAAGGATTTCGGCTTGTGAAAAGGAAGCATCAACTTTTCCCCTGTATTCCCTGTTTATAATCAGATGTCTGTCGTGACAACCCCATACCACGACTAATAAAATATTAATCAGTGCAAAATTCAGGTATTTCATAACCAGTTAGTTTCTAAAGCGTTCCGCAGGAATTTCTCACTACAAGTTCCGGCGTTACATATACCTGTCGCTTGAATTTTCCCTTTCCTGAATTCCTGACCTCCGACCATATCATATTAGCCACTTTGATAGCCATTCCCGCAAGAGGTTTCCTGAGGCAGGTTACAGGTGACAGCATCAGGTCAAAGCCGGCACCATCTTCCATTGATATAATTGCTAAATCATGGGGAACACGCAATTTTCTTTTACGTATCAGGGCCATTAACGGGTATACAAGGAATGAATGCATGACAATTATTACATCAGCACGGAAAGGAGGCCTGAGAAATTTTTCAAGCTGCGAAAAGTCATTATCGTTAGTGGTAGCTGAATTATCAAACTCCAGGATTACAGGTTTATTTATGTTTTCACCCTGGTTAATTGCATCTTCAAGTGCATCCAGATTATTCATGTCTGCTTTGATTGATTTCCTGTCAGCCATTATAACCACATTATGATAACCAAGCTTTGATATATGATTGATGACAAGTCTGGCTCCTGCCGAATAGTCAGTGCATACGTTATTAAGACGTAAAGTCTTTGGTGATTTCTCAAGCAGTATAAATGGATAATCGACAGAGCGCAGGTTCCGTATTGTTGAATCGTCAGCCGCTTCTCCCAGCAGAATCATGCCGCTGAAAAATTTCTTAAAAGCACCCGTGAGCCTGTCAAATCTCTGATCATCAGGATCCCTTGTAATAATCGAAAATCCCAAACCGATACTGGCAAAAGCTTTTTGCAGATATGGAGTTATCCCTGCAACAAAAGGATCACTCAGCGAGGGCACTATCATACCAATAACACCCGGCTTCTCATCAACAGGTGATACTTCATCCTTTTCTTCAAGCGCTGTGAAATAACCCATCTGCCTTGCAAGGGCAAGAACCTTTTCCTGAGTATCCTTCCTGATGCCGTGCTGGTCGGCTTTGTTGTTCAGTACAAGTGACACAAGAGTGCCGGAGACTCCTAATTTAGCAGCTAAGTCTTTATTTTTAAATTTTTTACCCATTTCCCCATGTTATGAAGAAATAAATTTAGAAGATTTTTCTTATGCTGTAGCTGAATTTAATATTTTTTAACTAAAAAGAGTTATTCAGAATATTTCTGAACATTACCATCCGGCGCTAATGACCACATATGATTATCTTCTCGGAGGTGTTGCGCCTCTTCTTTTTGCTGCTTCTTCAAGCCTCTGCTGCCATTTCGATTTTTTGAGTGGTTTCTTTCGGTTCTCTTCAAGAGTCGCCAGAACTTTTTCCTGGTCAATAAAACGCTTGGAAATAATGTTCTGCCCCCATGTCAGCATATTTGCAAGGAAATAGTAATATGTAAGACCTGCTGGAAAACCATTCAGTATGAGCATGAACATCACGGGCATCATATACATCATTACCTTCATTCCTGGCTGATCCTGGCCTGGTGATGACCCGGTCATCTTCATTGTCAGCAAAGATGAAGCGGTCATCAGAAGTGTAAAAAGGCTCACATGGCTCCCGTACATCGGAATGCTGAACGGCAGATTAAGAATTGAATCGTATGTAGACAGGTCAGTTGCCCAGAGAAAAGGTTCCTGTCTCAATTCGATTGATACGGGGAAGAACCTGAACATTGCAAAAAGGATAGGGAACTGCAGAAGCATTGGCAGGCACCCTCCCATCGGATTAATTCCTGCTTTTTTGTACAGGTCCATAGTAGCCTGCTGTTTCTTCATTGAATCTTCCTTTTTGGGATATCTTTTGCCGATCTCGTCAACAAGAGGCTTCAGCACCTGCATTTTTGCCTGCGACTGGAACGATTTGAAAGTAAGTGGAAACAGAACTATTTTTATTAAGATAGTCAGTATCAGTATTATGAGTCCATAGCTCCTGATATATTTTTCAAGCCAGTTAAATATGGGGATAATTACAAAACGGCTTATCCATCCGATGATGTTCTTTCCTAAAAAGACTATCTTATCCAGATCCAGCCCTTCTTTCCTCAACGTGGAAATATGATTGGGGCCATAGAATAATCTCATGCTGATATTTGCTTCCTGTCCGGGAGTAAAAGGGACTCCGACTTCAGCAGTAAAATACCGTATATATTCTTCTGATGTAAGGGTTTTGGTAGAGGTTACAACACCATTCAGGAAAAAATCATCCGTAATGAGGACCGATGAAAAGAACTGATCCACAAATGCTATCCAGCTTAATTTGGTTGTCAGATCCACCTCTTCCACCTCCTTGTTGGAGCGGAGTCTCAATCCGGCAACCTCATCCTGGTAGTATTTATATTTGATTGTGGTATAGTTTTCTTCATTTTGTCTTCCCTTTTCCTGCTGTGGAACGAACATTCGCCAGTCGAGAGTTATGCTGTTCTGATTTGCAGGAAGGATCTCAGTCAGATTCCGGAATGTAACATCAAACTCAACACTGTACTTTTCAGGTGCCAGGGTATATTTATATTCTATATATCTGTCATCCCCTGCAAGAAGACGCAGGATCACGCTTCTGGGCTGTTCTTCCGCCATGTAGGATCTTTCTTCCGATAACGGTCTGAAATACAGATTGTTGGTAAGAACAGCCTTATTGTCGGAAGTGAAAAAATTGAATCCGAAATTTGTTGAATCACCTGAGAATAATATTAATGGCAGCGAATCATGAGTTGTATATTCTTTAAGACGTGCAGAGTATACTCTTCCTCCCTTGAGAGAGATCTTTAATTCAATCTTATCGTTTTCAAGAGTGATAAAACCATCGTCTCCTGTTGCCGCATCGGCAAAGGCTCCGTACTGGAGCCCATCCGCGGGTGCAGTAACCTTGACTGCGGGACCGGTCACTTCAGGAACTTGTTTAACCTGAGTCGTATCTTTCTCTGCTTCAACAGGTGTGATACCAAGTTTTATATTGAGTTCATTCAGCTTTTTCAGAACATCAGGATTATTCGGCTTATATCGCAGTGCATTCACATATTCTGTTCTGGCCCGTTCCAGGTTCCCTTTGGCAACCTCAGTTTCAGCGACTGCAACAGCTTTCTCATAACCCTTTTTAAGCCGGACATTATTGATTAGGCTTGATCCTATGAAGATCGCAATAATCAGTATGATGCCGATAATTGTATTTTTGTCCATTCTTTCAATTAAGTTTATTTACCTGTTATTTCCCTTCAGATCCTGTTTATTAATGCAGGCCTTAATGAACTGAATAAAAAGAGGATGAGGTTTTATTACCGTACTGCTGTATTCAGGGTGAAACTGAACACCTATGAACCATTTATGTCCTGCCAGTTCAATTATTTCAACAAGTCCTGACTCGGGGTTAATTCCCACAGGGATCATTCCATTATCCCTGAAGAGATCGAGGTACTTATCATTGAACTCATACCTGTGGCGATGCCTCTCCATTATTTCAGTTCTTCCATACGCCTCAAAGCTTTTCGAATTTTTACTTATTACACATTTGTAGCCCCCCAGTCTCATTGTTCCGCCCTTATTGACTATACTTTTCTGTTCTTCCATGAGATCAATTACCGGATGCCCGGTTTTATGATCAATTTCGGTAGAGTGTGCTCCATTGAGGTTAAGGACATTACGCGCAAATTCAATAACTGCACATTGCATTCCAAGGCATATACCTAAATATGGCACATTATGTTCCCTTGCATATTTTGCTGCAGCTATTTTCCCGTCAATTCCTCTTTCTCCGAATCCGGGAGCTACAAGTATTCCATCAAGTTCTTTCAGTCGTTCTTCAACATTCTTTTCACTAATATGCTCTGACTGTATAAAATCAACATTTATTTTACATTCATTCATGGAACCGCTGTGTATAAGCGCTTCTGAAATTGATTTATATGCATCAGCAAGTTCAACATATTTACCTATCAGACCTATATTGATTTTATGTTTCGGATTTTTCAGTTTTCTGAGGAATTCTCTCCATTCTGTCAGTGGAGGTTCCTTTCCGATCGGCAAACAAAGCTTGGCAAGCACGATCTGATCAAGTTTCTCCTCAAGCATTTTAATGGGAACCTCGTAGATTGTGGAAACATTTACAGATTCAACAACAGCTCTTTCCTCAACGTTGCAGAAAAGGGCAACTTTTTGCTTAAGGCCGGCATTAAGGGTTCTGTCGGTTCTCAGTACAAGTATGTCAGGTTGAATACCTTCTTCAAGGAGCATCTTCACTGAATGCTGCGTTGGTTTTGTTTTTGATTCACCGGTTGTTGATAAAAAAGGAACAAGTGTCAGGTGTATCACAATACAGTTCTGAGCTCCGAGTTCCCATTTCATCTGACGTACCGATTCAATATATGGTAAAGATTCGATGTCGCCAACGGTACCTCCGATTTCTGTCAGTACTATTTCAAACTTATTTCCCGAGCTTACAAGTTTAATCCTTCGTTTTATCTCGTCTGTTATATGAGGAATGATCTGGACAGTTTTCCCGAGGTAGTCACCCCTTCTCTCTTTTTCAATTACAGACTGGTAGACCTGTCCTGTAGTAACATTATTTGCCTTGCTTGTAGGGACATTCAGAAACCGCTCATAATGACCAAGATCCAGGTCGGTTTCAGCACCATCCAGGGTGACATAGCATTCACCGTGTTCATAAGGATTCAGCGTTCCCGGATCGACGTTTATATACGGGTCGAGTTTTTGAATTGTTACGGAATAGCCTCTGTCCTGCAAAAGTTTGGCAAGAGATGCTGACAGGATTCCTTTTCCAAGTGAAGAAGTAACACCGCCGGTAATAAATACATATTTAACGTCTCTCAAAACAAGAATAATTTATTATTGAACATTCTAAATCACCTGGTTTCATTCATCGAGACCGGATTGATCGATCATTTTGACCTTTTCTTCAAGGGTCTTGATCATTATCTTTGCATGGTCAATCTTTTCCTCCACCTCACGGATCATGGTGTCGGCATTAGTCGATTTGGCAAAGAAGCCAATATTATTTTCCCAGAGTACAATATCACCTTCAAGCTGTTTGATCTTGGTTACGAATTTCTCCCGTTCGTTCCTCAGCTTTCTTGATGCCTTGGGATTTGTCCGCAGGTTATCAAGCTTTGTCTTGTATTTCAGTATACTCTTATCCTCATCTCCTATCTTCAGCTTATCGAATTCCTTATTCAGGGCATCGCGATAACGGTTAGTTATTTCATCCTTCTTATTGAAGGGAACGAATCCGATCTCGGTCCAATTCTTCTGCAATTCCTTAAGACGATCGAAAGCAGCCTGGACGTCAGCGCCCGGTTCAAAACGCTCAAGTTCTTCAATTACAGCGAGTTTGGCTTTAAGATTATCCTCATAGGAAGTATCCAGTTCAGCAAAAAACTTAACTTTCCGGTTGAAGAAATGGTCGCAAGCTTTTCTGAACCGTTTCCAGCTTTTCTCTGATTGCTTCCTTGGCACAGGTCCTATCTCCTTCCACTCCTTCTGAAGTTTTATCATAGCATCAGAAGTTGCTTTCCAGTCTGTGCTTTCCTGGAGTGCCTCAGCCTGGAGGCACAATTCGATCTTCATCTGAAGGTTGTTCTGCTGGATCTCCTTATTATCGGCATAAAAGCTTCTTTTCTTTTCAAAGAAGCTGTCGCAGGCATCACGGAATCTCTGATAGACTTTGTTATTCTGCTTTTTCGGAGCAAATCCTATGGTTCTCCACATTTTCTGGAGTGCAACAACTTTTTCGGCTTTCTCATCAAAGTCCCTGAAATTTTTTATTTCAAGCGAATTGATTGCTTCCACCTCTTCACAAAGGGTCATTTTGGCTTCCAGGTTTTTACGCTGTTCGTCTTTCTGTTTCTCAAAATATTCGTGATGTCTTTTATTTATCTGAGAGGTCGCTTCTTTAAATCTTTCCCATATCTCATTTTTTGATTCCTGGGGCACCGGGCCTATTTCACGCCACTGATTGTGGAAATCCTGTAATGCGCGAAAAGCATTTACCGGATTGGGCTCAAGGAGAAGCTCTTCAGCTTTTTCACATAATGCAATCTTTAATTCAAGGTTCTTTCTGAGATCCAGATCCCTCAGCTCCTTATTGATATTTATGTAGTCATAGAAGATCTCAACATTATGGTGATAATTTTCCCAGAGGTCTTTAAGGGCATTCTGCGGTACTATGCCTGTTGAATGCCATTCATTCTGCAGCAACCTGAACTCGTGAAAGGTTTTGTTTATTGATTCTTCGCGATTGACAAGCTCCTTTATTTTATCAATTATATCATATTTTTTTTTGAGGTTTTCGAATTTCTCAGCTTCCTGAATCCTGTTATAGTCTGATTTTCTTTCCTTGTATTTCTCCAGAAGATGTTTTACCCTTGCTTCCGTGGGATCAACCCAGGCGCGGTACTCCTCAACTCTGCCTCCCTCTGAAAGAAATTTATTTTTACGTTCATCTGACTCAATCTTCAGTTTCTTATAGAAAAGTGCCTTTATTCGGTCGATGTCATTACGGATCTCGGCAGGCGGCCTGTTCTCTATAATCAGAGCGAGTGTCTCTACAAGTTCATTCTTTGTGTATCCGGAATAATCTACCGGAGGAAGAACAACATCATCCAGATTCTGGACAGATTCTTCCTTCACTTCTTCATTTTCCGACTCTGCTTTACTGGCTTTTCGTGATCTTCGCCTTACTTTCTTAATGACACCCTCTGTGCTTTCTTCTTCCTTTTCAATTTCATTCTTTGTGTCTTCTTTTTCATCCGCTTTTTCAGCATGTGTGGTCTCCTCAGTTCCGGTAGCATTTCCTTCTGCCCCGGATTGTTCAGCATGAACAGAGTCATCCGGATCTTTTTCAATCATAATCAATCCTTTCTTGTTTCAGCCTCGTTTCCATTCTCCACCATGGCAATCCATGGATTTTTCAGACTACGAAAATATTGAAATATTTAGAAAAACTCAAAGTTTTAAATAAATTAATGAGTGAATCGATAGTCAGGAGAGGCTAAACAACAAGTCCGGCATTCAATATGAAATAAGAAACTTTTCGTATTCTCCCGATAATGTGTAAGGAGATTAATAATATATTTGAACAATAATATGCAAAATAATAATGTTTCCGATCAGTTTTTATGATGCTAAATAACGAAGATCTTCTTCGTCAGCTTCGTTTATTCTTTGATACCAGGTACCGGAAAGGATTAATGATTTTCCTGATAAGTCTTATATCTTCAGTAATTATTTCTGCAGTGCCCTGCATATTCTGTGTAAAATCAAGCTCTTTTCCGTAAAGGGTAGTCAGCCCCCGGGGCAGAGAGATCTCAATTACATAAGCATCCCCGGACGTGACAAGCGATTTTGATTTCACTATGCCTCTCACCATTCCGTACTCGAGGTAAGGATAGCCGCTCAGCTTTATATTGACAGCCTGGTCAACCTCTACCTTTCCCGATCGTTGCATCTTAAGGTTTATCCTGCCTACATAATCACCAGCATCTTCCGGTACAACGGAAAGGACAGGCTGGTCGATGCTCACAGACTGATTTTCACTCCAGTATTCAGTAAATGCCACAGTTCCCACTACAGGAGATATGAGAAGATAATTGTTCTCCCATATTTTTATTTGTGCGGTCAGGTTGAGGAATGCTTCATCGATTGCAGAAATAAGCTTTTCCTTTTCTTCCTGCCTGTTAATACGGTAATCCTGAAGCAGCTGCCTTTTTTCAGCCAGTTCAATCACTTTAGCTGAATGATCAAGCATTACCTCCTGCAGCTCCAGCTTAATCCTTATGAATGATTGCCTGGAGTTTTCAAGATCACTTTCCGAATATACTTTTCCTGAATAGAGTGTCGAGTCTCTTTTGTATTTCTTTTCTTCAATGACCAGGTTCTCCGAAACCAGTTCTTGCTTTGTTTTGATTCTTTCGATGTACTCCTGTATACCGGTTATTTCATCAGATATTGAATTTATCCTGCTTCCGTAAAAATCATTTCTCACATACGTATTATAATCGGAAAGTACTTTCATGAAGGATGCATAGTACTCCTGAAGTTCACCAAGCTCATATAATCCGGGGAATGTCTCAGACCATAGTGCATCAGGTTTTTGAATAGTGTCAATTATGGACTTGAGCAGTTCAATCTCTCGAATTGATGCGGCAGTTTCCATTACTGCCAGTAGCTGCCCCGGAGAAACATTTTCCCCGTCTTTTACGTATAATTTATTAATGCGTCCTGTTATTTTGCTAACCAGTGTCACAGGAGGATTTACAGTCGTTATTTCCACCTGGGCAGGAACGACATCAGGATACCTGATAAGCCACGAAAGAAGAATAAACAGGGCAAAAACCGAGAAAATCAAGGTTGTACCCCATCGTATAATCCTCCGCGGCGGATTTGATATTACTTCCCTCACCGGATCAGAGTATATTATCTCAGGCTTCCTGTTTTTCATTTATGTGGATTATTTTCCAAGCTCAAGCTGGTTTTTGACAAGGTTAAAATATGGTCCATTGTTCTCAATCAGGGTCTCATGTGTTCCTATTTCAACAATCCTGCCGTTGTCCATGACTACTATTTTATCAGCATTCCTCACCGTACTGAGCCTGTGAGCAACAACTATCACTGTTTTGTCCTCAAAGAAGCCGGTAAGATTTTCAACGATGGCTTTTTCGTTATTTGCATCAAGGGAGTTGGTCGCTTCATCAAAAATCAATATATCAGGATTTTTGTAAACAACACGGGCAATAAGCAGTCTTTGTATCTGTCCTTCGCTCAATCCGTGACCGCTGGCTCCGACTTTTGTATTGTACCCCAGAGGCAATGATTCAATGAATCCTTTAATATTGGCAATCCCGGCTGCCCTTACAAGTTTTTCTTCATCAATTTCATCCGTGCCTGGAGCAATATTTGCTGCTATTGATTCCGGGAAAAGAAATCCATCCTGCATTACAGCGCCGGTTTTTTCGCGCCATACTTTCAGGCTGAGGTTTGCCAGACGTGTATCTCCTATCAGGATCTCCCCTGTGACAGGCTGATAAAATCCGAGCAGCAATTTAAGAAGTGTGGTTTTACCGCTTCCGCTGGTACCGACAATTGCGATAGTTTTGTTTTCCTCAATGAACAGGTCGATATCTTTCAGAGCATACGGTGAATGAGGACCCTCATACTGGAAAGAAACATTATTGATAAAAATATCCTTTTTTTCAGGGAGCTTCCTGACCTTATATTCGGGATCGGGTTCTTCGTCCTGCATTTCGTGGACTTCCGAGAGCCGGTCAAGGCTCATCTTTGCGTCCTGCGACATCCTGAAAAAGGTAATTATCTGGCTTACAGGCACATTCAACTGACCAATAATGAACTGGACTGCCAGCATCATACCAAGAGTCATACTTCCCTTCAGAACTGCCATTGCTGCGACGACCGTAATCAGCAGATTGGTAACTTCATTTATAAATGTAGCACCAGCAGACTGATATTGAATCAGACCAAGTCCTTTTATCTTCAGCCCGAACAGGTTTGCCTGTAGCTTTTCCCAGTCCCAGCGTTTGCTGGTTTCACTCCGGGTCAGCTTGATCTCCTGCATCCCGTTGATTATGTTTATAAGCTTATTCCCGGCCAGCGACATCTGTTTAAATCTCTGATGGTCAAGCCTGGCCCTTGGCTTCATGAACAATGAAACCCATATAATATATAATACTGATCCGGCAAGGAAGAGTGCAAGTATCCTGAAGCTGAAAATTGCGAGAACAATGCCGAAAATTATCAGATTGAAAAATGAGAACAGGATTGACAGGCTGGCAGATGTAAGGAACTCTTCGATGCGGTTGTTGTCTTCTATCCTCTGAAGGATATCTCCTGTAAGTTTAGTATCGAAAAAAGCAACGGGCAGAGACATCAGTTTCTGAAGGAAACCGGAAATAATGGCCACATTAACCCTGGTTCCTATGTGAAGCAGGAGCCAGCCTCTAATAAATTCGACAGACATCCTCCCTATAACAAGTGCAAGCTGAGCAAAAAGGATAAGATAAATGAACCCGATGTCGTTATTATTAAGCCCAATATCTATTATTGACTGAGTGAGGAAAGGTATTATCAGCTGAATGCAGCTTCCTATGAACAGGCCGAGGATCAGCTGGAAGAAGTACCTGTCGTACAGACGGAAATATTTAAACAGGAACCTGAATCCCTGTGATTTCTCATGTTCGCTTTCCTTTTCGAAAAGCGCGGGTGTCGGTTCAATAATGAGTACAAGTCCTGCCGGCTTGCCTTCAGCCATAGTTGAAGCCCAGTTCCTGCTGAACTCCTCGCGATCATATCTGACAAGCCCTACACCCGGATCGGCTGCCCATATCCTGTTGCCTTTTATTTTGTAAACAACTATGAAATGACGTTGCCGCCAATGTACAATGCATGGCAGAGGGACATTCTCTTCCAGCAGCTCATAAGGTATCTTAACGCCGATCGTTTTAAAGCCTAGAGAATCAGCAGCCTCTGAAAGACCCAGAAATGATACTCCTTCCCTGGTTATAAAACACTTTCTGCGGATGGTATCCAGAGAAAAGTGCTTTTTATAAAACGCTGAAACCATTTTCAGGCATGCCGGCCCGCAATCCATGGTATCAGGCTGTTTTACAAAGGGAAACGACATCTCTCTTTCTGAAATAGGTTATTATAACGGGTAAAGATATTTATAATTTATATAGAAGATAACGATGAATACCATAAATTCAAAACACGCATGAATAACAAATATTATCCTGTATGGAAATACTATATTTGCCAATTATATTCTATCACCGCAGTATTGTTTAAAAGGATTTCAGATAAAAATATTATTGAAGGCATCAGGAAGCAAGACGGCAACATCCTGAATTGGCTGTATGACAATTATTTTCAAACAGTCAGAAATTATGTTATAAAAAACTGCGGAACAACTGAGGATGTATCTGATGTATTCCAGGACTCGATAATTATTCTTTACAGCCAGATAACCGGAGATAATCTGAATCTGACAACTGATCTGAAAGGATATTTTTACGGCATTGCCAGAAATGTATGGAATGCGCAGTTAAGAAAGAAAAGAAAAACAACAGAACTTGATATTGATCTGCCTGATGAACTGGCACATGAGGAGACCGATGCACCGATGTTTGAAAGAATAGTAAGCAGGGCTTTCCAAAAACTTAAGCCTGACAGGCAGACTATACTGACCTTGTACTCTGACGGTTACACCTACGAGGAGATTGCTGTCAAAATGAACCTGAAAAATGAAATTTATGCCCGCCGCAAGAAGTATCTGAGCAAGGAAGCGTTGATTGAACTTGTAAAGGAAGATCCTGAATATCAGGAATATCTGCGATACCGGAAATAAGCCGAGAGTATCAGAATACATATTATACACACTACTGTTACCAGTAATGTGCCTGAAGAACAGACTGGTGATTTATCTCCATAAACAACAAGTGAGGACCAGAAATAAGGATGTGATTTCAGCTGACTTGCTTTTCTCAGGTAGAGTGTTCTTGCTTTTTTCAAGGCATTGCTTTTTGATTTTCCCTTCAGAAGGTTATCATAAAACATCTTGATTATATCTGTTCCTGACTGGTCCTCTATCTCCCACATAGACATTACCACCGACTGGCTTCCGGAGTACAGGAATCCCCTGGCAAGGCTTAATATACCTTCGCCTGAAGAGAGAAACCCGGAACCGGTGTTGCATGAGCTCAGTACTACCATTCTTGCTTTCAGTGGAATCCCATATACCTCATATGTGTTCAGCAATCCGTCTTCCGGCATATCATTGTTTTGTGTAAAAATCATAGCAGAGGACATCGGATTCTGGTCATTGAGGTATGTATGCATGGCCAGGTGAATGATATCGTATTTTCCTGATTCAGCTTTAAATACAGATTCCCTGGCTTCCTTATTTATATAAAGGATACCGTCAGCTACGTCTGATACATATTGTGCTTCCATACGGGCATATGGCAGGTCATAGAGAATCTCTCTCCCGGCCTGTCTCCTGACAAATAATGAATCAATATATACCTCTCTCGGGTACGAGGGGGCAAATGCAATCAGTTCCGTTGTTTTCCCATACTCCCGGTCATTGGTCTCTTTCATGAATGATGCAGAATATGTATAGGAAATGTTGAATTCATCCATCAGGTAAGGCAGCTTCCGGTATACAATTCCATCACCCTTGTATGTGGAAGAAAGAAATGTCTCAAAGGGCAGGTAAGAAAGAATATTATCCGGAGAGATCAGCAACTCTTCAGAAATAAAATACCTGCGAACAGGTTCAATTAATATTTTATAAAGGTCATATCCATTCTGCTGATAGGAATTGAATTTTCCCCTTGCATTTACCGACAGGTCAGAATTTGAAAGCAGGGTTCTGAAAGCCCTTAGCATATTAAAAAACGAAGAATCTATTTCAGCTGTTATAATCTGTTGATGCTTTCGGTTCACGAGGAAAATATAAAGAAGGGAATCTGATACCACATAATTAAGATAATTATCGCTACGACCTATTATTCTGACAACTTCCTTCATGGACGGGGCTGCAGTATTGTATTTTATGGCGTAATATCCTGGATAATCTCTTTCATAGGTCACTACAAGGGAATCCCGGATACTGACAGCTTTAAGAAGATTATTATTCCATTCCGAGATTAATACCTGATCGGGTGTTTCCTTTAAATTCTCATTCGATATTTTTGAATTAAAAAAGCTTATTTCCCTCTGGAGTGATCTCTCAAGTTCCGACAGAGCCGCAGGGATATGAAAGTTAACTGCGTTCAGTTCACGGGTAGCAGCCAGCAATCCTGCCGCCTTGCTCCTTTCAACAAATTCAAAAGTTTTTTCCAGGAAACGTTCCTCCCCGGTATTGCGGTAACATAACTCAAAATCTCTAACAGCATAAAGGTATGAGTCCCTGTAGTGGTCTCCAAGCACTACCCTGCTTTCCTCCTCACTTATATTTATCCTTATCCTGTCTATCAGAGATATTATCAGTTCTGAAGTCATAGCTGCAGATTCGAGCACTTCCTGATCACCCGCTGCTGAAAATATCTTCCATAATATTTCATACTTGATACGAAGTATCCGCAAGGTTCGCCTGTCAGCCTTTAAGCGTGATATATCAGGATTTTCATATTTATCATATAATTCATTCTGATCAGGATTGTAGAACAGGAGTTCCTGAATCTTCTCCAGGGCATGAACAGGCTGATTGTTTCGAGCAAGGCTCAGGGCATAACCGGCAAGTACCGGTTCTTTTAACACAACATCTTCATCATGCTCCCTGACATATTCCATACAGGCTAAATAATACCGGATGGAATTCTGATAATCATTCTTATAATCACGTAAATACTCAGCATAATTTTTAAGTGCTTCAATATAAAATCTTGAATCAGAACCATATACGTTCTTCGATTTATCAACAAGATCTATGATCAGTTCTTCTCCCTTGCTGATCATCCCTGAATTGCCCAGCTCAATGGCAAAATTGTTTATCAGGTTAAATGCAAGGAATGAATTGCTTGAAACAGCCAGTTCAAGCCCCCTCTCAAAATACTCCTTTTCCATGCCGGTTAATCCAAGGTTTCCATAGGTCAGAGCGAGACTGTTAATCAGGTTGATATAGCTTTTATCCTTTTCCAGGTTGTTTTTGTTATAGAGTGATTCGGCTTCCTCAAAATAGATTCTTGCTTTTGCATGATCAGCCTGTCTGGCAAATCCTACACCGACATTTATATAGAATCGGCTCAGTTCTGATCCCTGCAAAGCATTTTTGTTCATATTCAGGATTTCAATAGTCTTATAAGTGTAGTTCCTGAAGTTTTCATAATCATTTTTCTCAAGTGAGGCGCTTACCAGGGTTGAAAGAGCTCCGGCAACTTCGGGACTGTAATATCCGTAGAGTTTTGTGCTTACTGTTATATATTGCAGCATATAATCACTAACTCTTAAAAAATCACCCAGATAGTTATAAGCTACTCCGATGTCGTAAATACCGTTGGCATAATGATCATCTACAATTCCAAGCTTCTCCTTGATCTCTACACTCAGATTCAGCCAGGGCAGTGCTTCATTGTATTTATCAGCAAGCAGAAGAGATATACCAATATGATAGTGAATTTCTGCCAGTGTTGCACTATCAGGAGTATTTATAGCAAGTGATCTTTTAAGACTGTCTGATAGCGAGATCAATCCCGGAATATTTCCTGAAGAGTAGAGAGAAGCGACTCTGACATTTATACTTTCCAGGGATACAGGTTGTTTCTGCTGGCTCAGTTCAGTACTTATGTTCCCCGAATACTCCGAAAAATCCCATGTATTAATGATTCCTGCGTTTGCAGCTGAAAAGCAGGGCACTCCTGATATCAGAACCATCAAAAAACATAATTTAATAATGTGTGACTGCATTATTATTAATGAAGAGTCTTCATTCTTTTCAATGGTTTTCGTCAAAAACATATTCCTTATTCAAAACTAATGTTTTTTCTTCAAGTTTGACACTTCATAAGTAATTGATTATCTGATCATGTCATAGAGGAGATTAATTTTTTTTATAATTTTGTGTCACAAATCAGGGATATCTGACATGTAGTATTGAAACAAACAAATTACCCTGAATTAATTTCAATACTTAAAAAACGAGAATTATGAAAACCCTGGATCTTGAAAAAACAGTTGACATTTTTGCAGATTTTGTTTTATCAAATGAAGAAATGATTAATGTACGCGGCGGTGAAGCGGATCCAATACTTCCTCCTCCTCCGGTAAAAATCTGATAAACAACACATAATTTCTGTAAAGCCACAGGGCATTTGCCTTCAGGCCGGATAATTTTGAAGTGCGGGTTTTTAGTGAAGCCCGATTGGAATTAGTACAATTTAAACAGATAGTATTGATACTGTTAAGTGTATGAAATACAATTGATTAATGTAACTGTATTTGAATACATGTTGTTATAATGGTTTGCTATGATTATTATGATTTATGATTGAAAGAATTTAAAAATTAAATGTATTAAGATTATGAAAACAATTGACTTTTCATACTTCATCGAAAGGTATAATGCCGGGGAGATGAATGAAGCAGAAAAAACTTGGTTCCAGAAGGAACTTGAAAATAATGAAAAGCTTCAGCGTGAAGTTGAATTGAGAAGAAAAGCTGATATGGTACTTAAGAACAACAATGTTATTCAGTTACGAAATAAACTATCGGAAATTGAAAAGAAAAGGGCAGCAGAAAAACCTGTTAATAATCCGGTAAAGCGTGTATCACTGAGATACGCTGCAGTTATTGCCGGCTTCATCCTGGTTGGCAGCATAACTCTTTATTTTAACGGCAGGAGTCTGACCACTGATGAAATACTCGACCGTTTCTATAAATCGTATGAGGTAAGTTCACCTTCGAGGTCTCAGCAAGCCATTTTAAATTCTGATTATTCCACGGCGATCGAGTATTACAATATCCATGATTACAGGAATGCTGCCCTTTATTTCAGCAAAGTTCTGGATACTGATCCCAGGTATATGGAATCCACAATGCTGCATGGTGTTTCAAACTTCGAAGTCAAAAACTATCCTGATGCAAAAACTTCATTCATAAAAGTGATAGACAACAACGATAACCTGTTCATTGAAGATGCACAGTGGTATCTGGCTTTGTGCTATTTAAGGACCTATGAACAGGAAAAAGCTGTCGATCAATTATATGCAATAACTAAATCTGAAAGCATTTACAAAAAGGATGCCAGGCGGATCATGAGAAAAATGAAATAGTCATTTCTCATTTGAATTTAATGAGTAATCTGAAACTACATACAGATCAAAGAGATGAAGAATGTCAGAATATTGTTCAGGAGAACAACAGCATGATTAATTGTCCGACAATATTACATGGCATGTCACATGAAGTGAGGACGCACATGAATGCAATTGTAGCCTTTTCATTTCTGATGAGCAGGAACGGTTGCAATAAAAAAGAACGGGAGGAATTCAGTGATCAGATCCTGGCTTCGTGTGAACAGTTAATTGGTCTGTTTGATAATTTTCTTGATTCAGCAATAATTGACACGGGTAATTCAAAATCTGTTATTAAAATCTGCAAACTCAACAATATTCTCGACGAACTTCTTTCAGAATTCAGGGAAACACTTAAGAAAGAAGCATATAAGGATATTACACTGGTTACTGAAAACGTTTGTGCTGAAACTACAGAAGTGCTCATCGATACTAACAGGGTGTTCAGGGTAATTCGCAGCCTGTTTCAGAATGCGCTTAAGAATACCAAATCTGGTTATATCAAGATTGGTTACTATTTCAAGAACAGTAAAATGACCTTTTACGTTCTTGACTCCGGCCAGGGTTTCTTCAAATGCAAAGAATTTCTTCATACAGAGGATCTAAACGACTCGTTGACCAAATTTGATGATACAAGTTCAGCGATTAATCTGACCCTGGCCAAAAAGATTGTCCTGATGCTGGGTGGAACGATGTGGATAGAATGCAATGGTCTGACCGGAACCGGAATCTATTTTTCCATTCCCTCCAAAATCGTTGAAAACTCAGATAGCGATATAAATAAATATATTAATACCATGTTTGCAATCTGATAAATCATTTTGCAGCAATGTCTGATTACATTTTAGCATGAGTAGCACAGGGAATGGCCGTCATATCAACTGATGGCCATTTATTTTTTAAGATCTATCACCCTGGCTTCAGTTCTCCGGTTTAACCTTCTTCCTTCCACCGTAATATTATCGCCTATCGGTGATGAATTGCCATATCCCTTATGTTTAAGCCTGTCAGGTGGTATTCCATTGTTTATAAGGTAATTAACTACCGATAATGCTCTTTTTTCCGAGAGAACAAGGTTATGTTGATCGGTACCTGTAGAATCAGTGAATCCGCCAATCTCAACAACAAGTCCCACGTTATCTTTAAGAAGATCTGCCAGGTTGTTTAATTCGGTCATAGATTCTTTTTTCAGCTCCCATGAGTCGACCTCGTAAAAGACATTGGTAAGAGTGATCTTCTCTCCCACTTTAGCCGGGCTTAAGCTGATCCGCTTTATAAAAGGTTCCATAACTGTATGCTGGCCTTCAAACATGAAATTCTCTGAATAAAACAAGTACCCTGGCTTCGATATATTTATGCCATAATTATTCCCTGAAGGAAGACAGACGAGGAAATTTCCGGAATCATCGGTTGTGTTTCTGACTGTAACCCTGTTGGTTGACAGGTTTATAAGTTCATAATCAGCTTTTAGAAGTTTCCCGGTTTCCTTATCTGACACTTTGCCCTTCAGGTAAGAAACAGGTGTTGGACGCAGTGATTCATCCAGTTTAAAAAAGAAGATATCCTTTGAGACATTGTCTCTCTTTGATGAAAAATATGCTTTCTGACCGCCGGATTCAATCACAAGGCCCATATCATCGTTAAAGGTATTTATCGGATAACCCAGGTTTCG
>CAYWEQ010000043.1:0-18006 GCA_964457185.1 uncultured Rikenellaceae bacterium
GTTGAGATGTAAGCTATCAGCCTTGTCCTGAGCGGTATTCCGTGCTTATCATACCAGTGTTGCAAAAATTCAGCCTTCAGCTTTGTAATATCAACTTCTGAAGGACATTCTGATTTACATCCCTTGCATGAAAGACAAAGATCGAGTATTTCATAGATCTCACTGTGGTCCCATGGATTGCTCCCGTCAGCAGACAGGAATTCTCTCAGGATGTTTGCCCTGGCACGTGTGCAATTCTTTTCTTCGCCTGTTGCCATAAAAGAGGGACACATTGTGCCTCCAATGACAACTGTTTTACGGCAGTCACCCGATCCGTTGCATTTCTCCGCTGCCCTTATTATTCCGTCAGTTGATGAAAAATCAAAGATTGTCTTAATCTCCGGAGTCTTTTTCCCCGGCGCGTACCTGAGAAAAGTATTCATTCTCGGAGTGTCGGTGATCTTTCCCGGATTCAGGATATTATCAGGATCCCAGGTCTTCTTTACTTCTTTGAGGAGATTATAATTGTGCTCGCCTATTATCAGCGGAATGAATTCACCTCTTAATCTGCCGTCGCCATGTTCCCCGCTCATCGAACCCCTGTACTTTTTCACCAGCTTTGCCGTTTCAATGCCCAGAGTTCTGAAAAGTTCAGCATCTGCAGGATCCTTCAGATTAAGAACAGGTCTGATATGCAGTTCACCGGTGCCTATATGAGCATGATAAACCGACTCTTTACCGTAAGCCGACAGCATCTTCTCAAAATCAGCAATGTACTCCGGCATCTGCTCAACACGGATTGCCGTATCCTCAATAAGAGAGACCGGTTTCGGATCACCTTTCATGTTTGCCAGGACGCCAAGACCTGCTTTCCGGAGGTCCCATACTTTCTGAATATCCTTGCCTGTGATTATGGGGAAAGAATAACCGTAGCCGGACGATTTTAATTCATTTATCATAGATGAAGTAATCCTGCTGATCTCTTCCGCAGTCTCCTTTGCAAATTCAACAATGACTATCGCGGCAGGTTTGCCTTCAAGGAAGAACCTGTTCTTTCTCTGGCTCAGATTGTTTTCTGTAAGTTCAAGGATCTTGTCATCCATCATCTCAACTGCAGCAGGCTTGTATTTTAAAGCTATCAGGTTGGCCAGGAAAGCATCATTGCGTTTTTCAAGATGAACGCATACAAGAGCTTTGTTCGGCGGAGGCAGTTTTACAAGATTCAGTTTTATCTCGGTAGTAACCGCCAATGTGCCTTCCGATCCGGCCAGGAGATTACAGAAATTAAATCGTGCTTCAGAGTGTTCATCAAATACCCTGCTGTTTAAGAGGAGATCCAGGGCATATCCGGTATTCCTTCTGGGGATATCAGGATCAGGATAACCTTCACGGATATTTTCCCTGTTAACAGGATCGTCAAGAAGTTCCTTTATTTTCCGGTAGATTATACCTTCAAGATTATTAAGAAGACATCTTTTATTGAAGGTCTCTTTATCAACCGGTCCGAATATAGCCTCACTGCCATCACTCAGGAGAGTCTTAACTTCTATGGTATGATCCCTTGTCGAACCGTAAATTACAGAATGGGATCCGCATGCATTGTTCCCCACCATTCCTCCAAGGTTGCATCTGTTAGAGGTAGAAGTCTCAGGTCCGAAGAAAATCCCTTTCTCTTTGAGCTTAAGATTCAATTCATCAAGCACCACCCCCGGTTGAACCCTGACCCACATTTCCTTCTCATTTATCTCGATAATATCTTTCATATATCTCGAGATATCAACGATAATGCCTGAACTGACTACCTGTCCTGCCAGTGATGTTCCTGCAGCTCTTAATGTCAGGCTGGTTTTTTCTTTTCCTGCAAATTCAATGATCTTTTTCAGATCAGATTCTCCTTTAGGCCAGATCACAGCAAGCGGTACTTCCCTGTACACTGAAGCATCGGTTGCATAAATTGTTTTTGTTATCCTGTCATACTTCAGTTCGCCTTCAAGAGTGCTTCGGAGAGAATCCAGGCGGGTATATATCGTTTCAGTTATCATAATTTATTTCGGCGCTGCTAATTTAGAAAAATGATTTGAACATGATTTTTTTATCGTGCTTAATAATTAATGGGTCTGACAATAATCATGCTTTGTACAATTGTATATTAGGACTTTTTTTTTGTACATTTAGAAAAAAATTTCGAATAATTTAAAATCATGATATACGATGGAATTATTGGATAGCATTAAGCTGAATGCCAGAAAACACAATAAAAGGATTGTGCTTCCTGAAGGCTATGAGGAAAGGACAATCAAGGCTGCGGATATTGCTGTTGCAGAGGAATTGGCTCAGATAATCCTGATCGGTGATCCTGATGAAATACATACCCATGCATCGAATCTCGGTTTGAAGAATTTAGAAAAAACAACCATAGTTGATCCTAAGTCACATGGGAAAAAAGAACAATATGCAGACATGATGGTCGAGTTGAGGAAGAATAAAGGAATGACTAAGGAGGAGGCATTAAAACTTATTGAAGATCCTTTATATCTTGGCGTCCTGATGATAAAGAGCGGAGATGCCGACGGTGAAGTCTCCGGCGCCGATCATGCCACAGGAGATGTTCTGAGACCGGCTTTTCATTATGTGAAAACAGCTCCCGGCATTTCGGTTGTTTCAGGCGCCTTCATAATAATACTGCCGGACAAAAGCTTCGGAGATAACGGAGTCCTTATTTTTGCCGATGGAGCAGTACACCCGGATCCTGACGATCAGGAACTGGCTGAAATTGCAGTAGCATCTGCACGCACTGCAAAAGCACTGGCAGGTATGGAACCAAGGGTAGCCATCCTCAGCTTCTCAACAAAAGGCAGCGCAAAGCATGAAATGGTTGACAAGGTCATAAGTGCCACAAAGATCGCACAGCAAATGGCCCCGGAATTTATGATCGACGGAGAACTCCAGGGGGATGCTGCACTTGTTGAATCCATAGGACAGAAAAAAGCTCCTGGCAGCAAAATAGCAGGAAAGGCTAATGTCCTTGTATTCCCTGACCTTAATTGCGGAAATATCGCCTACAAACTTGTACAGAGGCTGGCTCACGCAGAAGCAATCGGGCCGATACTTCAGGGTATGGCTGCCCCGATAAATGACCTGTCCCGCGGATGCTCGGTAAGCGATATTGTAAGTATGATCGCAATCACGGCAAACCAGGCAGCAGGAATCAAATAAGGAATTAATATTCAAAAACATATTACTGATAAAATGATCATCCTAGTTTTAAATTGCGGAAGCTCTTCAATAAAATACCAGCTGTTCGATATGTCAGACGGTTGTGAAATGAAAGCAAAAGGTCTTCTGGAACGTATCGGACTCAATGAAAGTATAGTGACTCACAAACCGACAGGAGGAGAAACATACAAGGTCATAACTGATATTCCGGATCATACTACCGGCATCAACATGGTGATGGAAGTGCTTTGTGACCCCAAACACGGAGTAATCAGGAACGTAAATGAGATAAAAGCTGTGGGTCACAGGGTGGTAAACGGAGGAGAGAATTATAAGGAGAGCGTCCTTATTGATAATGATGTCAAAAAAACCATCGAGACATGTATCGAACTGGCACCCCTGCATAATCCTGCAAACCTTAAAGGAATTATCTCAGTTGAGAAGCTTATCCCCGGAGTACCTCAGGTTGCAGTTTTTGATACTTCCTTTCATCAGACAATGCCCGACTACGCCTATATGTATGCCCTGCCTTACGAATATTATGAGAAATACAGGATCAGGAAGTATGGGTACCACGGTACCAGCCATAAATTTGTTGCTCACAAGGCCGCAAAACTTATTGGAAGGGATATAAAAGAACTTAAGATCATTACATGTCACCTGGGAAACGGAGCATCAATAACAGCTGTACAGAATGGCATTTCTGTCGATACATCAATGGGTTTTACCCCTGTTGACGGGCTCATCATGGGAACACGAACCGGCGAAGTTGACCCGGGAGTTCTCGTTTATATTGCTGATAAAGAGCATCTTAATGTTACCGGGGTCAATAATATGATAAATAAGAAAAGCGGTGTTTTCGGTATCTCTCAGATATCCTCAGATATGCGTGACCTTGAAACTGCAGCAGAAGCCGGAAATAAAAAAGCAATACTTGCCCTGAAGATGTATGCATACAAGGTCAAAAAATTCATTGGTTCGTACTGTGCTGCAATGAATGGTGCCGATCTTCTCGTTTTCACCGGCGGGATCGGGGAAAACGATTTTAATATGAGAAAGATGATATGCTCGGATATGGAAAGCCTGGGTATTATCTTTGATGATGAAGCCAATAATGGATCAAGAGGAGCCGATCTTATTATATCAAAACCGGAATCCAGGGTAATTGTAATGGCAGTAACAACGGACGAGGAGTTTGTCATAGCATCTGATACACGCTATATAGTTGAACAAAGTAAAGCATAAACGATAATAATTTATGGTATTAAAAAGCCTTTCTGACTTAAAGAACATAGTTGCCGGCAGACCGAAGAAGAAGCTTATCCTGGCAACTGCACAGGATCAGCATTCGCTGGGAGCTGTTGTAAGAGCATGGGAAGACAACATTATTGAACCTATACTCATCGGCGACAAGGAGAGCATCCAGAATATCTCTGCTGAAAATAACTATAATATAACCGGACTCAGGATCATACATGAACCTGATATTGAAATGGCAGTGGAGATGTCCGTAAAGATGGCCAGCAACAAGGAAGGAGATATCCTTATGAAAGGGAAAGTAGGCTCTTCAACTCTGCTCAAATGCATCCTGAACAAGGAATGGGGTTTGCGTACCGGTAACCTTCTGTCACACTTTGCGCTCTTTGAGGTTGAAACATATCACAAGGTTATTGCTGTTACCGATGTGGCAATGAACATAGCTCCCAGCCTGAAAGACAAAATAGCAATAATAAACAATTCAGTCAACTGTCTAATAAAGCTTGGTTACACTATGCCGAAGGTTGCGGTTCTCGGGGCTGTGGAAATGGTGAATGAGAATATGGAAGCCACTCTTGATGCGGCACTTCTCTCCAAAATGAACCAGCGCGACCAGATCAGGAATTGCATAATTGACGGCCCCCTTGCTTTTGATAATGCCGTAAGTCTCGAAAGTGCCCGCCACAAAGGGATAAGAAGCGAAGTCGCCGGCGATACCGACCTGTTGCTGATGCCCGATATTGAAGTGGGTAACGTTCTTTACAAATCACTCGTTTTCTTTGCCAAGGCGAAGGTAGCTTCATTGATCCTTGGCGCAATGGTTCCAATCGTACTTACTTCAAGATCTGATTCGGAACAGGCAAAATACGACAGCATTCTTCTCTCCGCAGCAGCCAGCAAATGATACAGCTATGATCAGATCTCTTGATCAGATGGTAGAAAAGGTGCTGACCCCCGGGAAAAAGCACACTATTGCCGTTGCCTGGGCACAGGACCCAAATACCATCGGAGCTATCGATAAAGCTGTTAATGCCGGCTTCGCGGAAGCAATAATGATCGGGAACAGCGGGGAAATAAAAAAGACCTGCGGGAAAATAGGTATTGATACCGCTAAATTCAACATTATCGATATCGACGACGAAGTCAAAGCTTCGGCTGAAGCTGTAATGCTTGTCAGAACAGGTGCAGCTGACATAGTGATGAAAGGGCTTGTAGGGACAGATATATTCCTTAAGGCTGTGATGGATAAGGAATCAGGAATCATGCTCCGTGATGCAGTCCTGAGCTACGTATGTGCAGTGGAAATACCTGATTATCATAAGCTTCTGTTTATTACCGATCCTGCAGTGATACCATACCCAAACCTTGAACAGAAGGTCGCAATGGCTGAATATGCAATCAGAATGTGTGCCAGGTTCGGTATAGAGAAGCCTAAAATAGCACTTATAGGGGCTTCAGAAAAACCGAGTCGCCATTTTCAGTATTCCGTTGATTATCCTGAGATGTGCAGAATGGCACAGAACGGACAAATAGAAAACTGTACTATGGACGGTCCTCTGGATCTTTTTCTGGCATGCGATAAAAAAAGCATTGAAATAAAAGGTATCAATACTCCTGTCGGAGGTGATGCCGATATTCTCCTGTTTCCTTCGCTGGAATCATGCAATCCTTTTTATAAAGGACTTATGCTGTTTGCAGGGGGGGAACTGGCAGGACTGATACAGGGAACGCAAAAACCAGTGATCCTGATGTCACGGAGCGAAAGCGAAAAGTCAAAGTTCTACTGTATTGCCCTTGCCTGCCTGATGACTTGAATTATGGATGATAACAGGATTTAAAAATCTCTGCATATGATAGAAAGGCTCATACTGGTAATAAATCCGGGTTCTACATCAACCAAGTTCGCCCTTTTTGAAGAGGGCTCGATGCTTTTTGAGAAGACTCTTGCTCACAGCCATACTGAAATCTCGGGATACAAGAATATTACAGACCAGTTTGAATTCCGGAAAAAACTTATTTTACAGGAACTTGAATCCAGAAATACGGATCTTTCCCGTATAGCTGTTATTGTGGGAAGGGGAGGGCTTGTAAAGCCTATTGAATCAGGTATCTATGAGGTAAATGAAAGGATGATCGCCGATCTTAGAGCCGGACTTCTCGGCCAGCATGCCAGTAATCTTGGAGGTATTATTGCACACGATATCGCTTTAGCATTGCCGAATGCGAAAGCCTATATTGTCGATCCGGTTGTGGTTGATGAGCTTCAGCCTGTTGCAAGGATATCGGGGCATCCCGAAATCGAAAGGATATCGATCTTTCACGCCCTTAACCAGAAAGCCGTTGCACGAATGTATGCGGCAGCTGTCGGGAAGCAGTATGAAGATCTTAACCTGATAATTGCTCATATGGGTGGCGGGATAAGCGTGGGGACTCACAGGAAGGGCAGGGTGATAGATGTTAATAATGCTCTTCACGGGGACGGTCCTTTTTCTCCTGAACGGTCAGGCGGCCTTCCTTCAGGACAGCTTGCTGACCTCTGCTTCAGCGGGAAATACTCTCATGCCGAAATAAAATCGATGATAACAGGTAAAGGCGGTATGGTGGCCTACCTGGGCACGAACAGCTTTAAAGATGTTTGTAAGATGGCAGAAGAGGGCGACAGGAAAGCGATCCTGATAAGGGATGCAGCTGCATACCAGGTATCAAAGGAGATAGGAGCAATGGCTGCAGTCCTTGAAGGTAAAGTTGATGCGGTAATACTTACAGGCGGACTGGCATACAACGAATCATTTGTAAATCTTATCAAATCAATGGTTCATTTCATAGGTAAAGTAATGATATATCCGGGTGAGGATGAGATCAGATCTCTGGCTTTCAATGGATTACTGGCTTTAAGCGGAAAAATTGCGATTAAAACGTATTCATGAAATCCCATCACGGATCGCTGAAAGCCACCGGCAACACCTTCCCGTTAAAAAATTTGTTCCCGTTCAGGGCAAAATCTGCGATGAACTGAGCCATCTCCTTTGCACTTACAGGGGCTTTTAAACCCGGGAAGGCCTCTTCAAACATCTCTGTCTGTACTGATCCGAGTGCCAGGCAGTTAACAGCAATGCCCGCTTCACGAAATTCTCCGGCAAGGCACTCCGACAGGCATGACAGAGCCGCTTTTGAGGCGCTGTAATACGACATTCCCCTGTATTTTGAACTTCCCTGGAAACCTCCCATGCTCGAGATATTTACTATGTGGGAACCTCTCTTCATTATTGGATGCAGGAGACATATAAGTGAAGCTGGACCAAAGAAATTTGTCTCCATCAGTTTTCTGGCATCTTTTTTATCGAAATTAATGAAATCCCTGTGAACCAGGTATCCTGCATTGTTTATCAGGATGTCGACATCACTGAAGGTACCTGCAACAGCATCCATGAATGCTTTCTCATTTTCATCAAACAGGGCCATATCTGTAACATGGGTATAAATATTCCCGTGTTCTGCCCCGGCTGACAATTGTTTAAGCGCATTGCTGTTTCTTCCGGTAATAAACATCTTATTGGATTCTTCTTCTGCCATTATCATGGCAATTTCTTTTCCAATTCCCCTTGTCCCGCCGTTAATGATAATGTTCATTTTGTTCCCTATATATTAAAAGGTAAGATTTTTTCGTTTATTTGCATTAATCACATCAAAGTTACAAAATGTAATTATGGTTGTTACTCATTGCAGTACATATTTCCGCAGGATGAGGATTACTGCCTTTCTTTTTCTGCTATTGGCTGTCCAGGCGGCTTCAGCGCAGAGAGAGAGGAGCGAACCACCTCCATTAAGAGAACGAATATTCTATGGCGGCAGCTTCGGATTACAGATTGGAACTATAACGAATATTGAGGCATCCCCAATAATCGGATTTTGGGTGTTGCCAAGGCTGGCAGTGGCTGCGGGACCAAATTACAGGTTTTATAAGGATCCGACGGGAAAGACTGACATATACGGAGGCAGGGGATATACGGAATTCGTTCTTATTAATAATATTAATTCAATATTGCCCATTGGCCTTAACATGGGTATTTTCTTTCACTTTGAAGATGAATTCATGAGCCTTGACTCCGAATTCTGGCAAATATCAACTTCTGCCACAACAAGATACAATATAAACACTCTTCTTGCCGGTGCCGGAATCAGTCAGCCGGTTGGAAGGCGATCTTCAATTAATATGATGGTTCTGTGGGCACTGAATGAATCAGAATATGATATTTACGGCAGCCCGGAGTTCCGTGTAAGTTTCATTTTCTGAAAAGAATACCTGTTTTAATCCTTTTTATTCTGTCCTCTAAATGTTGAGCTTTTCTCCCTCCGATTTCGCTATGATGACTGCGCAGCAGGTGTCTCCATATACATTAATTGCAGTTCTGAACATGTCAAGGATACGGTCTACAGCCAGGATCAAACCGATACCTTCAAGCGGAAGACCGACTGCATTCAGAACAACAGCCATCATCACAAGTCCGGCCATGGGAATTCCTGCTGCTCCTATGGCAGCAAGAAGGGCAGTAAAGATCACAACTATTTGCTGTCCGAAGGAGAGATCTATCCCGTAAGCCTGTGCGATAAACATTACTGCCACACACTCATACAGTGCTGTGCCATTCATGTTAATAGTTGCTCCAAGCGGAAGCGTGAAGCTTGCGATCTTGTTTGAAACACCATCTTTTTCCTCTACGGCTTCCATTGACAGGGGAAGGGTGGCATTGGATGAAGATGTGGAAAAGGCTGTTAGAAGGGGTGTCGCCATATTCCTGAAATGCTTCAGAGGATTGGCTTTCCCTACTATTTTGACAGATAAGGGAAGTGTCACAAAGCCATGAACCAGTAATCCCAGCAGTACAGTGACAAAATAGATGCCCAGACGGCTTATAATTTCGCCGATGTTATTTCCCATTTCCACCTGCTGGGAAATCACCTTTGCCGTAATGCTGAAAATACCTATTGGCGTGAATTTTATAACAAACAGTGTCAGCTTCATTATCACCTCAAGGAAAGAATTTATAAGATCTGTAAGCATCTGCTTAGGTTTCTCATTTACCCGCGTAATGAAATAGCCGAAAAGTATTGCGAAGAATATTATCGAAAGCATCTGACCCTGAACCATTGCCTCAAATATATTTGTTGGAATTATTTTAATAAGGGTCCTTCCAAAATTATCTGTGGCAGCAGCAATTTCCTCTATGGGAGCCTGAAATCCGAGTTCGGCACCCACTCCGGGCTTAAGAATAGTGACAAATGCAAATCCGGTTACTATGGCCGCCAGAGTTGAAAAAACATAATACGCAAGTGTTTTAAAACCAAGCTTGCCAAGGTTCCCGCTGCTGCCGACACTTGCAACACCTGTCGTTATGGAGCAAAGGATCAGCGGGATTATTATCATGTTAAGGGCTCTGAGGAATAATTCCCCCATCCAGTTGGTATATTTTGCAGCCGACGGAAAATAAAAGCCAAACAAACCTCCGGCAACCAGCATTATAAGAATCTGGTAATGCAGAGCTATAGAAAATTTCTTCTTAACCATTGCAGATCCAATTATTTTCTAAAGGAAAATAAACTATACGATAATTCCACGCAAACGTGGTATTTTTTTATTTTCCTGAATTCAGTGAGAATTGAATATTTCAGGATGGAGCAGGGGACAGGCATGAAAAACAAATTTCTGCTGGTTTAATTACAAAAATACACCTTACACATGTCAAAATAAGCAAAATGTTAAGAGTTTACACATGTAAACAATTATTTTATGACAACTATTTACATTTGTAATATAAAAAGAGTGTAATTTTCATTTACAATTGTAACTTAAATTTAATTATATATTTATATTAAATAATCAATTGTAAATCAGCATAATAATATATTTTACTTACTTTCAGAGTATATGAAAACAGAGCCTGAAACAATGATTTTATCTCAATATCTTTAGAATAAGCTCATAATATATTATATGCCAGACATTAATGGATCTAAACTTCAGTAAAACATTAAATGCATAATTTGCTAACTAGCTGAATAACAATCTATTATAATAAAACAATATTGCATTCTTTTACTGGAGCGAACTGTTGTTTACAGAAGTAATGTAATAAGGTTACAGAAGTAATGTATTTAATATTTACATTTGTAATAAACATATTTTTTATATGAAAGAGCGGTTAATAGAGTTTTTGAAAGCAGAAAATAAATCTGCAGCAAAATTTGCTGAGGAAATAGGAGTCCAGCCTTCAGGTATCTCCCATATTTTATCCGGAAGAAATAAGCCAAGCCTGGATCTTATATTGAAAATGCTTGATAAATATACCTTCCTGTCAATGGAATGGTTGCTATTTGGTAAGGGCAATATGTATAAAGAAGCTTCAATGCAAAAGCTGTTTGATGAGTCTGATATAGACACTGAAATAGTAGAACCTATTGAAAAACAGGACATTAAGGATTCCGATAAAAAAGAAAAGGCAGATAATACAGAAAATGCTGAGCAAAAACAGAATAAAAGAATACCCGCTGTTGTAAAAATAGTCTGGTTTTATTCTGATAACAGTTTTCGTGAATTTGTACCCGGAGTGAATTGATACTGCTGAATGGGATTTTATCTGATTTTTTCATGAAATGCACTAATAAAAGTATATTTGCGATAAACATCCCCAGATGGCAAAGCGCATTGAATTCCTTAAAATTATTGATAATCAACGCCTTAACAAAGATATATTTATTCTTGAACTATCCGGAAAGGAAAAACTTCCGGAAATGAAGCCTGGTCAGTTCGCTGAAGTAAAAGTGGAGAATAGTCCTGAAACATTTTTAAGAAGGCCATTCTCAATACACGATGTGAATTATGGACGGAATACGTTTAAACTCCTGATTCAGATAGCCGGTAAAGGGACCGAAAAGCTGTCAGAACTGAAAAAGGGCGACCAGCTGAATATAATATACCCTCTCGGCAATTCTTTCCGTCTTCCGGAAAGGGAACAGAAGATTCTTCTGGTTGGGGGTGGATGCGGTGTGGCACCGTTACTGTTTCTTGGGAAGTACCTGAAAGCCAATGGTTTTAAACCTGAAATACTTCTTGGTTTCCGTAACAGTGAGCGTATTATAGAGTATGATGAATACCTGAAGATAGGCAAAGTATTTCTGACCACCGAGGACGGATCACGGGGTGAAAAGGGATTTGCAACAGGCCATTCAGTGCTTTTGTCAACCAGGTATGACATAATTTATTGCTGCGGACCTGAAGCAATGATGAAAGAAGTGGGAGCATACAGCAGGAAGAGCAACATTGAATGTGAAGTGTCACTGGAAAACCTTATGGGATGCGGCATCGGAGCCTGCCTGTGCTGCATTGTGGAAACAGTGAAGGGTAACCTCTGTACCTGTACCGACGGACCCGTTTTCAATATAAATGAACTGAAATGGTAAAACTTGATTTCAATATCGGAGATCTTAATTTTAAGAATCCTGTACTGACCGCTTCAGGTACGTTCGGGTACGGTTCTGAATTTGATGATTTCATGGATGTTTCGAGGTTAGGAGGAATCATAGTGAAGGGAACGACCCTTGAGCCCAGAGAAGGCAATGCATATCCCCGGATGGCTGAGACTCCATCGGGTATGCTTAATGCTGTTGGCCTTCAGAACAAGGGAATTGATCATTTCGAAAAAAATATCTACCCGCATCTTTCATTATATGATACCAACGTAATCATAAACATAAACGGCAGCTATATAGAAGATTATGTCGCACTGGCTGAAAGGATCAGCTCTCTTGATAAGATTCCGGCAATTGAGCTTAATGTCTCCTGTCCCAATGTAAAAATGGGAGGCATGGCTTTCGGCACCAATCCGGCATCGGCGCGCGAAGTTACAAAGGCAGTAAGGGCAGTTTATTCAAAAAAGCTTATTGTAAAGCTCTCCCCCAATGTAACAAACATTGTTGAATTTGCCCAAATAGTTGAGGATGAGGGCGCTGACGCTGTTTCCCTGATCAACACTCTTCTGGGGATGGCAGTAGATACAGATAATATGAGGCCGGCTATATCGACAATTACAGGTGGTCTTTCTGGCCCTGCAATCAAACCAGTTGCACTAAGAATGGTCTGGCAGGTCGCAAAAGCCGCAAAGATACCGGTAATTGGAATCGGCGGAATTATGAATTCTGATGACGCTATCGAATTCTTCCTCGCCGGTGCATCAGCCATACAGGTGGGTACCGCATCCTTTATTGATCCCTGCGCTTCTGTGAAAGTGCTTGAAGGTATTGAACAATATCTTGAAAAGAAGGGTTTCTCCGATATCAGGGAAATTGTAGGATACATAAACAAATGAAGTCCCGATTCATCGGGACACAATGAGGAATCTCCCTCCCTGAATCCAGAGTATTATTTTTTTACCCATTCCGCATTTTTTTGTTATTCCGGATAATAATAGCTATCTTTTGCTTGATTTTTTTTAGCCTGGATAATAAAATGTATCATTCTATTAATCAATCAATTTAATAATGTCAGAAAGCTTACAGATCGATAATCTTGACAGAAAGATCCTGGACATCATTACAAAGAATGCCAGGATACCCTACCTTGAGGTAGCGAGGGAATGTGGTGTCTCGGGCGCGGCAATTCACCAGCGTGTTCAGAGGCTTATGCGTATAGGGATCATAAAAGGATCAGAATTCAAGGTCGATCCTGTACTGGTAGGATTTAAAACATGCGCTTATATTGGAATCTTTCTTGAACATCCTGGTCATTTCCGGGAGGTGGTCCAAAAATTCAGGGATGTTCCAGAGATAATTGAATGTCATTATACTACAGGCAATTATTCACTGTTCATAAAGGTATATGCCAGGGACAATGAACACCTTAAAACAATCCTGACTGAAAGGATTCAGAACATCACCGGGATACTTCGTACTGAAACTCTCATTTCACTTGAGGAATCAATAAACAGGCAGATACCTGTGCTTTCAAAATAGGATTTCGATGTTCTGCACCTGGTGCTGCGGCGATTGCCTGTGAAAGCTACCATTATAAAATAGCGGCGGGAAATATTCTTATAAAATAAATTTAATTTATGCTATGAAGACAAAACACTCACTTTTCATTTTACCAGGAATTGTTTTAATGTCAATTATGATTTTCGGCTGCAGCCAGAAAGCTGATAAATATACCCGAGGTGTGGGTATTTATCCTGGTGATCCAAAGGAGGATTTTTCACCTGTACTTGTTACCGATAATACGAGTTACCGCAATCTGGCCAGGCTCAGATCTGCATGGCACTCTTCAAGCTATGACTATAACCTTACTGCCCAGCTTGTTACTGATGGTATTGTCACAAGTGAAATGCCCGACTATATATCACTTGTAACAAATACCGGCATTGTTCCAAAAAATGAACGGGAATGGCTACTTGATCACAACAGGGTGACAGAGATGAGCATTGAAGGGAACGATATCTGGATCCAGCTGGAAATGAACCATGGCTCAGAAGGTGCACCGATAAGCAGGCTAGCCCTCAATGGAACACTGACTTATGATGAAAAGAAACCGGGAGGATGGCAGTTCGTATGCTCAGGCTCAAATGATGGAGTAACATGGAATGAGCTGGGAAAATCCAAAGGATTCAGCTTGCCTGGTCAGGAGAGACCTAATCCGTTCGCAATGTTCGGGAATACGGGACCACAGCGGAGAGGACAGGCAAGACGCCGTCCTGCAAATCCGTTTGCAGGATTATTCGGACCTGCCGATCCTGATGCTCCCCGGCCATCTTTTTCTTTTAATTTCAGAATGCCCGAAGCATCAAGAATAATAAACCAGTCGTTTGATTTCAAGGAGCCTGTTGCTTATAATTTCTACAGGGTAAGCCTTTCAGCTCCATGCGTAAAACAATGGACATTCGGAGATTTTGACCTCTATAATGGTGCTGAACGTCTGAAAATTGCACCTTCCCACAGTTTTACCAGCGCATGGATGAGCGCAGGAACGGGCAACGAATGGATATATGTCGACCTGGGTGCACCTTCATCCTTCGATCAGATTAAACTGCATTGGATAAACAAGGCGAAAAAGGGATCAGTCCAGGTTTCTGAAGACGCCAGAGACTGGAAAGACATTGCAGCTCTTCCAGGTAATGTCGCATTGCTTGATGATATTACGATTAAAGAAAAAACAAACGGCCGTTATGTGCGTATTCTGATGACTGAACCTGCAGAACGCAATAAATATATTTTGAGTGAGCTGGAGATATTTGGTACAGGCGGATTGGTACCAATACCTGAATCCACTCCAGCTGCATCGGACAGCCGGATGTATTTGAGCGGAGGGAACTGGAAGATACAGAGAGCATCAGAAGTTTCATCGCCAGGTGAGAAAATTTCTGAAAACGGCTTCTCCTGCAACGACTGGATCGTTGCTACAGTACCCGGAACTGCACTGGTAAGTTACTGGAATGCAGGAGCACTGCCGGATCCAAACTACAGCGACAACCAGCTGATGATCTCCGAATCGTTCTTCAATTCCGATTTCTGGTACAGGAATGAATTTGATGTCCCTCAGGATTTCGCAGGAGAACGCATGTTCCTGAATTTTGACGGCATAAACTGGAAAGCAGATATATATGTCAATGGCAGGAAGGAAGGAAGAATTGAAGGCGGATTCATCCTGGGTAAATTTGATGTTACGGATCTTATTAAGCCCGGACAGAAGAATACAATCGCTGTTCTGATAGTTAAGAACGACAATATAGGAGTGATCAAGGAACAGACTGCACTGAGTCCTGACAAAAATGGAGGTGTGCTGGGTGCAGATAATCCCACATATCATGCTTCCATCGGCTGGGACTGGATACCAACAATCAGGGGCAGGAATATTGGAATCTGGAATGATGTTTTCCTGAGCGTAACCGGTCCTGTAACTATTGAAGATCCATTCGTGCTTACTGACCTTTCACTGCCTGATACAATCGCGGCAGATATAAATGTAGAAGTTACACTTCTGAACCACAAACCTGAATCAGTTGCAGGGATTCTGACAGGGAAGTATGGTAATATTGAGTTTAAAGAAGAGATATCTCTGGGACCATCTGAGTCGAGGATTGTGAAAATGAATTCAGCTACACATCCGTCATTGCATTTTGAAAATCCAAAGCTCTGGTGGCCGAAAGGTTATGGTGAACAAAATCTTTATGATGTAGAGATATCCTTCATAACAGGCGACGGATCAGTATCTGACAAAACATCTTTTAAGTCCGGTGTCAGGGAGATGACTTTTACTGAAGATAATGATATTCTGAATATCTATATCAACGGAAGACGTTTCATCGGCCGTGGCGGAAACTGGGGTTTCCCGGAGTCTAACCTGGAATACCGCGGACGTGAGTACGATATAGCCGTTGCATATCATGCCGATATGAACTTCACTATGATACGTAACTGGGTAGGGCAGACCGGCGATGATGAGTTTTTCGAAGCCTGCGACCGGCACGGGGTTATGGTGTGGCAGGATTTCTGGCTTGCCAATCCGGTTGATGGTCCCAATCCCTATGATCCCGAAATGTTCATGGAGAACGCCGAAGATTTCGTTAAACGGATAAGGAATCATCCGTCCATTGGTCTTTATTGCGGAAGGAACGAGGGAAATCCTCCCGAAGTTATAGATACGGCGTTGAGAGCCATGCTTCCTGAGGTACATCCAGGTATTCATTATATATCACATTCATCCATGGGTGTTGTCAGTGGTGGCGGACCATACAGGGCGCTTCCTCCCAGAGACTATTTCCTGCTGTATGGCAATAACAAATTTCACAGTGAAAGGGGAATGCCGAATGTAATGACATATGAAAGCCTTGTGCAGACCATTCCCGAATCGCTGCTATGGCCGCAAAGCAGTCTGTGGGGTATTCACGATTACTGCCTGGAGGGAGCCCAGGGGGCTGCCTCATTCAACGAAATGATTGAAAAAGGCTTCGGCAAACCGAAAGACGCGAAGGAATTCACTGAACTTGCCCAATGGATCAATTATGACGGGTACCGTGCAATATTCGAAGGACGAAGCACATACAGACAGGGCATGATCTTATGGATGAGCCATCCCGCCTGGCCCTCAATGGTATGGCAGACATACGATTACTATTTTGATCCCACAGCAGCATATTTTGGCTGTAAAAAAGCATCAGAGCCGATTCATATTCAATGGAATCCCATATATGACTTTAAAGGCTGCGACTCTGTTGAAGTGGTTAACTACAACGGGAAAGACAGGGCAGGACTGACTGCAAAAGCCCAGGTGATCAATATGGACGGAACAATTAAGTGGGAGAAGGAAACTAGCCTGGATTGTAAGGAAGACCAGACAGTGAAATGTTTCAAACTTGAATTCCCTGAGGGTGTGTCATCAGTTCATTTTATCAAGCTGACTTTAAAAGAAGATGAAAAGATCATATCAGAGAACTTCTACTGGCGGGGACTTGAAAATGGTAATTATCAGGCTCTTCGTGATCTGCCAAAAGTCTCTCTTGATAATAGCACAAAAGTTGCCAGATCAGATGACGAGTGGCTTCTTACGACCACCCTGAAGAACAACACCTCCACACCTGCGCTTATGGTACAGCTGAAAGTAACAGGCAACAGAACCGGGGAACGCATCCTGCCGGTGTTCTTCAGTGACAACTTTGTATCGCTGATGCCGGGCGAGGAGAAGGTTATAACTATGAAGCTCACCGACAGGGATACGAGAGGGGAGAAACCCGGAGTTGAGATTTCGGGATATAACCTGTAATATAAAATATCATGGAGTTACACGGAATAAGAATAGGGTAATACTGTTCTTATTCCGTGTTATGTTCATGGCTGTCAATGGAACCGCTCCGCGGTTCAGAAGTAATCTATTATCGTTCGGTTTATTAGCATTGATGGAACCGCTCCGCGGTTCAGAAGTAATTTATTATCACTAGGTTTATTAGCATTGATGGAACCGCTCCGCAGTAGCTAACAAAGCTGATAAAAAATCGCGGAGCGATTCCATTAATACTAATTGTGCAGTTATGGAATAATACAGTAGAACCCCGGAGGGGTTCCATATATTCCTGTTTATTCTTCAACGGGTAACGGGATTATTCGCAGGCTCATGAGCTCGGCACGCCACGGCGTGCCTCGGTTCGAACCCAGGACCCTTCCGCAAAGCGGAATGCTCTACCTGCTGTTTAAAATTTCGAGGATAAAGGATTTAGACTTTTTCCTTTTAATAAACTTCTCTCTTGCCATGGCCTCCTTCTTTGTACTATAGAGTTCAGTATGAACTAGTTTCCATGGTATTCCGGCATCTGTGAATTTTCCTTTCTTTCTGTTATGTTCAGAAACTCGTCTGATCAGATCATTAGTATAACCCACATAATACCTGTTGAAAGATTCACTATAGAGGATATATACCGAATACATAAACTGAGCTGAGACATAAAAGGAGGACTTGCTAATCCTCCTTTTATATTAGTGATCCAGCTGGGATTCGAACCCAGGACCCCATCCTTA
>CAYWEQ010000044.1:0-4321 GCA_964457185.1 uncultured Rikenellaceae bacterium
TTCCAGTATGGTGCGCCAAGTCCGGCAAAGGCAGGCACAAAATAGACTCCCTCACTTCCTTCTACAGTAGATGCAAGCTTTTCAACATCCGAGGACTTTTTAATTATCCCAAGCGAATCCCTCAGCCATTGTACAACTGCCCCTGCAATGAAAATACTGCCTTCAAGAGCATAGGTGGTCTTGTTCCCGATCTTCCATCCTACTGTAGTAAGCAGTCTGCTTTTCGACTCAATAGGTCTGGTGCCAATATTCATAACCATGAAACATCCTGTGCCATAAGTGTTTTTGACCATGCCCGGATCAACACACATCTGTCCGAAAAGGGCTGCCTGCTGATCACCGGCAATACCTGCAACAGGTATTGATTCCGGAAATATCCCGGTGGTCTTGCCATAGATTTCGCTTGATGATCTCACCTCAGGCAAAATGCCAGACGGGATGTCAAATATCTTCAACAGTTCGCTATCCCACTTCAGCGTATGTATGTTGAACAGCATTGTCCGTGACGCATTCGACACATCAGTTACATGAAGCTTTCCTCCTGTAAGATTCCAGATCAGCCATGAATCCACGGTCCCAAACGCAAGCTGCCCTTTCTTTGCCAGGTCCCTTGCACCTTTGACATTATCAAGGATCCACTTTACTTTGGTTGCAGAAAAATAAGCATCAATAATAAGACCTGTCTTTTTCTGGATTTTCAGAGCATATCCCTCCTTTTTCAGCCTGTCACAAAAGTCGGCAGTACGTCTGTCCTGCCATACTATCGCTTTATGAACAGGTTTGCCGGTTTTCCTGTTCCAGACAACTGTTGTCTCCCTCTGGTTTGTAATGCCAATTGAAGCAATGTCGCTGCTTTTCAGTCCGGCTTTGGCAATTGCTTTTTTTGCAACTTCTGCCTGGGATGACCAGATCTCATTGGGATCATGCTCAACCCAGCCGGGCTGAGGAAAGTACTGGGTGAATTCCTTCTGGACCGAGGCAACAGGCAATCCGTCATGGTCAAAAATAATTGCCCTCGAACTGGTTGTACCCTGGTCAAGGGCAAGTATGTATTTTCTCATTTTATAAATAGTTTAATGCCAGTTTATTGTATTCCTCCAGTTGCTGCTCCTTCCATTGATTGTCATATCTGAGTTCTCCTGCCATTATATCTGCAACTGCAGGTGCGATAGTGATGCTTGTACGGACATCCAGAAACAGAGACCGGGTTCTTCGTGCAAGCATATCCTCAAGGGTCCGCGGCATTTCATTCCTGCAGATCCAGACAATTTCAGCCTTAGTATATGGAAGAAGCGGATTGAGCAGTTTTCCCAGAGAAGATTGTTCACAAATCATTTTTTCAATTTCAACCGCTTTATTGCCATAGATCTGAAGACGCTTCTCATGTAATTCCGGATCAGGCGAAAAAAAACTGATCTTTTTGGTCATGCATTTCCTTTTTTCCAGTATTCCTTCTCTGATTGCCCTGTCAATTGTCTCTTCAGCCATCCTGCGGTATGATGTCCATTTTCCGCCGATTATTGAAAGCAATCCTGATGAAGACATCGTTATCTTATGCCTGCGTGAGACTTCCTTTGTTGCTGAAGGATTATCGGGGTTGGCTGCCAGCGGACGTAATCCTGCAAAGATGCAGAGAACATCTTCCCTTGCCGGGGGTTTTACCAGATATTTACCTGCTGTGCGGAGAATAAAAGTGATCTCCTCATCAAGGGCTTTGGGCTCGAGGGTGATAGTATCAAGCGGGGTGTCCGTCGAGCCCACAACAACTTTTCCATACCATGGAATTGCGAAGAGAACCCTTCCGTCATCTGTTTTAGGGATCATTATTGCCGACCGGCTCTGAAGAAAGGAATTGTCCAGGACAATATGTACACCCTGGCTGGGTCTTATCGTCTGTTTTGCCTGCTGATCATCCATCCTGTGGATCTCATCAGCAAAAACACCTGTGGCACTTATAACAAGTTTAGCGCTTATGTTGTATTTACTCCCTGTTTCAAGATTTTCCGCATAAACACCTGTTATCTTTCCTTTTTCATCTTTTATAAAACCATTCATCCTGAAGTAATTCAGAACACTTCCCCCGTTTTCCATGCATGCTCTGGCAAGGGCAACTGCCATTCTTGAATCATCAAACTGGCCGTCATGATAAACAATTCCTCCTTTAAGCTTTCCCGGCTGAAGAAGAGGCAGACGGTTTAATGTTTCTGAACGGCTGATGAAATATGATTTGCCAAGGCTCAGCTTTCCTGAAAGAAGATCATAAAACTTAAGACCTACAGTATAGAGGATCACATCCCAGACCGTATATACCGGGATAACAAATTCCTGGTTTTGTGTAAGATGGGGAGCGTTTTTCAGCATAATACCTCTTTCATGAAGAGCTTCCTTTACAAGAAGAATATCACCCTGAGCCAGGTAACGGACTCCTCCATGAACCAGTTTTGTACTCCTCGATGAAGTGCTTTTCGCAAAATCGGATTGCTCCAGAAGCAAAGTCTTATATCCTCTTGTTACAGCATCAAGCGCGACTCCAAGCCCGGTGGCTCCTCCGCCAATGACTATTATATCCCAGATCCTGTCTTTATTGTACTGTAAATCAGTGATTAAATCGTTGCGATTCATCTGTAAAGAGATTCTGTGATTTGTGAATTAATGATACTGAAAATAAATGAAGATTCAATGAAAAGAAATGAAAATCTATTTCAGAAGATGTCTAATATTTTCAGGATCTCCGTCGTTTTCCGCAGGAGTGATTTTAAAAATTCTGCAGATCAGGTTATATATATCAACATTATTAAGGCTTTCAAATGAATATCCTTTTTTGAATACTGGTCCCGTTGCATAGAATATTGCATGCATATCAGAGTTGGCATTATCATATCCATGCGCCCCTCCCCTGTATGATGAGCCATTCGCCCGGGTTCCTATGCTCCATGAGCTGTCTGCAATGACTACAATATCCTGAATACGCGGGTTTGTTCCATAATGCAGCCGGGCAGGAACCTCTGATTTATTAAAGGCTTTCAGCCCTTTCACCCTGTTAAGATAATAAAGAACACTGTCCTTCTTTCCTTCTGCTGCATTAATAGTATAAACCGGATTGCCTCCGAAAATTGAGGCGATCATTCTCTCAGGAACAACTGATTTCAGGTTTATATACCTTTCAGGTGAAATTGCACTCATTCCGTGGTCAGAAAGAACAATCAGATTGATCCTGTTTGAATAAGGAAGATCAGATAGTTTCAACCGTAAAACTCCGATAAGGCTGTCAAGTCTTTCAACAACTTCCCCGGTTTCTCCGGCTACAGGACCATAATCGTGGGCAGTTGCATCCGGTTCATCGAAATATAATGCAACAAAACCCGGTCGTTTTTCAGGCGGATATGAGAGCCACTTAACAACTGTATCAATCCTTTCTTCATAGGTTATGCTCTCATCATATTTTTTCCAGTAAGCCGGATGCTTTCCTTTCACCGGCGCCTCAGAACCAACCCAGAAAAACGATGCTGAAAGGATACCCTGGTTTTCTGCAGTTACCCATACCGGCTCTCCGCCGTAAAATGCAGGATTTTCAACAGCTGTCCTGTCGCCCATCCTGTAATAGAGTCCAAGATCGGGAGCCGGGAAATTATTGTTTACCAGCCCGTGATGATCAGGATAAAGACCAGTTGCAATTGTATAATGGTTTGGAAATGTTACAGTCGGGAACGAAGGTATCAGGCGGTCTGCCTTCACTCCTTCCTGTGCAAGCTTATTCAGATTCGGTGTATTATATATTGTATGGTAGTCCCATCTGAAAGCATCCATGGAAACCATAATTACATAATTCTTATAGGACCCGCGGATCTCTTTCCAGAATGCCGCAAAAAGAAACAGTATTAAAAATAAAACAAGGGTGCTGCCATATATTTTGATGTTCTTCATTATTGAAAATAGTGTTATCGGATATAACTTCAGTTTTAATCCCGGAATTTAAGGCAGGCCGGTGTCTTCATAAAAGCTGTCGCGACCGGTCCTTCAGGCATGCCGGTTCTGTTATCTATCCGGAAAACTGAGATCTGATCTGATCTCTGATTTCCCACAATTAGGAACCTGCCGGAGGGATCTATAACAAAATTTCTCGGCCAGTTACCTCCGCATGATGAACGTCCTGCAAGAGTCAATGAGCCATTTTTATTGATTTTATATACAACAATCGTGTTCTCTCCGCGGTTCGATCCATACAGAAACCTACCATCCCTGCTTATATGTACATCAGCGCAATAGCTTTTTCCTTCAAAGCCTTCTTCCAGTGTGGATAATGTCTGGATCAGTTCCAGTC
>CAYWEQ010000044.1:4421-10711 GCA_964457185.1 uncultured Rikenellaceae bacterium
CTTTTTCCTTCAAAGCCTTCTTCCAGTGTGGATAATGTCTGGATCAGTTCCAGTCCACCCTGGTCATCAACATTAAAGACCATCATTGTTGAACCAAGTTCATTGATCAGATACATTTTGGAGCCATTTGTGTTAAAGGCAAAATGTCTCGGACCGGAGCCTTTTTTAATTTCAACAATTCCATTGTCCTGCTGATTCAGTTTCCCGGTATTTTTATCCAGATCATAGATCATAATACGGTCAAGTCCCAGGTCGGTCACATAAACATGTTTCCCTGCCGGATCCTGCATTATCATATGCGGATGTGAAACATTTGTACTGTCGGTTACGTATAATATAGAATCAGTCACTCTTTCCGGAATTCCTTCTTCGCCAAGCTTAACTACTGCTACTGAGGCACTGCTATAATTTGCAAGAAATAAAAATCCACCGTCGTAAGATTCTGAAATGAAGCATGGCCCCCCGTAAGGAATTACAATTTCACCAATTTTCTCATACTGCCCGTTTTCACTTTTATATTTCAATGTAGTAAGTCCTCCTCCCTGATTTCCCCTGAACTCCATAACTTCATTCAGAGCATATATTAGTTCGTATTTCGCCGAAAAACAAAAATACGAAGGACTTGGACCTGCATCTGATTCAGCAACAAGTTCAAGGTTTCCATTTTTCTCATTGAATCCAAAAACAGAAAATCCTCTTGCGTTTTCTTCCGTGAATCCTCCGGCAAATAATATCGTTTTTTTCATGCAGCCTGTATTTAACAATATCATGAATGATAAAAGCAAGTAAAAATAACAAAGTCTTCGTTTCATCATTTGCATAATGAATTTATTTAAATTCCTTAAGGTTTTTTGTAATCATTTAGTCCCTTTTTAACCACTGAGTAACACGGAGTTTTCACTGAGTAACACGGACTAAAAACAGTGTAGCTCCGTCTTTACTCTGTGTAACTCAGTGGTAAAAAATAAAAAGAGGCTGTTCTCACAGCCTCTCCGCAATATTCCTATACTTCAAAACTGTCACATTCGCGATAAGCCTGTATGACACGTGCTTCGCCTTCTTTGCTGCCTCTCTGGCTTATACCATGTTCCATACAGATCACACCATCATATTTCTTGCCATAGATGTATTTGAATACATTCTTATAATTAATTTCCCCGGTGGTGGGCTCATTGCGCCCGGGATGATCACCACAGTGGAAGGCCGCAATCTCGCTCCAGGCCGCTTCGATATTCGGTATCAGGTTGCCTTCAGTTATCTGCTGATGATAGATATCTTCAACAATCTTGCATGACGGCCTGTTGACTGCGCGGCAGATCGAATATGCCTGGGGTACTCCTGTCAGGAACAACCCGGGATGATCCCTGAGGGTGTTCAGAGGTTCAAGCACTATGATCATTCCTGCCGGCTCAGCAATATCACAGCAATATCTCAGGTTGTCGATTACGTTGGCAGTCTGTATATCCCTGTGGAGTCTCTCGTCATATCTCCCCGGAACCATAAGCGCCCATTTCGCACCTGTTCTCTTTGCACACTCCACTCCCTCTTTGGTTTTATTTATCAGCATCTCGCGGGTTTCAGCCTTATTGAGGACAAAAGAGGTGACTGCAAAATCGGCATAAAGCACAAACGGACCCAGTACCATTCCGAGACGGTTTATCTCATCTGCAATTTTTGTCTGTTCTTCAACAGGGCGTCCCATGAGACCGTTGTCAAACATTGCCCTGAATCCCATATCGTTGCAGAATTTGATATTATCGACAGGGTTGCTTCCGGCATGTTCCCTGAACATTCCAAGGCCCGGAGCATATTTGAGCCTGAAAGGAGCAACAGCATCCTGTACTTTCTGCTTTTTCTTCCCTGATTCAATTCCGAAAACTGCAGGAGCAGCAAGAATGGCTGCTCCTGTTGCAGTTGCTTTTTTTATGAAGTCCCTGCGTGAGTTATTCATAAGAAGTTTCTTTATCGTTTTTCAGTTTCAGGCCTGAGGTACATAGGCTTCTCCCTGGATTGGGACATCTTTCGGAATATCAACAGGGCCGAATTCGAAGACCTTCGGACCAAGTTTCAGATCTGAGTTCATCATCTCGTCCCATGTTGTTTCCTTGCCTGTATAGGCAGAAATACGTCCCATGATGGCTGTCAGTGTTGAAACTGCCGTATTTTCAAGTTCATTGAACGCCTTGCCGGAACGGATAGCTGTGACCATATCTATATGCTCCTGGACATATGGATCCATCATCTTCCGGGAAGAAGGCTTTCCTTCATCATCAAGGGGATAAGCATATTTCCAAACTTCGGTACCTGCAAGGTCAAATATAGTATCGTTACAGTTGGTAAATCCCTTTGTTCCCTGTATCCTCTCCGAAACATTGCTCGCACAGCCGTTAATCTGGCGGCACATGCTGTGCAAATGCATTCCGTTGTCAAAAACAAAATCAACGGAGAAATTATCGAACTGGTCGCCTGTGACTCTTCTCTGCCTTGAGCCCATACCTACTGCCTTCACCGGATGTGAGCCTGTGAACCAGTTAACTACGTCGAGGTTATGAACATGCTGTTCAACGATATGATCTCCTGAAAGCCATGTCCAGTTCACCCAGTCGCGGATCATCCATTCCATTTCTGTCCAGTCCTTATTGGCATCTCGATGCCATAGTTTAGACTGGTTCCAGTATGCATTTGCACCGACTATTTCACCTATTGTGCCACCCATTACCTGCTGCCAGGTGGCAACATAGTTACGCTGGTGACGGCGCTGCGTTCCTGTTACTATCGACAGGTCCAGTTCTTTGGCCTTAAGTGCTGTTGCCATCACGGATCTTGCACCGACAGGATCAACGCAAACGGGTTTTTCGGTGAAGATATGCTTGCGTGCTGCCACTGCTGCTGCCAGATGTTCAGGACGGAAGAATGGCGGAGTTGCCAGTATAACGAGGTCCACCCCTGAATCAATAACTTTCTGGAAGGCATCAAATCCCACAAAGCATTTATCCTCAGGAACTTCCTGCCCTTTTTGTTTCATTATACTTTCCCTGCACTGGTCAACACGATCTTTGAAGGTATCACCAAGAGCAACAACCTGGAGATTCGGCCCGGCACTGAGAAAATTGATTGCAGCTCCTGTTCCGCGGCCGCCGCAGCCGATCACTCCGGCTTTCAGAACAGCTCCGTCCGGAGCCAGGTCAAGCCATGATACTTCAGGAACTACTTTTTTTGTTTCGCGGGCACAGCCTGAAATTATTGAAGGAACAACAATACCTGCTGCACCAACGGTAGCGGCTTTGCCAATGAACTTACGTCTTGAAATACTTGATTTTTTCATATTTGTCAGTTTTTATGAGTTCTAAATTTACAATTTTCCTGTCTTTTTATCAAATTCACATACAACCCTGAATCCCACATGGAAACAATCTGAATACCACCATATGCTCTTTGGCATCTGGGGATCGGTTCTCAGCCAGTCGTCTGTCCGTGTATAACTCCGCGCAGCGCTGCGAACGTTCCCTGCCATATCCAGGAATGAACCGCCGCGGATAACGTGCTCTTCGCCCGATTCTGGTCCTGTAGGATCCCTGACCACACCTTCAGGATAAAGTGAATAGGCCTCCGGCTGGTACCAGTCGGAGCAGAATTCAGCTATGTTGCCTGTCATATTCCTCAGCCCGAACGGATTTGATTTTACAATATCAGGAGGCTGAGTCTTTGAAGGACTGTTGGCTTTATATATTATGTATGAATTGATTACTGCGGTATCGTTTCCTGAAAGTTTTGCCTTCAAACCTGTTTTTTCAAATTTTTCCGGATCACCCGGGAAGAAGTAAGGAGTGGCCGTTCCTCCCCTGCAGGCATACTCCCATTCCGCTTCAGTGGGCAGACGGTACGTCTTGCCTGTGACCTGGCTGAGCCATTTGCAATATGTTTCCGCGGCATGATAGCTGAAGGATATAGCCGGCCTTTGTCCCATGCCCCATCCCTGGTCGGGCTGTCCATACGGAGGAGTTGCCCCTGATATCGCATCTGTTTCAGATGCCGGACCTGATCTCAACCCCTCAGTATCTGTAGTTCTGCCCTCAGCAGAGGTCTGGGCATAAAAAGCGAGATATTCATCCCAGGTAACTTCGACCTCAGCCATAAAAAATGAACTTATTTCTACATCCCTTATTGGTCCTTCGTTTTCCTTCCTGAATGGTTCATCATCAGGACTTCCCATCTTAAATGTACCTTCCGGAATGGCAACCATCCTGAAAGTCACCGACGAGTTGGGGATCTGTTCGGTAAATGGCTCAAATCCTGTAACCTTTGCGGGTTCAGTAAATAGTTCTTTGGGTGCCGACGGAGTCATGCCGAAAGTTGTATTGCTGCCGTGAGTATATCCTTCAATATAATGTCCGGAGTTAAGGTGACAGTTTATACAATGTAACTCAGGAGTTTTTTTTGTCTGTTTGTAATAAAGGTGCGCATCTTCACCTTCTTTTGTGAGGGCGAGAGGGAAAAGGTTTTCATGGCACTTTATACAGCTGCTTTCAAAAACATGTCCTCTGGCAATTTCAAGCCTTCCCCTCTCATTCCAGTCAAATGATGCGGAGTCTTTTGTCCGGTAGCTCCAGAGATCACGTAATCCGGTGGTCCCTTTTTCCCATAAATAATTCTCTCCTTTAGGCGGAAGATGGCACTCTACGCATGCCACCCTGTATCCTGATTCCGTCTCATAATGAACAGAGCGTTTCCATGACATATCAGCAGCGGGATGAATATGGCAGGAAACACAATATTCATTTGTAGAGGTATTATTAAGAACTCTGTTTGCTCCCAGTATAATTAAGATGCCTGCCAGAAGGCCGGGAACAAACCAGATAAGGAATCTCTTCATAGACTGATAATAACCGTATGAAGATAAAAAAAAATTCACCTGTTACAACAGACATTTGCTATATTACGTTACCAAATGCAAGTATTCAGTAATTTTATGGTTTTATAGTTTAATGGTTTAAAAATAAAATTGTTAAAATGAAAAGATTATTTCTGTACATCATATTATTGATTATTACAATTGAGGCTTCCTCCCACCCCTGGAAACCGTCTCATTATGTGATAGTTGACACAGACGGGGGAATAGATGACATGAGGGCCGTTTCAATGCTCCTGGCTTCTCCTGATGTAAGAGTACTGGCTATAACCGTTTCACCGGGCGCACTTTCAGCTGAACACGCATATATGAAAGTGAAAAGTATGCTTAACTCATATTATCATGAAGGGATCCCTGTAGGAATAAACCGTATCTGCAGGTATAAGCCGAAAGAGTTTCCCGTTGCCCTTCAAACCACCTGGGGCGATGAATCAGGTATTGATCCGGCAAAAGCACCTGATCATAAAGATGTTATCACTGACGTACTTTCTGCCGAAAAGACTAAAATCAGCTTTATCAGTCTTGGAGGCATGTCAACAGCATGGAATGCTACAAGAAACATTAATGGTTTCGGCAAACAGGTCAAAGATTTCATCTGGAGCGCTGACGGAGCTGAAGATACAGAAGGATTCAATTATAATATTGACAAAGAGGCATCTGTCAAAATGCTGAAGCAGGAGATCCCCTTAAAGATTGTCAGAAAATTCAACCTCACTGATCCCGGTTTCTATAATGATGACCTTGTCCGTGCCATTATTACAATAAATACTCCTTATGCAAAGAAGATAAGTGGATTTTTCAGGTCGGATCTTGCGAAAAACCATGAATTCTCTTTTGAGGGAGCCGATGATATGGTTGCTGTATTTATTCATTACCCGGCTCTGTTTATGAATAAAGTCGCGGGTAATATCTCAGAATGCACCCCTTCTGATGAATCAGGAATTAAAGAGAGTATAATCCGGATAATAAAAGGTGAGACAGTTGCCGGTAACCAGGTAATAAAGAATCTTCCTGTTGATCCTGCATTTTATTTTGACGATATCAATCCGGCTGTCAATGAGATAATAAGCAGTTACGGCATAGATGAATGGACATCCGGTGTGTTTGCCAATGAGCTTCACCGGCATCTGGGCGTTTTTGCCATCATAGGAGTAAAAATGGGGATCAGGGCGAGAGAATATTTTAACACAGGAGTCGATGAATTCAAGGCTGTCTCCTATGCCGGATCCACTCCTCCTTTAAGCTGTATGAACGACGGTATCCAGGTAAGCACAGGTGCTACTCCCGGTCACGGACTGCTTTCAGTAAGAAATGACACGGTAACACGGCCTGCAGTGGATTTCACCTATCAGAATCATACAATCAGGCTGACATTAAAACC
>CAYWEQ010000044.1:10811-17256 GCA_964457185.1 uncultured Rikenellaceae bacterium
TCATCAAAGAAATCATTCCCCTTATCGTCGGTCATTATAAAGGCAGCCATGTTCTCAACATTTATTTTCCTTACAGCTTCCATGCCAAGATCCTCAAAATCAACCATCTCCACTGATTTAATGTTTTCTGCAGCAAGAATGGCAGCCGGGCCGCCTATTGAACCGAGGAAAAAGCCTCCGTATTTTTTACAGGCTTCGATCACAGATCTGCTTCTGTTTCCCTTTGCCACCATGATGAGCGATCCGCCAAGACTCTGGAACTGATCAACATATGTATCCATCCTCCCGGCGGTTGTAGGACCAAAGCTTCCTGACGGCATTCCCTCAGGTGTCTTGGCCGGTCCTGCATAATATACCGGGTGGTTCCTGAAATACTCCGGCATGGGTTTGCCTTCATCTATCATCTTTTTGATATGGGCATGAGCAATATCACGCGCTACTATAAGAGTTCCTCTGAGATTTAACCGGGTTTTAACAGGATACTTTGTCAGCTGGGCCAGTATCTCCTTCATCGGTCTGTCAAGATCCACCTCAACCGGTTTTTCCAGTTCAGGAGCTTTTGCCGGCATGAAGCGGGCAGGATTCATTTCGAGCTCCTCGAGGAAAATCCCCTGTTCATTGATCCTCGCCTTTATGTTCCTGTCGGCACTGCAGCTTACACCCATTCCCACAGGACAGCTGGCAGCATGTCGCGGCAGTCGTATGACCCGTACATCATGAACAAAATACTTCCCTCCGAACTGTGCCCCAACACCATATTCATGACAGATCTTTTCAATTTTCTTCTCCCATTCAATATCACGGAATGCTCTCCCGCTTTCCCTTCCGGTTGTCGGTAAATTGTCCAGGTAACCTGCCGAGGCTTCTTTGACCGTCTTCAGAGTTGCCTCAGCCGATGTGCCCCCGATCACCAGCGCAAGATGATACGGTGGACATGCCGATGTACCAAGTTCCTTTATCTTGTCCTTTACGAACTTTGTAAGTGATCCTTCATTCAGAAGTGATTTCGTCTGCTGGTAAAGGAATGTCTTGTTGGCTGAACCACCTCCTTTTGTTATAAAAAGAAAATCATAGGTATTCCCCTCAACCGAATATATATCGATCTGTGCAGGAAGATTTGTGCATGAATTCTTTTCCTCAAACATGGTATAAGGGACAATCTGGGAATACCTCAGGTTCTTTTCCTGGAATGTCTCAAAGATCCCTTTAGAAATATAAAGTGCATCATCAGCATCTGTCCATACCTGCTCACCTTTCTTTCCTATTACTATTGCAGTACCTGTATCCTGGCACCATGGCAGTTCCCCTTTTGCCGATATTACGGTATTGCGAAGCATCATATAGGCTACAAAACGGTCGTTATCGGTTGCTTCCGGATCATCAAGGATCTTTGCAAGCTTTTCCAGGTGAGAGGTCCTCAGGAAAAACGAAAGGTCCGAGACTGCAGTTTTTGCAAGCAGCTCCAGTCCGCGCGGATCAACTTTCAATATTTTTCTGCCTTCGGCTTCAATAACCTTTACATAGTCCTTTGTCAGCAGCCGGTATCTGGTTGTATCCTTTTCAATCTGAAAAGGCTTTTCATAAATGAATTCTGCCATGACGTTCTGTTATTTAATTAACAACGAATTGATTAATGCAAATCTTCAGTGAACCTGAATTTTTCTTTTACCCTTATCCCTTTGGGCGTCATCTCAAGTGTACAGCATTCAACATTCTCATCATGCTGAAAGACCAGGATATAATTATTTTCGAGTGCTTCTTCAAGGATCTGTTTCTTTTCGTCAATTGTTTTTAAGGATTCGATATCATAGCTCATATTCCAGATCAATGGGAGATGTGCAATTGTCGGGATAAGATCCCCGGTATACACAAGTGTCCTCCCTTTATGGTTTATCACCGGGATCATAAGCCCGGGAGTATGCCCGTAACAATATCTGATAGAGAAACCTTTGAAAAGTTCACCTTCTTCATCTGTCAGGCTGAGCCTGCCGCTCTCTGCAATAGGGAGGATATTTTCCTCGAGGAAAGCATCAGCCTCCCTCATGTTGTTTTTCACAGCCCACTCCCATTGAGTTCTGCTGACATGATATATTGCCCCGGGGAATACAAGTTCAAAACCGGGACTACCAGGCTTGTTCCTCACACAACCTCCGCAATGGTCGGCATGAAGATGTGTAAGCACCACATCAGTGATATCCCCGGGATTATATCCTCTTACCCTTAGTCCTTCCAGCAATCCTTCTCCGTTATGCAAATGTACATGCCTGAAGAATTTTTCATCCTGTTTGTCGCCCCATCCCGTATCGACAAGTATAACATGACCTTCTGTCTCAACAACAAGCGACCGCAGAGTAAGAACTATAAGATTGTTCTCATCAGAAGAATATACCCTGGACCAGAGAACTTTGGGAACTACCCCGAACATCGCTCCCCCGTCAACTTTAAAATTGGCAATATTGAAAAGATGTAATTTCATCGCACACTGATATACAAAAATAACAATCTGCTTTGACGTATTGTTTATGCTCTAAAGCTCAAAAAGCTCATAATGTCCGTTGCCTTTTTTTCTTTGATGTGAGCTGGTATGTAATTCTCATCAGGAGCCTTATCATCTGATAAGAGTACCATCCTCTCAATCTTGAGAACCATGTTTGCCTGCGGTTATACTCCTCAAAGGTTACCTGACGGCACTCTTTTTTTATTATATCACTTAATATTTCTTCAAAATAATGAGCAAAACCATCGTCCAGAATATCAACATTTATCTCTATGCTTGCATAATCGCTCAGGTGGTTCATGTTATAGCTGCCTATGGTGCTCCATTTACCGTCCACCGTGGCAACTTTTGCATGAAGATTTGATGGCAGATATTCGTAGATATTTATTTTGTTCCTGAGTATAAAATCATAAAGAAAAATAGTAGCCCTGGTAAATACAGGTGCATCGGACTCGGCTGCAAGCACAATTGTAATATCGACGCCCCTCATGCTTGCGTTCCTTAAAAGCTTTCGTTCGTTTCTTCCCGGCAGAAAATAACTTGCAAAAATTATCATCCTGTCCTGTGCAGTCTTCAGTGCATGGCGATAGCTCCTGAGTATCTCAATTCTTCTCCGGTACCAGTTATTCTGCTGAACCTTTATTCTCACATCTTCCTTATAATGCACCGGAGTGTGAATTATTTCATGTGACCTCTCTTCTTTGGAAATAAATTTCTTGTTCCAGAGTTTTTTAATAATTGAAAGAATATGAACACATTCCGGACCCTTTATCAGTACTGCGAAATCGAGCCATTCTTTCTTACCAGGAGAACCATGGTACCTGTTTGCAAAATTCATCCCCCCGATAATAGCCACTTCGCCATCAGCCATTACCACCTTTGAATGAAGCCGGAGGCTTAGCTGGAAACCTTTTGTTGTCAGTGTAGGTGAAAAGAAACGGAAAAGAATGCCGGCGTTTTCAATGCTGTCAATAAACTCCTCTGAAAGGTATTTTGTTCCGAAAGCATCCAGGAGAAGGTATGTCCTTACTCCCCTCCTGGCAGCCCTGATCAGCGCATTTATGATCCTTATTCCTGTTTCATCCTCGTCAATAATATATGTCTGGAAATGAATAAACTGCTTCGCCTCATCAATAATCCTTTCAACTGCCGCGAAGAATGGCTCACCACTTTGAAGCAGTTCAATGTAGTGCCCGCCTTTATAATCCGTTATGTGAGACCGAGCTTTCATAAAAATCCGGGAAAAAATCTCTTATACAAATATAAGACTTTACGATCAGGTAGGTTAATCATGCTTTTTTTGCATAATTTTAGTATCACAATAAAAGCATGACCATGAAGATCAGTACGCTGTTTACTAAGATGATTGCAATAATAGTAATTATCTTCATCACTGCCTGCGGAAATAAAGAAACAGGAAAGACTAATCTTCCTTCCCATCCCAGATTACTCCTTCTTAAGGGAGAGGAGACTGCAATTGAAAATAGTGTCACTGCCGACCCGATATGGCAGACAGTTAATCAATTTATACTTGATGAATGCGATAAAATGATTGAAATGCAGCCTGTTGAAAGAATCCAGATCGGGAGAAGACTGCTCGACAAATCAAGGGAAGCTCTCAGGCGGATTTTTTATCTTTCATATGCGTGGCGTATTACTTCTGAAGATAAATATGCCGAACGTGCCGAAAAGGAAATGCTTGCCGTTTCGGATTTCAGTGACTGGAATCCGTCGCATTTTCTCGATGTTGCAGAAATGACGATGGCACTCTCCATAGGATACGACTGGCTTTACAGGGAGTTATCGCCAAAATCCCGCAAAATAATCAGGGAGGCAATTATTGAGAAAGGACTCAAATCCTCTCTTGACACGAATTATACATGGTGGCTCACGTCATCGAATAACTGGAACCAGGTCTGCAATGCAGGAATGACATATGGCGCTCTGGCAATATATGAAACCGATCCTGCACTTGCCTCTTCAATAATTGAACGTGCTGACAGTTCAATCAGACTGCCAATGGAAGAATACCTGCCTGATGGCGCTTATCCTGAAGGATATTCATACTGGGGCTATGGTACAACCTTCAACGTTATGTACCTGGCTGCTCTGGAAAAAGCCTTTGGCATATCATCTGATCCTGAAATGAATGAGGGATTTTTTAAAACCGCCGGGTATCTTGAAAATATGACAGGAGAGTCAGGCAGGTGTTTCAACTACTCCGACTGCGGAGTTGATGGAAGCCTCCAGCCTGCAATGTTCTGGTTCGCAAACAAAATGGAAGATCCGTCATTGCTATGGTCGGAAATGGATTATCTTTTGTCTCAAAATTTTTCAAATGACCGGCTATTGCCTGCAATTCTTATCTGGGGTTCATGGTGGAAGGCAGAAAAAATGGCCTTTCCGGAAAAGAGACTCTGGGTGGGACAGGGAAAAAATCCTGTTGCCCTGATGAGATCTTCCTGGTATCAGCCGGGATTAATCTTTGTCGGATTTAAAGCAGGATCTCCCTCTGTCAATCACGGACACATGGATATCGGTTCATTTATAATAGAGGCTCACTGGAAGAGGTGGGCAATGGACTTTGGCCCTCAGGATTACAACTCGCTCGAAACAGCGGGCGTTGACCTTTGGAACATGGCTCAAAATTCCCAACGCTGGGAAGTCTTCAGATATAATAACTTTGTCCATAATACACTTACTGTCAACGGAAAGCACCAGGATGTTGACGGGTATGCCTTCATCAACAGCTGGTCTGATGAGCCCGGCATGCTTAATGCTGTTTCAGACATTACTTCATTGTATAAGGAGCATCTTCGTAAATCAGTCAGAGGAATTGCCATAGTTGATGATCAGTATGTGATGGTGCGTGATGAAATTGAGACTCTTTCATCCAGCGCTACGATACGCTGGAATATGCTGACCTCAGCTGATGTGAAGATTACCGGAATGAATACGGCAGAGCTGGTAAAGAACGAGCAAAGACTTATTCTAAAAGTTATAGAGCCTGCAAAGGTAAAAATGAAAACCTGGAGCACCCTGCCACCTCATGATTACGATGCCCTTAATCCCGGAACCGCAATGGTCGGATTTGAAATAACAGTACCGGCAAATTCAGCTGTCGTGCTTAATGTTCTCCTTATTCCGGAAGGTGCGGTTGAAAATACCCGGGTATCATTGAAATCCCTTTCAGAATGGCCAAAAGGGAATATTGAATAAATGGAAACAATAATTAATTTTGCAGGCAGTTTTATTATAGATAAAGAAAAACTTAATTGACATGAAAAGAACAATTTTATTATTGGTTTCAATTGTATTTTTATTATCAGCTTCATACGGACAGGATTACAGGACAAGTCTTGGATTGCGGCTGGGCTATCCTTATGGCCTGACGGTCAAGCACTTCCTGAGCAAAACAAATGCTCTTGAAGGAATCCTTGCCAGCAGCTGGGGGGGATTTGTAGTCACAGGATTATATGAAAATGAACACTGGACCGGAAAATATCCCGGACTGAACTGGTTCTGGGGAGTTGGTGCTCATGCCGGATTCTGGGATGCAGAAAACAATCCCAATGTTGATGATACATATACCGGATCAATTATCGGAGCCGATTTTATTTTAGGGCTTGAATATACGTTCGATGAGATCCCTGTCAATTTATCAATTGACCTGCTCCCGACTTTTAATCTTATCGGTTATACCGGATGGGGAGGATTAAACGGAGCAATATCAGTCAGATATGTATTCTGACTTCTTTCTTCAGCATATCTGCATGAACTTCTGATGCTTTGATCTGTTTTTCCTGAAAATATTTTGCAGTTCAAAAAAAACATGTTTTCTTTGCATCCGCATTTTTAAGTTCTTTTCCTGGTCCATTCGTCTAGTGGTTAGGACGTCAGGTTTTCATCCTGGTAACAGGGGTTCGATTCCCCTATGGACTACAAAAA
>CAYWEQ010000045.1:0-1184 GCA_964457185.1 uncultured Rikenellaceae bacterium
TACAAACAGACGAATACTTTTTACAATATAGTAAATTTATTGCGGAAAATGTTGTAAAGTTCTGATGATTAAATGACAAACTATATAATACTGGCTTTCTGTCTTCTGATCCTGCTTGCTTATCTGTTTGATATCACAAGCAGATACACAAAAATACCGGGAGTCATTCTGCTTATAGGATTGGGGATCGCCATCCAGGTACTGGTTAATACAACAGGTTTCAAAATGCCTGACATGGAGCCGCTCCTGCCTGTAATCGGCACAGTGGGTCTGATCCTGATTGTCATGGAAGCCAGTATGGACCTGAAACTTGGCAAACATAAGTTCGGACTGATAATCAAATCTGTATCTGCTGCCATCATCCTGTTTGCATTTTTCGTGGCTATAATGACACTGATTTTAACAAAACTCCTGGATTACCCAGTAATCGATTCATTGCTGAATGCCATACCTTTCGGGATCATCAGCAGTGCTGTCGCAATATCCTCAGCCGGTAATCTCAACCAGGAACAGAAGGAATTCGTTGTTTATGAAAGCTCTTTTTCAGATATAATCGGAATACTCGTATTTGACTTTATACTGATTTACCAGGATTCAATTGGTCAGGGACTGATGAACTTCACCTTAAAGGGGATGCTGACTATAATCATTGCTATCATGATCACTTCCGCCCTTGCCATGCTCCTGCACAAAATAACATATCATATTAACTATATTATAATCCTTACTTCGGTTGTCCTGATATATTCACTTGCCAAAATGATTCACCTTCCTGCACTTCTGCTTGTTATGGCTTTCGGCATAGCAATGGCAAACTACAAGCTGGTTGAGAACAGTCTGATCAGAAGATATGTTGATTTTGATAAGTTTGGAAATGACCTGGTATCTTTTAAGAAGATCATGACAGAATTTACATTTGTTGTGAGATCCTTTTTCTTTATAATGTTCGGTTATTATACAAAGATTGAAGGATTGTTAAGCTTCCGGAATATTCTTACTTCAGTAATTATAATTGCAGGGATCTATTTATTACGTATTATTTTCCTGCGGAGATTTCTTAAAATACCGATATTTCCTTATCTGTTTTTTTCACCAAGGGGACTGATCACCATTCTTCTGTTCCTGAGTATCCCGGCCGCATTAAGGATAGACCCGATAAACGAACAGGTGGTAACACTTGTTAT
>CAYWEQ010000045.1:1284-3470 GCA_964457185.1 uncultured Rikenellaceae bacterium
GTAAAGCAGGTAAAGCTGGTCAGTTTTGAACTGCAATCCTCGTCCCTGGTTGAAGCTGCCGGAGAAGAGATATCATCCCCGGGATATAAACCTGATATTTACTGGTTCCCGGTAAAGGTCCCGTCAACCGTTCTTTCAGGTCTGGTTGCCAACAGGGTTTATCCTGATCCGTATTCGGGAATGAACAACATGTACATACCCGATGCATCTGATGAATTCAATAAACAATATAATCTTGAGCAGTACAGCCATCTTCCGGATGATCCAAATCCATGGAAGAAGCCATACTGGTACAGGACAACCTTTAAGGTCCCTGCATCAGACCAGGGGCGTTATTTCCAGCTGATATTCAAGGGAATAAACTACCGGGCTGCTGTCTGGGTCAACGGGATGCAGATTGCAGATTCAACGCAGATGGCCGGGATGTTTGCACAATACAGCCTCGATGTAAGTAAACATATCAGGGCAGGAGAGGATAATGCCATGGCTGTTAAGATATACCCTCTTGATTATCCCGGATTACCTTCAAAAGAACAACTGGAAGCTCTGGGCGATTTTTATCCGAACGGAGGCCCGACGGGCGATATTGGCAAAAATGTCACAATGCTCTGTTCGGTGGGATGGGACTGGATACCTCCTGTGAGGGACCGTAACTTAGGGCTCTGGCTGCCGGTTTACCTTCGTACTTCGGGCGGAGTAACATTTGCAAATCCAAAGCTGGTAACCGAACTGCCAAACCTGCCTGATACCAGCCTGGCAAAACTCTCGCTGAGCATGACTTTATTAAACCACAGCCAGATAAAAAAAGATGGAAGCCTGGTTGTAACGATCTCACCTGAAAATTTCAAGGGCAGAATCATAAAGATCACCAGGCAATCTTCAATTGAACCCGGCGGATCGCTGAAGATTGAAATGAACGGTGCAAATACGAAGGAACTGAATATTTCAAATCCGGTTCTCTGGTGGCCGAACGGACATGGTAAACCTGATCTTTACAGGATACGGCTTCAATATTCAAATGCATCAGAAATTGTCAACGATACATCATTTATTTTCGGGATCAGGACCGTATCTACCAAGGCAGTAAATGTAAATAACTCGTGGCGCCGTGATTTTTATGTAAACGGGAGGAGGATACATCTTGTCGGAGGCGCATGGGTCCCTGATATGCTGCTTAACCGTGATTCAACCAGGTACGATTACGAAATGAGACTTTGCAGGAATGCAAATGTAAACCTGGTAAGGATATGGGGAGGCGGAGTAACTCCATGTGATGAATTTTTTGATGCGGCTGACCGTTACGGACTGCTGGTATGGTCCGATTTCTGGGTAACAGGGGATACGCAGGGCGAGTTCAAGGGCTCCCCTGACTGGCCTTTGGAGGGTGAAGTCTTTAAGCGGAATGTTGTAAGCACAATAAACCGTATTCGCAATCGTGCAAGCCTCCTGGTATGGACTGGCGGCAACGAGGGACATGCAAGAAGGGAATTGTATGATTTTATGAGGAACAGCATAATTGAACTGGATGGTACACGCCCGTTCATCCCCAGCTCCTCGGGATTTGCGAGGCTGCCTGAAGGATGGCCGGGGACATGGCCTGACAATCTTCCTACAGGTGTCTATAGCGGCGGCCCCTATACATGGCAGGATCCGGCAAGCTATTATACCAGGGCTATAGCAGGAAGAGACTGGGTATTTAAGGATGAGACAGGGATACCGTCAATGGTTCCCTATAATATACTACCGAAAATTATACCCGATCTTGTCTGGGATAAGAAACTTCCTTTCCCGCTGAACAACACCTGGGGTTACCATGATGCAGCTACCGGGAACGGGAAATGGGATCTCTACTATAAGGAAACAATCAAAAGGTATGGAGAACCTGAATCAATGGAAGATTTCTGCGATAAAATGCAGCTTATGAATGCCACCGGTTACCAGGGCATTTTTGAAGCCGCAGGACATAAACTGAATGATATCGGAGGTGTAATGCTATGGAAGCTTAATGCCGCATTCCCCAGCGTGGTCTGGCAGGTGTACGACTGGTACCTTCAGCCTAATGCCGGTTATTATTTTATGCAGAATGCCTGTGAGCCTGTTCATATTCAGCTGAATCTGAACAATAAAAAAGTAACTGTAATAAACAGGACCTATAAATCCGTATCCAATATTACTGCAAATGTTGA
>CAYWEQ010000045.1:3570-8451 GCA_964457185.1 uncultured Rikenellaceae bacterium
GTACAGGTAAAAGTCATTGCTTCTGAAAGCAACGAAACAGAAATAAAATGGACAATCCAGGTATCCAACAACAGCGATGGGCTCGCTTTCTTCATACGTTCCAGCCTGATGGGAGAAGGGGAGGAGATACTGCCCAGCTACTGGTCAGGAAATTATATTACTCTTGCTCCATCTGAAAATATTTACCTTTCAGTCAGCTGTCCGGCAGCTTTATTGTCAGGGAAGAAGCCTTACCTGAGAGTTTCAGGATGGAATGTGGAAGGACTGGAAATATTACTGGATAAGGATTAGCAGGGAATATTCATAAAGAACTGTATATGTGTGTATTAGGAGTTGATTTGGGAGGGACAAAGCTGGCCCTCGCGATATTTTCGATGGAAGGCAGGATCCTTGCCGGGGAATCAGTTCCGCTGGAAAACCGGAAAGGTACTGAAGTAGGCAAGCTTATTACAGAACATATAACCAGATTAATTGATACATCTGAAAATCAGGATGATCATATAAGATCTATCGGCATTTCTGTTCCGGGCATCAGCCATACTGATTCAGGCAGTGTATGGGCACCCAACATCCCGGGATGGGACGATTATCCTTTAATGAGTGAAGTCAAAACTGCTGCAGGTAAAATTCCGGTCACAATTGACAGTGACAGGGCTTGTTATATTCTCGGGGAATTATGGCAGGGCAATGCCAGGGGATGCAACAATGTCATATTCCTGGCTGTAGGTACCGGTATCGGAGCCGGCATCCTGGTTAATGGTGAAGTACTGAGAGGAAGTCATGATATTGCCGGAGCAACAGGGTGGATGGCTTTAAACAAGCCATTTCTTGATGAGTATAAAGACTGCGGATGTTTTGAATACTATGCTTCAGGGGAAGGTATTGCAAAAGCAGCAAGGGCTATTTTGAAAGAAGAAAGCGAATATTCAGGTGAGCTTAAGAACAAGAATCCTCAGGAAATATCTTCCTATGATGTGTTTACTGCTTATGAATACAGGGATCCTGTTGCAGTTAAGGTCATTGAATCATGCATAGAGTTCTGGGGAATGGCTGTGGCAAACCTGGTCAGCCTGTTCAATCCTGAAAAGATAATAATGGGCGGAGGTGTTTTCGGTCCTGCCATATCCTTGATTCCGGCAATCAGGGAAGAAGCGGTAAAATGGGCACAGCCCGTGAGCATTAATCAGGTCAGAATTGAACCATCGGCATTAAGAGGTGAGGCAGGAGTGTATGGAGCCGGATTCCTTGCACTGAGAGCTTTATCGAAGATCAAAAAATGAATAAAAGCCAGGCAGATGTATAATAAAAGAGTTGTTTTCTGGTCATCCTGCCTCGGGATGCTATTGTTCGGAATAGCCCTGATAACTCTGGGCTCAGTGGTTCCTGACCTGAAAATGAAGCTCCGTCTCGATGAAATATCCTCAGGAACGCTTTTTTCCATCCTTCCTTTCGGAGTGCTTGCCGGATCGATGATTTTTGGTCCTGTAGTTGATAAATACAGTTACAGGATTTTACTTGCCGTATCATGTTTCATAATGTCTGCCGGTTTCCTGGGAACCGGGTTTGCACAGGCTCAGTGGCTGCTAAGGATATATACGTTCCTGATAGGATTTGGCGGAGGAGCTGTCAACGGGGCAACCAATGCGCTGGTTTCTGATATAAGCGATAAGGATAAAGGGGCTAACTTAAGCCTGCTGGGCGTCTTTTTCGGGATAGGCGCCCTTGGTATGCCTCTCATCCTGGGGATCCTCAGGAATACTGTAAGCTTTGAGACAATACTGACAGTAGTCGGTATACTGACATTCGCAGCAGGTCTGCTTTTCATGCTCATAAAATTTCCCCCGCCCAAGCAGCCGCATGGATTCCCGGTTGCCAGAAGCCTGGGAATGTTAAAAGATAAAATCCTGATAATTATAGCTTTTTTTCTTTTTATTCAAAGCAGTTTTGAAGGCATTTTCAACAACTGGACAACAACGTACCTGATTGAACATCTTTCGATTGCTCAGAGCAAGGCGCTGTTCGCGCTTTCATCATTTGTAGCAGGTATGGCGGTTATGCGTTTGATCATTGGAAGCTTATTGAGATCACTTTCAGAAAAGAAATTATTGATGGTATCCTTCATTCTGTTACTTGCCGGGCTCATTTTTCTGAAAACAGGTAATACAGCAATGATGGCAGTGACAGGATTGATTTTGTCAGGCGCCGGCCTGGCTGCAGGTTTCCCGGTGATGCTGGGACTTATAGGAAGCCGTTATGCTGAGCTTTCAGGAACCGCATTCAGCATAGCATTGTTTATTGCCCTTATCGGCAATATGTCGGTAAATTACTGCATGGGAATCATTGCCAGGAACTTCGGGATCCGTCATCTGATAACAGTTGCATTTGCAGAACTGCTGGTAATGATTCTCTTATATATATTGATATTCAGAAAAAACAATAAACGTAAAATTAACACTTAATAATCTTAATACTATGCTGGCAACACAATGGCTTAATAATGTCCGGGAAATAATGACCCGGATCGAGGAAACACAGACGGAGAACATCACGAAGGCAGCTGAGGCGATGGCAGATACCATTGAATGCAAACGGTGGGTTCATACTTTCGGATGCGGGCATGCTACTATACCTGTTGAAGAGATGTATCCCCGCATAGGAGGCTTTGTCGGTTTTCATCCCATGATCGAACTTCCTCTGACATTTTTCACAAGGATAACCGGTGAAATGGGAGTGCATCAGTTCATCTTCCTTGAACGTGTTGAAGGATACGGGAAAGAGATAATGAAAGGCTATGATTTTGATAAACGTGATGTAATGTGGCTTTTTTCCCATTCAGGTGTAAATAATGTTAACATTGATATTGCCATCGAATCGAGGAAAAAAGGAATGAAGGTGATTGTATTCGGTTCTGCTTCCGAAGCCAAAGGTAAAAAAACCAGGCACTCAAGCGGAAAAACGATTTTTGACCTTGCCGATATAGTTGTTGATACCTGTGCTCCCCTTCAGGACGCTTCGGTCACACTTAAAAACCACGTGGATAAGATAGGACCGGTTTCATCGATGGCATTCATTGCATGTGTCTGGATGACAATAACGACTGTTGCTGAGATCCTTGCCGACAGGGGTGTAAAGCTGTATATTCATCCGTCACATAACGTACAGGGTGACGGAAATGAAAAAATACGCCTGGATGAAGCACTGGCTGAGTACAAGCGCAGAATAGCCGGAGTTTAAGATTCCTCTTTCCACTCCCTCTGTATGCATTGTCATTCCTGAGCGTCAGCGAAGAATCTTATTATTGTGTGTAAAATTTAAAGGTAAATCTTAACTTTCATGAATTCTTCATTCTTGTAATAGAATATTTGTTACAGCAGTTACCTCAAAACCTGCTGTCAAGAATATTATTCTGATTAATATGAAAAACTGTAAAATAAATATCTGTATAATCCTTGTCTGCCTGATGGGCGGGATTTCCTCCATTCCACTGATTGCTCAGGAAGAACCAGTATCAGCCCATGCCCTCTATGCAAGTGCCGGGATTGGGAACAACATGGTTTATATGGGTTCTTCAATATCAGGTGATAAGCCTTATTATTTCGGAAGCCTTACCTATGGCTTCAAAGAGAAATTATATGCGTCTGTCTCATCTGTACATCTGGCAGCATTTGATCAGTTCCTGGCTTTTAATACATTTTCCCTGAATTACAGCAATACTTTCAATTCATGGTTTGACCTGTCAGCAGGAGTGTCAAGATACCAGGTCAACAGTGAGCTGACAGATACGCTTTTTGGCAACTTTTTTTACGGAGACCTCACTCTTGGATTTGACTGGAAGTTACTCTATACCAAGCTATCTGCAGGAGGAGTATTTTCAGAATCATCCGGTCTCTATTTACAGCTGAGGAACTCAAGGTATTTTGAGACGCCTCAGTTCTTCAACGAAAAAGCAAATATTTCTTTTGATCCGTATGTAAATATGCTTTTTGGAACCCTTACGGAAACAACCACATCAAGCGGTACCACAATCGGAATATCGCAACCTTTCAGCCCCAAAAAAACTTCAGGTAAAAATCCTTCGGGAACAACCGTTACAGAATTCTTCAGTCTCATGGAAGTTAACCTGGGCATCCCGGTGGCTTTCAATATGGGAAGAGTAACCATTGAGGCTGATCCCGGATTTATTTTCCCTTTATATTCCGATACGGATCCTTTAAATCCAAAAGGATTCTCTTTCCTGCTGAGCTGCTATGTGAAGATTTTTTGATATGATTCTGTTTCTCAAACAGATATCCGGCAGAAAAAAATCTGTTTTTTTGTGGTTTTCTCCTGAAAATTCATAAATAATTCATTTTCACCATAGTATTTTTGAACTGTATGCTTAAAAATAATATAAAACCACATTATGATGAAAAGAAAAATTTTATTTGCTGCCGTAGCACTTTTAATCAGTGCCGGCATCACAGCACAAACCCAGACCCAGACCAGGACGGGTAACCAGACCAGGACCAGGGAAGAGGCTGGAACACTGACTCAGGAACAGACCCAGTATCAGAAGCAGGATCAGATGACCAAGACCCAGAAACAGGCCATGAATCAGGAAAGAAAAGCCCAGAAGCAGGCTGAGAAACAGGCCGGAATACAGGCAAAAACTCAAACTAAAACTCAGGCCGGAACGATGACTCAGGCAAAACAAGGCGTTCAGACACAGGAAAAGACAGCAACAAAGAACAAAGGAGCAAGCTCTAAAATTCAGGTGAAGAATGCAGCCAAGGTTTCAAAAGGCGCACCGGCCGGTAAAAAGTAGATGCCAGATAAGGCAGCAAAACCCTGCAATACTTGTAATTGCAGGGTTTTTGTTTTCATTCTTGCCAGGTTTATAAG
>CAYWEQ010000045.1:8551-9666 GCA_964457185.1 uncultured Rikenellaceae bacterium
TATTAAAATTTTGATTTTACTCCTGACAAGGTGTAAATTTGTCTCTGTACAGATAAAATCATACACAGGTACATGAAATATATATTTGTTTTACTTGCATTATTGAATTTTCTGAATACGAATGCACAAATGAAAAGAGCAAGAGATTACGGAATAATTATCGGCATCCTGAACACAGGTGCGAACAATGCCATTACCGACGTTCCGGGAGTAAAGGTTGGACAAGTTACTGTGATCAAAGGTGACTCAGTTCACACAGGGGTGACAGCAATACTGCCTCATGCCGGAAATATTTTCCAGAGCAAGGTGCCTGCTGCAATATATATAGCCAACGGCTTTGGAAAACTGACAGGATATCCGCAGGTTGAGGAGTTGGGCAACATCGAGACTCCTGTTATTCTGACAAATACATTAAGTGTGCCGGTTGCTGCAGATGCTCTGACTGATTATACACTGCAGTTTCCTGAAAACAGCAGCGTCAGGAGTGTCAATCCGGTTGTTGGAGAGACAAACGATGGCGGATTGAATGATATAAGAGGAAAACACATAACCAGGGAACATGTATTACAGGCTATTGCCAATGCGGCAGCAGGACCTGTACAGGAAGGCAATGCGGGTGCTGGCGCCGGAACATCATGTCTCGGATTCAAGGGAGGCATAGGAACTTCGTCAAGGATATTGCCTGCATCGCGCGGCGGTTATACTGTCGGTGTTCTTGTACAAACCAATTTTGGAGGCATTCTTCAGATCAATGGCGTACCAGTGGGGCAGGAACTGGGTCGTTACAGGTTCAAAGAAATAAAGAATGAATATAAAGAGGACGGTTCATGTATGATAGTGATCATGACGGACGCACCGCTGAGCACGAAAAACCTGAAAAGAATGGCTGCGAGGTCAATGTTCGGTATGGCAAGGACAGGCGGCATTGCTTCAAACAGCAGCGGAGATTTTGCTATCGCTGTTTCAACTGCTGAAGATCTCAGGATCCCTTATACGTCAGATTCGATGTATGAGGAGTACAGGGTTTTGAGAAATGACAGGCTCGACCTGCTGTTTGAAGCCGTTATTGAAGCCACTGAAGAGGCGGTAATTAATTCATTATTTGCAGCTGAAAC
>CAYWEQ010000045.1:9766-14209 GCA_964457185.1 uncultured Rikenellaceae bacterium
TCCGAAATTTCATCTGACCAGTTTAAAATCAAAATAATATGATAAAATTTGATAAACTATTATGTAATGTGCTGTTCGGGATCACAATCCCGCTTCTTTGTTTCATCCTGTCGTGGTGGACCGCATTCATTTTCACAGATGATATTAAAATAATCAAAATTGCTGCACTATCAGGACTGAGCGTCGGTATAGTAATTTCTCTTCTTATCAAACTGATAAGTAAACCGCATTATTATGAATTATCCGTACCGGTATTAATTCTGGTTTACCTGTTTTACAATGGTGTCCTGTTTGCCATGTTCATGGGCATCCCGGTATTTCATCTGATACTCGGGATAACTGCTGGTTATTATTGGGCAAAGTACGTTATTCATCATAAAGAAATAACAAATTACAAGCTGGAAATTCGCAGGATCTCCGTATTTGCCACATTGGTTACCGGAATTGTATGTTTTTTTTCAGCATCAATAGCACTTTTGAGTAATTCAACAGCAGAAGATCTGAAAGGAATGTTACGCCTCCCGTTTGATATTACCATCCCGTTGCTAATAATATTTATACTTACCGGAGGAATTTTAATGATAGTTATTCAGTACCTGCTGGTAAAACTAACCATGAGAAAAACCTTGCATGGGAATTAGAAAAAGGAATAAACAATCATAAGAACATCCGGATTCCTCTTACATTCTATCATTTGTTCAGCCATATTACAATACCGCGTTAAATAAAGTTAAAACGGAACATAAAGGGAATGTTTTCAACCAGATAATTGTCTTGTTTGAGTATATCTTTGCAGACTATGAGATTCCGTTTTATATTCTTTATCCTTTTTACCGTCGTAATTTCAGGAAAAACTCAGGGACAAATAAAGTCTTCCTCGGTTCCGGGTTATGAATCACGAATTAGGAAATATATCGATACATTAAGGATCATTGATAATCATGAACATCTGTTTCCACCGGAAATACTGAAGAAAAGCCAATTCTTTGACTTTATATCACTCTTTCAGCAAAATGGATATGATTACCTGATCTCTGCAGGAATGCCACCATCTTATTTCAATTCATTATTTAATGAAGTACTATCGCCGGAAAAGAAGTGGAAATTGATCGAGCCATACTGGAATAAAACGTTTAACACATCATTTAACAGGATTATTCTCCTTGGCATCAAAAACTTGTATGGTATCTCTGTTTTAAATGAGTATACAGTGGGACCGCTTTCTGATAAAATAAAGAAGGCCTATAAGACAGACGAATGGTTTGACCGCATACTAAGGGATTCATGCCGTATTGACTATGTAATCCAGGATGGTTATCCAATAGAAGGGAAGGATGATTATTTCAGGTATGCACAACGATTTGATGCATGGTTATTAACTAAATCCAGGTACAGGATCGATTCACTGGCAATGAGGCAATTGGAACCTGTATATACACTTGAGGATTATGTAAAATCCCTGAGACTGGAATTTGAAAAACAGGTTGAAAATGGAATGACAGTTGTAAAAATTGTAGTTGCTTATACCCGCCCTCTTAATTTCGCGAAAGTAACACCTGAAGCTGCCAGGAAAGTATTCCGTAATCTTGTCAATGGTGATGAAGGTTATTCAATTTCATTCAGTGAGGCAAAAGCTCTCCAGGATTATATGCTTTTCAGACTTCTGGATCTGGCAAGAAAATACAAAGTGCCTGTTGCCTTTCATACAGGACTGCAAGCCGGATATAGTAATATCATAAGCATTTCCAGTCCGGTTGCCATGACGAATATTTTTTTAGAATACCCCGATATAAACTTTATTTTGTATCACGGAAGTTATCCTTATGGCGGCGAGTTATCAGCCCTGGCAAAGAACTACCCGAATGTTTATATCGATATGAACTGGATCTTTTCTATTTCACCTTCCTACAGTAAGAGGTACCTGGATGAGTGGCTCGAGGTTGTTCCTGCAAGTAAACTGATAGCTTTCGGAGGAGATGTGATGTCTGCAGAAAATGTTTATGGAGAGTCGGTTATTGCAAGACGGATAATCTCTGATGTTTTAATTAACAAGGTCAGGGATGGTTATCTGTCAGAAACTGAAGCAAAGACCATAGCAAAAATGATCCTTCATGATAATGCTGCACATTTGTATAATCTGAACTGATCCTTACCTGAGCCTGACAGGTTTTTCAGAATCAGCTATCATATCATAGGGCAGAATCCATACTCTTTTACATTTCTGATCAGTATAGTACAAACGGGAGGACGAAAGTTTATCAGCATCTCCGTCAGTCCAGAAGAAGTAGAAATCTTTATGCGCATTTATTGGACGTCTTACGAAGGAATTATTAAACTTGCTGTTTGTTGTCAGATCATGTGACTTCTCCCAGCTGATCCCTTCATCTTTGCTGATCCATAAAGCTATTTCTCCACCGGTTCCGTATTTTTGCGGACCAGGTTCCGTGGGACCGATTATTAACCATTCCTCATCTGTAATATAAAGTGATCCCATGTCGTAATTATGGTCTGATTCGCACACCTTGCTGAAATTCCATTTTTGATCTTTCCGGTGGACGACCATCCACTCCCTGGGTCCACCGTTCGGACCCGGATTCGAATCCCTGCCAAGGATTATCAGCAGCACCGGATTCCCGTCTTTGTCAATATTAAGATCACTGAGATAAACGATTTTCCCTTCAGCTTCATAATTCTTTACAAGAGCTTCATTATTTGTTTCAGTAACCGGAATGTCAATAATTTTGTTACCAATTGTTTTCCATGTCCTGCCCATATCTTCAGTCTGGAGCAGGTAAAGATTTGTCCGTTTATCCAGATTCCCTCCCGGCCAGTAATTGAACGCCGTCATAAGTTTATTCCCTGAAACTGATGAGATCTGGTAATGTCCTCCCATGCTGGCAATTTTCTGACTCTCAGTCCATATTTTTCCGTCAGTGCTTGAAGAAAAGTAAAGTTCCTGTCCCCTTGTAGCTTTTGAGAACATAAGCAAAAATCCATGATCCTTTATATGCCATGGTTGAGGGGAGATCATCTCCTTCTCGATGATCTTCTCGAAACTTTCAATGGAATAAGGTTGTGAACTTTTGAATATCAGTCCGGGACGTGTTCGGACTCTTCCGCTGACAAAGACCCACAGGTAACCTTCAGAGTCGATTGAAAGAGCCGGATTATCATAAGGTTCTCTTACTCCCATCTTGTCATAGACAATAACCGGTTTTGGCACCACATGATGTGAATGGTCATAATAGGAGATCATTATCAGAAGATGCCTTTCATCAGATGAATTAGTGCCGCCATAAACAAAAAATGTTTTCCTGACCTCGGGAGAAAAAATGGCGACAGGCCGGTGCTGGGATGCAAATGTAGCTGCCCCACCAGAGAATTTATAACCATACTCCAGCGGCTGACCGTAACAAAACCAGAGGCCTTTATACCCATCAATCTTCTGATTCTGGGAATAAATGCAGAAGGAACCTGAGAGGGAGATCAGTATCAGAGCTAATAACGATGTCCTTTTAAGCATGTTATCAAACCTGAGGATATTTGTAAAGATAATTTATTTTAACTTAGCTTTATGTAAAATAACTTTCATAAAACCAGGTATTGTGAAAAAAATAATTCCCTTTCTTGTGTTATTATTCATTGGCACTTTTACTTTTGCCCAGAAAGATACCACCCCAAACCGGGGAAAACCCCAGGTTACTAAAACTACACCAAATGCATCGGGAGTAAAAAGAAGCATAGGGTACAAGTTCAGTTCAATTATTGAAGATAAGGATCCGGGCAGCGCAATATTCAGGTATAATAATAAGAATGCAGCTTCTGTGACCTATATCTTTGTTGATAAATATGATATAAAAGGCGAGGACCAGACCAACTGGTACGAAACCTGGGAAGATACTACAGGAGCTACAGGCAGAGGGCAGCTGGTTCTTGTGGAATTAAATGGGGAAAATGTAAATGTCTTTGATGTTACTGGTGTTTTCATTGATGGAAACGGATACTGGAAGTTTCCGGTTGAGTATGTATCAGGCAAATTGCCAGCTAATGACTCTGTTTATTTCTATATATTTAACCGTATAGCTCACACTGACAGATCTGACAATGAAAATCAGAGCAATGAGGATAATCAAGCCCCTCCGGTCACTCCGATTACTCCGGACACTTTGGTGACTGTCGCTGCTCCGGTTGCTCCGGTCACTCCGGACACTTTGGTGACTGTCGTCACTCCGGTCGCTCCGGTCACTCCGGACACTTTGGTGACTGTTGCTGCTCCGGTTGCTCCGGTCACTTTGGTGACTGTTGCTGCTCCGGTCACTCCGGACACTTTGGTGACTGTTGCTGCTCCGGTCGCTCCGGTCACTCCGGACACTTTGGTGACTGTCGCTGCTCCGGTTGCTCCGGACACTTTGGTGACTGTCGCTGCTCCGGTCGCTCCGGTCA
>CAYWEQ010000045.1:14309-15656 GCA_964457185.1 uncultured Rikenellaceae bacterium
AACTCAGCCTTCACAGGAGACAAGGTTGAATGAGGTTCCTGTTTCCCAGAACTATTATGGATCTTCACGTGTCAGTAAAGGAAAATGTTACCGCGGGATCATTGAAATAGGTTATGCACTTCGTATCAGTGAGTACGGGATGAATAACTTCAGGTTTAACTTCATTAATGGTTTCAATATTGGTCACACATCCATCGGGCTTGGAATAGGGGTCCGCAAATATTACGACAAGCCTGCAAATCATCCGGACTGGCATCTGGTTTCAAGCGATGTGCAGATACCGGTTTTCCTTGATGTCAGAACAACCTTCTCCTCAAAAAAGGTTACTCCGTATCTTGGAATCGGGATTGGTAATTCCACAGGCTTTGATACTGACACCACAAAAAACAAGCCTGAAGGATTATATTTTCATACTACCGGCGGGATCTGGTTCAATATCTCCGACAGATTCGCAGTATTTGGCGGTTTTGCATATGAGTTGCAGGGACTGGAATTTGCAAATTTTTCTGATGAGATCCCTTTCAAAAAGTATACAAACTCAATAAGTCTCAATATTGGGATTGCGTTTTAGATATGATTAAAATTAATCATTCAACCTAATTCAATGAAATTAAAAACCTTATTATCGATTTTCATATTGCTGGAATTTGGCATCATCACCTCAGCCCAGCATCAGGTAATCCAACTTTGGCCTGGTATAGCGCCAGGATCGGAAGACTGGACGCAAAAAGAGGTTCAGTACCTGAATGAACAGGGTCAGGAGATGGTCAGGAATGTGGTAACACCCACACTGACAGTTTATAAGCCAGATCCTGCCAAAGCAAATGGTACTGCAATGATAGTTGCACCCGGAGGAGGATTCCTATTTCTTTCATGGCAGACAGAAGGAACTGAGGTAGCTGAATGGCTGGCTTCAAAGGGAGTAACGGTTTTTCTTCTGAAATACAGGTTAACGAATTCAGGCTCAACCCAGGAAGAATTTCAGAAAGCCATGGTAGCTTTATTCAGTGCTATAACCGAAGCATCTAAACCTGAGAACTCCGGCAAGCCTGAGGGTGATGTCAGCCGTAGCCGGACCATGTCGGATATAACTGTGCTGGGTCAGGAAGACGGCCGGCAGGCAATAAGGGTGGTCCGGGAAAGGGCTGCAGAATGGGATATAGATCCAAATAAAATAGGTATTATGGGTTTTTCAGCAGGGGGTATGGTAACCCTTGGCACACTGTTGCAACACGATGCAGAAAGCCATCCTGATTTTGCTGCTGCTGTTTATACGCCATGGTCTGATACTTCTGTTCCGGTCGATGCACCACCAGTGTTCATCCTTGTGGCCGGAGATGACAGGCT
>CAYWEQ010000045.1:15756-16881 GCA_964457185.1 uncultured Rikenellaceae bacterium
TTATTCTTAACGTCAAACCTGGCAAGGCAATTTACCTTGCATGTTTCGCATCTTTCACAAGGATTGCCGGAAAGATCAATATCTGCAAGGGTATACCAGGCCTGTTCAGTATTCCTGTATCCATAGGCATACATATAACTACGCATTATAGCAGGAATATCAAGGTGATGCGGGCATTGCGGTATGCATTGCTTGCATTGCTGACAGTAAAGGCCATGGTCTGTTTCAAGTCCGGCCAGGTTAAGGTCTATGATTTCCTGATCGGAAAGCTTCAGGTTTTTAATCATTTCAAGATTTTTATGAAGCTGTTCCAACGATGACATCCCAGAAACGATTGATGAAATATTTTCATTCTGCAACACCCATTTTAAAATTGCATCAGAATTAAGCTGAGGGCCTGATTTATCACTATAAACACCGGCAGTTGTCTTCATTGCAACAATTCCAATACCTGCTTTTGCGGCATTGGCAACAGCTGAATTTAAGGATTCTATATTTTTGATTTTATAATTATATGAAATCATAGCAACATCATATACACCTGCATCGGAAGCAGCCTGTAAAGCCTCTTCAGTATCGCTGTGTGATGCGATGCCTGCAAAGCGTGTCTTGCCCTGTTTTTTCAGCTGATCCAATGCTTTCAGTACGCCTTCATTAAGTACAGTTTCCTTTTTCCCTGCAAAGGGGAAAAGAAAGAAATCGACATAATCCATACCAAAGCGTTTCAAACTCTCTTCAGCTTTTTTAATATAGGCATTTGAATCAAAAGCTTTTGTAAAGGTTCCGGTACGGTTATCCAGAACATCCGAAGGGACAGCTGTACCAACCACAAAAGAATCACGGGGAAGTCCTTTCAATCCTTCTCCTACAATCTTTTCATTGTTTCCTTCTCCGTAATAGGTGGCAGAAAAAAACATTTTAATACCGGTTTCATAAGCTGATCTGATAAAACCGGTATCCAGGGCGCCGGAAGTTCCAAAACTGATAAGCGGAGTTTTGATCCCTGTTTTACCCAGTATGCGGACTGGCAGATCGACGACTGTCTTTTCTGAAGGAAAAACAGAAGCATAGCCATTCATGGTACGAGGTACGATAGCGGCTCCAGTTAAACCAATAATGCTTTTC
>CAYWEQ010000046.1:0-9432 GCA_964457185.1 uncultured Rikenellaceae bacterium
TTTCCGTTGTAGCGAGACGGGGGATTGAACCCCGGACCTCATGATTATGAATCATGCGCTCTAACCATCTGAGCTATCTCGCCCTTTGTCCGCCGTAGCTTCAGCGAAGGCGGATGTTTTGCGGGTGCAAATATAATCAGTTTGAAGTTAAATAGCAATAAGAAATTTTTATGTTATAATATTTTTTCTATATTGCATAACAGTATTGAAAAAACTCCTGATGAGACTGAAATACGAGCTCGAATATACATTAAACTGCTCTCCTAAAGTCCTGTTTTCCAGACTAAGTACACCTGAGGGACTTTGTGAATGGTTTGCTGATAATGTAATTGTTGACGGGGATATATTTACTTTTTTCTGGAATAAGTCGGAACTCAGGGCAAGACTGGCAGCACTCAAGGAGAACAAATTCGTAAGGTTTGAATGGCTCGATGCGGATGACGATGAGTCTAACTATTTTGAATTCAGGATCAATATTGAAGAACTCAGCGGCAGCCTTGCCCTGATCATAACCGATTTTGCAGAAACTGAAGAAAAGGAAGATGCTGTCTCTCTGTGGGATACGCAGATTACTGATCTGAAACGGATTCTCGGAATATAATGGTATGTTTTTTGCCAAAATTCGAGTAATTTCGCATCCAAATTCCGCAATTCAGTGAAGAAGCTCGACATATTTGTATTGAGATCATTTATCGGACCACTGATACTCACGTTCTTTATTGTGCTTATTATACTCCTTTTACAGTTTCTGTGGATGTATATCGATGAGCTTGCCGGCAAAGGACTTGACATTAAGATAATTTCAGAATTATTGTTCCAGTTTTCCCTGTCATTTGTTCCGACTGCACTTCCCCTGGCAATCCTCCTGGCTTCTCTGATGACCTTCGGTAATATGGGTGAATTCAGTGAACTCACAGCACTAAAATCATCCGGGATACCTCTTCAGCGGATAATGAGACCTTTGATTGTGCTGATCTCTTTACTGGTGCTGTTGTCATTCTTCTTTTCAAACTTTATTCTCCCCTATTCAAACAAACAGGCCAGGCTCCTGCTCTACGATATACGACGCAAACGTCCTGATATCAACCTTCAGGCCGGTTCATTCAATAATGATATAGACGGTTTCAGCATCAAAATAACATCAAAAGATCCTTTTACAAACCGTCTTGATAACCTTATTGTATATGACCATCGCGACAAAAAGGGAAACATAGCCTTAATATGCGCCGATTCCGGCTATATAAAGGTCACAGCAGATGAAACAGCACTGATAATGACACTTTACAACGGGGAATCTTTCTATGAACTGGAAGAAGAGAATCCGGGAGTGGATCAGAAAAGATATCCCTCAAGAAAAGATACTTTTAAGGAGCAGACAATAGTGCTCGGGCTGTCAGGATTTGAACTGGAACGAAGCGGGGATGACCTGTTCTCATCCAGCTCATGGAGACTTAACATGTCGCAGCTCGCACATTATATAGATTCCCTGAGCGGAAAATATTCAGTAAAACAGATCTCATGGGTAGGTGATTTCGCCAAGACAAAGATCTTTGTTGAACAACAGGGCTCAAGAAGCGAATCAGCGAAAAGAGGTCTTCAAAAACTGACCACATCAGAAAAGTCGTTCGACGCCCGGAGGGTATTTGACTCGCTCTCAGTTACCAATAAGAGGACAGCTCTGTTGAGAACAATTGAACAATTGAAGGATGCAAACCTTGTCCTGACTGACAATATAGAATCACTGAAGTTCGAAATCAGATCGATCAACCGGTACAAAGTCGATTGGCACAAAAAGCTTACTCTACCTGTTGCCTGCCTGATATTCTTCTTTTTCGGAGCACCTCTGGGCGCCATAATAAGAAAAGGAGGCCTGGGCACTCCTGCTGTAATTTCTATTTTTTTCTTTGTGATCTGGTATGTTATCTCACTATCGGGCGAAAAACTTGTGGAGGAAGATCTGATAAGCGGAATTGCCGGAATGTGGGCATCATCTTACATACTTCTGCCCATTGGATTCTTCCTGACCTACAAGGCATCAACTGATTCAGTTATTATGAACATTGAGACCTATCTGACATTTTTACGCAGAATTAAAGACTATATATACAGGATTACATTCGTTGGAACGACAGTTAATCCTGAAAACAAATCAGAAGAGAATGGGTAATTTCAAATTGAATACCATTGAAGAGGCTATTGAGGATATAAAGAACAGCAAGCTCCTGATAGTTGTTGACGATGAAGACCGTGAGAATGAAGGAGATTTCATATGTGCTGCTGAACTGATTACTCCGGAGACTGTTAATTTCATGGCGAAACACGGACGCGGACTGATTTGTGCCGCCCTGCCCGAAGAAAGATGTGAAGAGCTTGACCTGGACCTGATGGTAGGGATAAACACTTCAATCCATGAAACCCAGTTCACAGTGTCTGTTGACCTTATCAATGAAGAAACAACTACAGGAGTATCAGCAAAAGACAGAGCGCTTACAATAAAAGCACTTATTAATCCTTCCACGAAACCATCAGATCTCGGACGTCCGGGCCACATTTTTCCGCTGAAGGCAAAAGCAAAAGGTGTATTAAGAAGGGCCGGACATACTGAAGCAGTGGTTGACCTGACACGGTTTGCAGGTCTCAGCCCGGGAGGTGCGCTTGTTGAGATAATGAATGATGACGGTTCAATGGCAAGGCTTCCTGATCTGGTAAAGCTCCGGAAAAGGTTCGGCATCAAAATAATCACTATCCGGGACCTTATTAAATATAAACTCGAAAGAGATTCAATCATTGAGAAAGGAGAAAGGGTTAAACTTCCGACTGCGAGCGGAGATTTTGAATTCATCCCGTTCCGGCAGATCAGTAACGGGTTGGAGCACTGTGCACTGGTAAGAGGAACATGGACAAAGGAGGATCCCGTTCTGGTTCGTGTTCATTCATCCTGCTTTACCGGCGATATTTTCGGATCGCTGAGGTGCGATTGCGGTCCGCAGCTTCATAAGGCAATGGAGATGGTTGAAAAAGAAGGTAAGGGAGTAGTCATTTACCTCAGCCAGGAAGGCAGAGACATCGGACTTCTGAATAAAATAAAAGCTTACCGGCTCCAGGATGAAGGTATGGATACCGTTCAGGCAAACATTAAGCTCGGATTCAGCGAGGATGAGAGGGATTATGGTGTCGGAGCAAATATAATGAGGGAACTGGGACTTGGAAAGATAAAGCTTATTTCGAATAACCCGGTCAAACGGGCAGGGCTTGAAGGATATGGCATAAAGATAGTCGAAACCATTCCCCTTATAATCGAAGCCAATCCTCATAATCAGTTCTATCTTGAAACAAAGGCGAAAAAAATGGGGCATAACCTTACCTGTTACAAGCATTTTGCCAAGGACTGATTTTTTACTAGATTTGTAATAATAACTGAATTTACAATTTATGAAAACCCTCAGGATAGTTTTCATGGGGACACCTGAGTTTGCAGTGGCGACACTTGGATCATTGCTCATGAATGGTTTTAATGTGGTCGGCGTGGTTACTGCACCGGATAAGCCGGCTGGCAGAGGAAGGAAGATTACCAAATCGCCTGTAAAGGAGTTTGCTGAAAACAGTTATCTGCCAATCATTCAGCCTGATAACCTGAAAGATCCTGCTTTCATTAACACCTTAAAGAAACTTAAGCCCGATATATTCATTGTTGTTGCTTTCCGTATGCTTCCGGAAGTTGTGTGGAAGCTTCCGTCTCTTGGCACTATAAACCTTCATGCATCCCTGCTGCCGCGGTATCGTGGTGCCGCTCCCATCAACCACGCTATAATGAACGGGGAATCAGAAACCGGAATTACCACATTTCTTATCGATGAGAAAATTGACACCGGTAACATACTGCTGAGGGAAAAGGTTCAGATATTCCCGTTCGAGAATGCAGGTGATATGCATGACAGGCTTATGAGACAAGGAGCTAAACTGGTGATAAAAACACTTGAGGGACTGGTTAAAAACAATATTAAACCACAGAACCAGTCAAAATTCATCAAATCTGGTGAAGTGCTTAAAACAGCTCCCAAAATTCTGCCCGAACACTGCATCATAGACTGGAACAGTAATCCTGTAAAAATCCATAACCTTATCCGGGGCCTTTCACCATACCCATGTGCAAGATCCTTTCTCAGGAGAGGAGAAGAAGTACTATCAGTGAAGATCTATGAAAGTGAACCGGAAAATATGGAACACAGATTCAAATCAGGTCACATAATCTCAGATGGAAAGCACTATATCAAAGTAGCCTGCAAAAATGGCTTTGTGAATATACTTACGCTTCAGCTTGAAGGCAAGAAAAAGATGAACACTCTGGAATTCCTGAGAGGTTTCAGGATTGCCAACTATTCCATACATATCAGTTGACGGGCTTCACCGTCCTCAACCATAATTTACCTCCAGGCAAAGGTTTCTCCCCAGTCATCATTCGGTTCATTTCATACAGCTTTGCTGTTTTTATCCCATAAATCTGAGAAATAGAATACATGGTTTCCCCTTCACTTACGACATGTGTCTCCTTGCCGGATTCTGCCTTGTCTCTCTTCGGTTGAAGATACAGCATCTGTCCGGTGACCAGCGTAAAATCGTTGGTGAGCTCATTATATCTTGCCAGCTCCCATTTCAGCAAATTGAATTCCTTTTCAACCATTTCTCGGGTCTCCCCTTCCTTTACAATGATGTACTGGATACGGTTGTTTTCCATAATTCTCGGAACAGGAGGATTAACGACCGCCTCTTTTATCTCAACCGGCACTTCCACAATCATGCTGTTACCGGCGGGTTTATCTGTTTCTTTTTCTGTCTTAACCGCTGGTTTTGCCTGTTCCCTGGCCAAAGGCAAGTTCCGGTCGAAGTAATAAAGGTTGTTCTCTTCTATTTTCCTTATAAGCAGATTCGCATAATCAGGATTTGTTGCATAACCTGCTTTTTTCAAACCCCTGGCCCACTCTTTATAATCGGTAACATCCAAATCAAAGAGAAACCTGTATCGTGAACCCGATCTCAGAAAATCTGAATGATCATAAAATGAGTCCTCCGGTCTGGCATATTTCCGGAAGCATTCATTCCTGCGGTCATCATGATGACGGATTGTCGGCCCTGTCCAGTCGTTATGGCACTTTATGCCAAAATGATTATTCCCTTCGCGGGTCAGAGTGCTGCGACCAAAATCAGATTCGATCATACCCTGCGCCAGTGTTATACTGGCCGGTACGCCTGTTCTTCTCATCTCGCTGATTGCGAGATCTTTATATTTTGCGACATAAGCTTCAGCATTAGGCTCGCCAGCCGATGGCTGTACTGCCTTCCTGGCCGGTCTGCAGGAACTGACAATTAGTGGAATTATTAATATGAATAGAAAATATTTTTGTCTGAGCATAAAAAACAGTTTCGGTAAAAATAATAAAAAGGTGTTTTAGTATCAGGTCTTTTTATTAACCACAGGGCTATATGGAGTTAATAAAAAAGTTACACGGGTCTTCGCTTCGGTCAGACTGACAGGGAGTATCAAGGAGTTTTAGCAGTGTAACTCCTTTTAACTCAGTGTCACTCCGTGGTTTAATTATATTGCAATAAATATTAACTTTGGAACCCATACTGAATAATAATATTATGATAACAACGAAAAATATTTCTTTTTCATATAAAGAATTTGACACTCCTGAAGAACTGAACAGGGAGGATCATGAACTTTTATTATCTGCCCGTAAAGCAGCCGCAACTGCATATGCTCCTTATTCCGGATTCAAAGTAGGCGCGGCGGTCCGACTTGCGAGCGGGATTATCGTTTCAGGCAGTAATGTTGAGAATGCGGCGTTTCCTTCAGGCATCTGTGCGGAACGAAATGCCCTGTCAAATGCATCTTCAAATCACCCCGGGGATAATCCGGTTGCATTAGCCGTGGCAGCAATTACTGAATCGGGCCTTACCGATGAGTCGGTATCTCCGTGCGGAAATTGCCGCCAGGTGATAGCTGAAGAGGAGATCAGGAGCGGCATGAACATCAGGATAATCCTGAATGGTAAAAACAATATCCGGATTATTGAAAAAGGAGGTGATCTTCTTCCGCTTCAGTTCAGCAGGGACAATCTCCGGATTACTTCCCGCTGACAATAAGCTGGAATCCTGCCCCGTGAATATTCTTGATGTTAAGACGGGGATCGTCTGACAGCATTTTCCTCAGCTTGGTGATATAGACATCCATGCTGCGTGCAGTAAAATAATCATCATTGCCCCATATCTTTTTCAGAGCCATTTCCCTGCTTATCAGAGCATTGGGATTAACTGCAAGTAATTCAAGCAATTGTGCTTCCTTTGGTGACAGTTTTTTTTCATCATCTCCTGCTGTCAGTGTTCTGAGCTTTGCATTAAAAACAAACTTGCCTATTTCAAAAATATCCCTGGTCCCGTTCTGAAAATCATGTCGTGACACTATTGCACGTATTTTAGCAAGGAGAATATCGGTATCAAAGGGCTTTGTTATATAATCATCCCCTCCGGATCCGTAACCCCTCAGAACATCCTCCTTGAGCTTTTTAGCTGTCAGGAAGATTATCGGTATGGAATTATTAATCTGCCTGATCTCATTAGCGATTGTGAATCCGTCAACATGCGGAAGCATTACATCGAGTATGCAGATATCAAATACTCCTTTTCTGAAATGGTCAACGGCATATTTTCCGTCATCCATCCAGTCGACAGAAAAATCGTTTATCTCAAGGTATGATTTCAGCACTGATCCGAAACTAAGATCATCCTCAACAAGAAAAATCTTTACAGGTTTCATGTTCATTTTCAATTCTCCCAGTTAAATGGTAAAAATACATCGAACCGGCTTCCCTTTCCGGGTTCGCTATGGACTTTTATTTCTCCTCTATGGGCATCTACAATTGCCAGGGCATAATTCAGACCGAGGCCAAAACCTTTTACATCATGCACATTCCCGGATGCCTGCCGATAAAACCTTTCAAAAATCCTGTTCTGTACGCTTTTGCTCATTCCTATTCCCTTATCGGTAACGGACATAATAATACCGCTATCATTATTTTTTGTCTCTATAAGAATTTCGGGTGACCCATTCGAATATTTGATTGCGTTGTCAAGCAGATTATTAACAAGATTTGTAAGGTGATCGTTGTCTCCGTAAATTACAGGCTGCGATGCATTAAGATTGAGTTTGATAGTGCCGTTTCTCTGTAAAAGCAATATCTCGATGGTATCCACAGAGCGTTCTATCACAGAATGAAGTGAGAGGTTTTCGAATTTTAATTCCATTTCCTTCTTGTCGAGTGTTGCTATCTGGAGTATTGTCTCAACCTTCTTATCCATCCTGTTGTTTTCCTTCTTAATCAGGCTGATAAAGTGCCTGATGCTGGACTCATCATTTATCACCCTGGGATTGGTTATTGTATCTGCTGCAAGTGATATTGTGGCTATCGGTGTTTTGAATTCGTGAGTCATATTGTTAATAAAATCCGATTTCATCTCCGATATCTTTTTCTGGCGTATAATTAAAAAGAGGCTCAGTGCAAAAGTCGCAAGAATTATGAGTGAGAACAGAAGCGATCCGCTGAGTATCCATACCATTGATCCAAGGATATAATTGGTGCGTTCCGGGAATACCACTGAAAGAATAAGATCCTGGCGTATGATATTGTCAGGGAATAATTGCACCATATATTTGCTTTTAAGGAAATCATTCTTGCTCGATTTCTTGAAAGTACCTTCAGTCACAATTCCGTTTTTGATAACCGCGAATTCGAATGGCGTCTGAATGCCGGAAAACATAAGCGACCGTTTCAGATTGAAATCAATTACCTGGTTATCAAGTTCCATAGTCTTTTCCCACTGGTAAACTTCATTGATCATCTGATCGCTCATATTCCTGAAATCATCCTGTCTCTTTTTTACCCAATCAACGAATTCCTGCTGCCTGAGATAAACAGACCCCGTATTTTTCCCCGGATCATCCCCGCTCCTGACAATTGTCATCTTGCCCGGGTCATCAGAGGATGCCACAATAAAATAAATTGAATCCGAAGTAATTGTAGTATCATGAGTTATGATGACCGGCTGCTCACCCGAATTTTGTGTGACCGACTGGTTGGTGATCCTGAGACTGAAACTGCCGTCAGCCTCTGCTGCATAGCTTTCAATATTCAGATAATCGGAAACGGAGGCTGACTGAGTTTGTGATCCGACAGGATCCTTCAGAATATAATCATTGAAAAAGCTCATTTCCCTTGATGACTCAATGGACTTCGCGGCATCCCTGATACTGGCAATAACAAAAGCATCAAAGCTTTCGTTCCTTATCCCCACTGCCTCCCTTATCCAAACGATCTGAACACAGATGATACCAACAATCGAGAACAGCATCATGAAGATGAGCCCTATGAATTTTTTTCTGCTCATGGTACAAATTTAACTTATCATACCAAAATTTGCATGCGTTTTAACTTTTCATTAACTCTTATTAACCTGAAATTAACTGTATAATACTGGCTATAAAGTAATTTTGATCTGAATCAATACCAGCCAGTCATGAAAAGAATTATCAGAAACCTGTTTTTAATACTATTGATCTTTTCCGTTCCTGTGGCAATGACCTCAGGGCAGGAAAAGAAGAATGAGGAAGGGGATGTAAAGGATAAAAAAACAGAAAAGAAATAATTCCGATCAGGCTTTCATGTTCATTCCCGAAAGTGAGCCAGGATTATTCCGGCTCATTTTCTTTTTCGCCGGCTGCATGTATTCACCGGGCATAATTAAACTCACCCCATATATCTCCATCCGGAAATGGTGCAGTTATTACAATTTGCTCTTTCTTCACCGGGTGAATGAATTCCAGTCTCCTGGCCACAAGGCTGATACTGCCATCATTATTTGATCTGGGAAACCCGTATTTCAGATCTCCCTTAACCGGACAGCCTATCCTGGCAAGCTGAGCCCTGATCTGGTGGTGTCTACCTGTATGAAGCTCTATTTCAAGAAGATAATATCGTTCCGATCGTCCTGCAAGAGTATAGGTCAGGCTTGCTTCCTTTGATCCTTTCACCGCGGTGTCGTAAACAAATGTCTTGTTCTGTTTTTCGTTTTTCTTCAGGTAATGAGTGATGGTCGCCCTGTCTTCAGGAGGCCTCTCCCTGACAATTGCCAGGTAGGATTTTCTTACCTGTCCGCTTCTGAACATCTCGTTAAGCCTCTCCAGCGCTTTGCTGGTCCGTGCATATAATATCACGCCGCTAACCGGACGGTCAATCCGGTGAACAATACCAAGGAAAACATCTCCCGGTTTGTTGTATTTTTCAGCGATATACTTTTTTATTTCAGAATCAAGAGGTGTATCTCCTGTTTTGTCGGCCTGTGAAAGGTCTGAAGCTCTTTTGTTAACCGCAATTA
>CAYWEQ010000046.1:9532-16525 GCA_964457185.1 uncultured Rikenellaceae bacterium
AGTACTGTTCCTTTTCATTTGGGAACTTCAGTGTCTTTACATCATTTATGTACGACTGCACTGCTCCTTTTATCTCGGCATAAAGGTTATGATATCTTCTCAGGAATCTCGGTGAAAATTCCTGGGTAATGCCCAGCATATCATGAAGTACCAGCACCTGTCCGTCCGTTTTTGGTCCTGCACCAATACCGATCACCGGTATTTTGAGGCTGTTTGTGACCTCTTCTGCCAGTTTTGCAGGAATCTTTTCAAGCACGACAGCAAAACAGCCGGTCTTTTCAAGAAGCCTGGCATCTTCCATCAGCCTTCGCGCTTCCTCTTCTTCCTTTGCCCTTACCACATACGTGCCGAACTTGTGGATAGCCTGGGGAGTGAGACCAAGGTGACCCATAACGGGGATACCCGCTGACAGGATCCTCTCAATTGACTCCTCAACCTGCTTGCCTCCTTCAAGCTTGACTGCTGAAGCACCGGTCTCTTTCATGATCCTTATAGATGAAGCCAGCGCTTCCTTTGAATTCCCCTGGTATGTTCCGAAAGGAAGATCAACAACCACCAGGGCACGTTTCACTGCTCTGACAACAGAAGCGGCGTGATAAATCATGTTATCAAGGGTAATAGGCAGCGTGGTGTCAAAACCTGCCATTACATTCGATGCAGAATCCCCAACCAGTATGACATCTATTTCTGCCTCATCAAGTATCCGGGCTATTGAGTAGTCATAGGCTGTAAGCATTGCTATCTTCTCGCCTTTAAGCTTCATCTCATTGAGAACATGAGTAGTAACCTTTTTCACGGATTTGTTTACTGACATAGTCAAAGTTGGTTATTTAAAGCTCTCAAAGGTACTAATTTCTTTTTATTTTGACAGTCTGAGGAAATAACACTGTCGTTTTGTCACGTTTTCCAAATGGCATAAGGATTGCAGGATGATAATATCAATTTTGAAATATATTAAAACATTATAAAATGGGAAAAATTATTGGCATAGACCTGGGAACCACAAATTCATGTGTCGCCGTAATGGAAGGCAATGAACCTGTAGTGATCCCAAACAGTGAGGGAAAGAGAACCACACCTTCAATTGTTGCATTTGTTGAGAAAGGTGAGCGTAAGGTAGGTGATCCTGCCAAGCGTCAGGCAATTACCAACGCAAGAAAAACTGTATATTCGATCAAGAGGTTTATGGGTGAACCATATGAAAAGCTGAACAAGGAGATAAAAAGAGTAACATATACTGTTGTAAAAGGTGATAATAATACTCCGCGGGTAAAAATTGAAAACAGGCTCTATTCGCCCCAGGAGATATCTGCAATGGTCCTTCAGAAAATGAAGAAAACGGCGGAAGATTATCTTGGACAGGAAGTCACTGATGCCGTTATAACAGTTCCGGCATATTTCAGCGACTCACAGCGTCAGGCAACCAAGGAGGCCGGAGAAATTGCCGGGCTTAACGTCAAAAGAATAATTAACGAACCGACGGCAGCATCGCTTGCATACGGCCTTGATAAAAAGTCGCAGGATCTCAGGATCGCTGTTTTTGACCTTGGAGGCGGTACTTTTGACATTTCAATTCTTGAGCTTGGAGACGGTGTATTCGAAGTCAAGTCAACAAACGGTGACACGCACCTTGGGGGTGACGATTTTGATCACCTGATCATTGACTGGCTGGCTGAAGAATTTCTTAAAGATGAAGGCATTGACCTGAGGAAAGATCCGATGGCTCTCCAGCGCCTGAAAGAGGCAGCTGAAAAAGCTAAAATTGAGCTCTCAAGCACAACTTCAACGGAGATCAACCTCCCCTACATCATGCCAGTTGACGGGATACCGAAACACCTTGTAAAAACATTGACACGCGCTCAGTTTGAAAAAATATGCGACAAGCTTTTTCAGTCATGTATTGAGCCCTGCCAGAAAGCTCTTAATGATTCAGGTTATAAATCTTCTGACATTGACGAGGTTCTGCTTGTCGGTGGTTCTACTCGTATTCCCGCAATACAGCAGCTCGTTGAGAAATTCTTTGGCAAGGTTCCTTCAAAGGGAGTCAATCCCGATGAGGTCGTTGCAGTTGGTGCTGCTATTCAGGGTGGCGTGCTTACAGGAGAGGTGAAGGATGTTCTGCTGCTTGATGTAACACCGCTATCGCTGGGTATAGAAACGATGGGAGGTGTAATGACTAAACTCATTGATTCTAATACTACCATCCCGACCAAAAAGACAGAAGTGTTTACTACTGCTGCGGACGGACAACCGTCCGTGGAGATACATGTTCTCCAGGGAGAAAGGCCGATAGCCTCAGGCAACAAGACCATCGGACGTTTCCATCTTGACGGTATTCCGCCAGCCCCGAGAGGCATCCCCCAGATTGAAGTGACCTTTGATATAGATGCAAACGGAATCCTGCATGTTACGGCAAAAGACCGCGGTACGGGCAAGGAGCAGAGGATCAGGATTGAAGCATCTTCGGGATTAAGCGACGACGAAATAAAGAGAATGCGTGAAGAGGCCCAGGCAAATGCAGAAGCAGACCGTAAAACAAGGGAAAAAGTCGATAAGGTCAATACTGCTGACAGCATGATCTTTACTACTGAAAAGCAGCTCCGTGAATTCGGAGATAAGATCCCTGCTGATAAGAAACCGGCCATTGAAGATGCGCTTTCTAAACTTAAGGAAGCTCATAAAAGCCAGGATCCCGATGCAATCGATAAGGCTCTTGCCGACCTTAATGCTGTATGGCAGATAGCTTCCGAGGAGATGTACAAAACGGCCCAGAATACCGGTCAGGCTACCTCACAACCCGGTCCGGAACAGCCCGGCCAGGATCAAACCGGCGGCAACTCAAAACCTGGTAATGATGAGGTTACTGACGTCGATTTTGAGGAAGTAAAATAGACCCTGGAATAAAAACAGAAATCATTTTGCATTTCGTTTACATGAGCATCAGGATCTTTACAATAATCTCTTTATTAGCTGTTTCTGTTATTGCAGAGTGCCAGTCCGGAACCGGTATCAATAAAACTGATGAGCTGGGCAGGAAACAGGGGCAATGGATTAAGAAATATCCCCATGGTATCATTCAGTACGAGGGAGAATTCAGGGATGACCATCCTGTCGGAGAATTTAAAAGATACTATGAAAACAACAAGCTGCAATCGGTCCTTGTCTACAGCAGCGACGGTAATGAGGCTGACGCAACTATCTATCACCCTAACGGCTTTATAGCATCAAAAGGTAATTATATAAACCAGCTTAAGGAAGGTAAATGGAAGTTCTTTTCAGCTTCTGCAGAAGGATATCTTATTAATGAAGAAGAATACAGGGAAAATCTGAGGAACGGACCTTCTTTAAAATTTTACTCTGACAGCACGGTAGCAGAAAGGTTGAATTACGTAAATGATAAACGCGAGGGCGAATGGTTTCAGTATTATAACAACGGCAAAGTGTTCCTCAGGTCTTTCTATTCAGGAGACATGCTTAATGGCAAATTTGAAGTATGGTTTGAAAACGGAACTATACAATTCTCAGGATTTTATAAGAACAACCGCAGGGAAGGGATATGGTATATATATGACCGGGAAGGAAGCCTTCTGTATAAACTGGAATACGTTGAAGGGGTCACAAAAGACCGGCAGATGGATATTGATGTTTCAAACTATTTCGAAGATCTTGAAAAAAACTCCGGTAAAATTGCCGACCCTGAAAAAACAGGGGAAATAAGATAATGACTGATATTGTTTCTCTTAAGAAGAAAAGGATCAAGGCTCTCTTTGTCGTGATTCTTATTTTCTCATGCACTTTCTCAGCGGGACAGGATCAGCAATTCAATTATTTTTACAGGATCTGTTTTACCGATAAAGGTGAATACAGCACAATGAGCTTTACTGCATCGGAGCTTCTTTCGGGAAGAGCACTGGACAGAAGAACAAGGTATGCAATACCTGTACCTGACATGAAAGACATTCCCGTTTTTCACGGTTATCTTACCGCGATCTCGTCGATGGGTCTTACACTGCACTGCACATCAAAATGGATGAATACAGGTTTGTTTAAAACAAATCAACCTGTTGATCCCGGTATTCTTCTCAGCCTTCCCTATGTGGCTGATGTCAAAATTGTTAAAAATCCTTCCGCAAAAAGCTCCTGCGCTGACAAGCTTGATTTTCCTCTTGAACAGGCTGATACTCCTCCATTTGACCGGCCGATAACCATGGTCAACGGCTCCCTTCTTCATGCTTCCGGATTTGAAGGCAAAGGCATTCTCATCGCTGTCCTGGATGGTGGATTCCTTAACACAGAAAATATCTCTTCACTTCAGCATCTCAGAAACCGTAATGGCATTAAAGGAACTTACGATTTTGTTAATAATGAGCCATTTGTGTATGACTATCATAATCATGGAACAGCAGTTCTTTCCGTTCTTGCAGGACAAATCAGCGGGGTGATTGAAGGAACTGCTCCGGGGGCTGACTTTTTGCTTTTAAGGACAGAAGATCCACAGAGCGAGTTTTCCGTGGAAGAAGATTTCTGGGCAGCTGGAGCTGAATTTGCGGATTCGGCAGGCGCTGATATAATATCTTCATCCTTAGGTTATTTTACTTTCGATGACCCCGTGATGGATTATAAATTTACTGATTTTGACGGAAACAGTGCCTTTGTCACGCAAGCTGCAGACATTGCAGCTTCAAAGGGGATACTGGTTATCTGCAGTGCCGGAAACGAAAGAGGCAAAACATGGCAACGTATACTTGCCCCTTCTGATGGCGACAGCGTAATCTCAGTAGGCGCCGTTGACGGTAACAATATAATATCAACATTCTCTTCCGCCGGTCCTTCAGCCGATGGCAGGGTCAAACCTGACAATGCAACAATGGGGGTAAGTGTGGTTGTACAGACTGCCGTCTCAGAAATGGCTAGATCAAGCGGAACTTCTTTCTCCTGCCCGGTCTTAAGCGGAATGGCAGCCTGCCTTATGCAGGCAGTTCCGGATGCCTCAAATACTGATATAATTGATGCCCTTCATTACTCAGCTGACAGGTATACTTTTCCGGATTCGCTGTATGGCTACGGAATCCCCGATATGTTAAAAGCCCTGGACAGGCTTCAGTATATTCATGTTATCAAACCGGATATCGGATATGTTGCAGGACCAAATCCGACTACAGGAGACGTTGAGATTTTTTTCAGGGAGCCTCCGGAAAGTTTGAGTATTGAGATATTCAGCGCATCGGGAATCCGTTTCTTCAGACAGGAATTCCCGGGATATGCAGGCCGGACATTTAGAATTAAGGCTCTGAACAGCAGGGACCAGGGTATTTATTTCATCAGATTAATCACAGGTTCAGACACTTACACTCACAAGATAATTAAGCTCAACCGCTGATTATGGAAGAAAGGCTTTCATTAACCGAATTACAGCTTATTATAAAGGACTCCCTTTACATGGCTCTGCCTGATATGTACTGGGTTGTTGCTGAAATATCGGAAATGAAGGAGAATTATGCAGGTCATTGCTATCTTGAGCTCATCGAAAAACATCCTGATGAAAAGAATGTTAGGGCCAGGGTAAAAGCTGTCATCTGGAACAAGCGATTCAGGTTCCTCAAGTCATTCTTTGAAAATGTTGCGGGAGACCAGATAAGGGAGGGTATGCAAGTCCTGGTCAAAGCGAAGGTTGAGTATCATGAAATTTATGGGCTGAGTCTGGTAATATCCGATATAGATCCTTCATTTACCATCGGGGAAATGGCTCTTAAACGCCAGATGATCATAAAAAGACTTGAAGAAGAAGGAGTCTTTACAATGAACAAGGAGCTTGCCTTGCCCCTCATTCCGCAAAGAATTGCCGTGATCTCATCCAGGAACGCTGCAGGCTATGCCGATTTCATAAACCACCTGAAAAAGAACAGCTACGGATATGTCTTTTATACTGCTCTTTTTGAAACAGTTATGCAGGGAACAGAAACTGAAGAGAGTGTCATTAACTCCCTTGACAGGATCGCAGACAATGCAGAAATGTTTGATGTTGTGGCAATTATAAGAGGAGGAGGTTCCGTTAGTGATCTCAGCTGGTTCGATAATTACAGGATCGCATACCATGTAACACAGTTCCCGTTGCCTGTGATGACAGGGATAGGGCATGAAAAAGACCTTTCGGTTACGGATATGGTTGCCTTTCAAACACTTAAAACCCCGACAGCTGTCGCTGATCACATGATAGAGTCGGTGGCCGCTGCTGAATCTCACCTGGAGGAAATGAGCAATGAAATAACCGGGGTTTCAAAATTGATTATAGAGGATAACCAGAGCCGCCTGGAAACATTCAGGATGAAGCTTATTCCGGTAGCAAAACTTTTGGTATCGGATCAGAAAGAGAATCTTTCCGGCAGGATCATTGAATTGATAAACCTGGGCAGGGAATTCATTGCCCGGGCCGGACTGATACCGGCTACCCGGAAATCAAAGCTGATTTCTGCGACAGGCTATTTTACCACCGGGAAGAAAACACTGGTCGAAAATGACAGAACCGGATTGATCGACAAAACTAAAAGCCATCTTGAAAAACTGCATGGGAGAACTGACGGGCTGGAGAACAAGCTTAAGATACTGGATCCTGTAAGTGTCCTGAAAAGAGGATTTACAATAACCTCATTGAACGGAAAGATACTCAGAAGCATTAAAGACGTTGATAATGAGTCGATTATTGACACCAGCTTCAGCGACGGAAAGATAAAAAGCAAAGTAATTGAAAAGACAAAAGACTATGGCAAAAAAGACATTTCTATTTAACGAGGCAGTAGCTGAAATAGAAAAGATACTGCAGAAAATTGAAAGCGGGGTTCTGGACGTTGATAAGTTGTCGGAAGAAGTACGGCGAGCTTCCGAGCTTATAAGGCAATGTCAGAAAAAACTTAGAACTACTGAGGAGGAGATAAACAGCATCTTCAAGGATCTGGTATAAAAAGTAAATCAGGGCCTCGGCCCTGATTTACTACT
>CAYWEQ010000047.1:0-16372 GCA_964457185.1 uncultured Rikenellaceae bacterium
TAATGTTCCATTAATAAAGAATGGTATCAGGAGAATGGTTGTTTAATTCTTGGTGAACCTTTGTGCCTTGGTGTCTTGGTGGCAGATTTTAATGATTGAGTTAAATAATAAATGAAGGATTATAATTTATATATCGCCGGTTATAACATCAGGTTTGAAAGTGCTGATGCCGGACCTGATCTGGTTCCTTCTCAGCGATTCCTTAATTATATATGTTTTGAAAATAATCCCGATATCCTCATTAGGGTCCATTCGGGTAATTTCAATATTCCTGCAGAAGCAAAAAAGGTTTTTGATGCTCCCTATGTTGAGGAGATAAACGGCATCCGCCTGAAAAAGAACGATAAATTCTGGAGTATTCATAAGCATAATGATGATCTTTTCATTGAGACCATCTTCCCCCATTCCGCTGAAAAGAAAGAGGCTGTATTAAAATACTCACTCACGGGAAAAGAGTGGGATCTGTGGGTCCACGGCACCGGCTCACAGGCTGATCCGCTGGAATACCCTCTTGACGGACTGGTGCTTTATTATCTCACCGTGTTTAACGGTGATATCATGATCCACGCTTCAGGCGTGTATCATGAAGGTCACGGGTATCTCTTCAGCGGTATATCAGGAAAGGGAAAAACAACTTTGGCTAAGCTCTGGGATAAGCAGGACGCTAAGATAGTTCATGATGACAGGCTGATCCTTCGTAAAGGAGAGAAGGGATATTATATGTTCAACACACCGGTATATGATAATGATAAACCAATCGAATCCAGGCTGGACAGGATCTTTATCATTGAACATGGCACCAGAAACGAAATAATTCCTGTCCGGGGCGCTGAGAGCATAAGCCTGATCATGGCAAACTGCATTCAGCATAACTGGAATCCCGAAATCGTTACAGGACTGCTTGATTCAGTATCCCAAATGAGTGAATCAATACCGGTTGCAAAACTATTTTTCAGACCCGACAAAAGTGTAATTGACTGTATCCTTAAAAATGAACGGAGATAATCACAGCACAATAAAGGAGGTTGGATTCTCCCTGCTGGCTGAGGGTAAAACCGTCAGGATCAGGGCAGATGGTTACAGCATGTTCCCTTCCATTAAACCCGGATCTGTAATATATATAGAACCTTTGACCGATGAACAGGATCCCGCTCCGGGCGATATAATAGCATGGAAAAGGGAAACCGGTTTTGTGGTTCACAGGCTGATAAGGATATTAAGAGAGGAGAATAATATACGTTTCATTACAAGGGGTGACAGCAGTGTGAATGAAGATAAGCCGGTATTAAAAGAGCAGATTGCAGGAAAAGTAATCCATACAGAAAGTTCTTCGGGAAAAAGAAAAGAAGCCAGGATTAAACATATCAGTAAACCCGGTTATCTTTATAACAGATTACTGGTTTGGTTTATAATAAGGTTATATAAACTAAGCAGAATTATAAGACAAATTTGAAATGGACCGGACTATCAGATACTTCAGGGAGGCAGTCAGACTCGTATGGAAAAGTGCACCGGGCTGGGCATTGACAAACTTTTCCATCTCTTTTCTCCGAAGTTTTCTGCCCCTTGTCCTGATCTGGCTCCTGAAAGGTTTGATTGACGGCATAACCAGGACAGTATCAGCAGCACCTCAGACATCAGCTGATGATGTTATCTGGCTTATTGCAGCTGTGGTTATCATTTGGTTCCTCGATGAAGCCTCTTCCGACTTTAGCAATTTCATTCGCAAAAAGCAGTCAATGAAGCTTGAAGCTTATATGTACAGTCTGCTTCATGCAAAAGCTGTAGGGCTTGATCTCATAAACTTTGAAAGACCTGAATATTTTGATTGTCTTGCCCGTGCTTCACGGGAAGCCCCATGGAGGCCGAACAGCATCCTGAATAACCTGGTTTCAATGTTCAGGGGGCTGCTCTCCCTTCTCCTTATGGCAGGGGTGCTTGTATCCCTGCACTGGACCATTGCAGTACTTTTGCTGGTTTTCAACATCCCCGGGATCTGGCTTCGTCTTCATTATGCCGGTGTCCTTTATAATTTTCAGCGGCAGCAGACAGCTGAGGCCAGAAAAACTGCCTATTTCAACTGGCTGATTACCGGAGACCGGCCTTCCAGGGAAATACGACTCTTCGGGCTGGGAAATTATTTTATCTCACTTTTCAGAAAATCATTCCTGAAAACAAAGGAAGAAGAGATCAGCATCGTGAAGAAACGGGCGCTGATAGAGCTTACTTCCGATCTTCTCAAGGCAGCCGCCGTGCTGATAACCCTTTTATTCATCGCAAACCGTACAATCAATGGAAGCATCTCCCTCGGTCAGATGGCAATGTTCCTTCTGGCTTTCAGGCAGGGCATGGTCTATATCAGGGATCTTTTCGGTTCTGTGGCAGGACTTTACGAAGACTCGCTTTTCATTGGTGATACATTTGAATTCCTGAACCTCAAAGAAAATATACAGGCAAACCCGCCGGTCGTAATACCCGGAGATCTTCAAAAATTCATGTCTGCTGAAAATCTTTCTTTTACCTATCCTGGCAATAAAGCCAGAACAATTGATAATATATCATTTGAGATACAAAAAGGAGAGATAATTGCACTGGTTGGGCCTAACGGTGCCGGGAAAAGCACACTGGTACGACTTCTTTGCAGGCTTTATGAGCCTGATTCCGGATCAATAAAATATGACGGGAATGATATTAAAAACATGGACCCCGGGCAGTACAGGAAATTCCTGTCAGTTATTTTCCAGGATTTCATGCTCTATAATCTGAATGCGGGAGAGAACATACGGCTGGGTAACATAGATGAATCAGATCCTGACGGTAAAATCACTGCATCTGCATCGGTCACAGGAATACACGACCTTATAAGTAATCTTCCTGAGGGTTATTCAACAGTTATCGGAAACCTGTTTGACGACAGCCGTGAGCTCAGCTGGGGTGAGTGGCAGAAGCTGGCTCTTGCCAGGGCTCTCTTCAGAAATGCTCCGGTGCTTATCCTCGATGAGCCCTCAAGTGCTCTTGATGCGGATACTGAATTTGATATCTTCAGCAGGTTCAGGAATATTGTAAAAGGACGGACTACAATACTCATCAGTCACAGGTTCAGCAACGTAAGCCTCGCTGACAGGATCATTGTGCTTGATAAGGGAAAGATCATCGAAACGGGGACACATGATGAGCTGATGAAGAAAAACGGAATATACTGCGCAATGTATACAAAACAAACCTCCAGGTTTGTCAGATGAACAGCGACTTTAAAATAAGGGACGAAGAAATATTTCTTATCAGGCTGTGCCGGCTTGAATTCAGCGGGGAAGAATCTGAAAAATTGAAAATTTTTGCATCAGTGATAGCAGACTGGAGATATTTTGCTGACCTTGCCAATTCACATGGTGTGGGAGCACTCATATACTATAATCTTGAGAGGCTGGGATTTCTTCAGCATGTGCCGCAGGAAGCGGCTGAATTCCTGAGGAATGTGATGATGTTGAGCCTGGTCCGGAATACCCGCCATCTGAATGAGATGAAAGAGGTCCTGAATCTCCTGAATAAAGCCGGCATTAAAACAGTGCTTCTGAAAGGACTGGCTCTGGAGATATCAGTCTATGGGAATAAAGGTATCAGGCAAATGACAGATGTGGATGTTCTTATTTCCAGGGAAAATTGTATCAGGGCATGTAAGATTCTTTTGGCCGGGGGATTTGCCTCACTGCCAGTTAAATCTCCTTTTCATAAGCTGATCATTACTTACACCGGGAAACACCTGCCATCCCTTGTTAAGAACGGATTTTCAATTGAGATTCATCATGATCTTTTCGGAACAGGGAAAGGAGATCTGACCAGGGTGCTATATAATAATAGTATTGAAACGGAAATAAGCAATGAAAAGGTTTTTATCCCGGCAGCACAGATATTCTTCATTTACCTGGTGAAACATCTCAATTACCATGAAATGAACAATGAGTCACAGCTGAGGCTTTATACGGATCTGGTTGTGCTTATTGAAAAGTTAAGGGAAGAGATCTTAAATGGTTACCTGATCGCCCTGGCAGATCAAGCCGGGATCAGTAAAGTATTTGCATGCAAGCTTGGACTTCTAAGAGAATTCTGGGGGATTTCTTTCCCTGCTCAGATCAATGATTTTATACAGAAATGGAACGATCCTGATTCAACCGGGAAGTTTGTGTTTTTTCTCAGAAGTCCTAAAGGTAATCCTCCTCCTGATAAAGCAGTTCCATACAGGAGCACATTAAGGGAGATCCCTGGAATTCACCGTAAGATCATTTATCTTCTGGGTGACCTTTTTCCATCAATTCATTTCATGAAGAAAAGATATAATTGCAGCAGCAATTTGAAGGCATTGCTGTATTATCCTCACAGGATTGGGAAGCTTTGGTATCTTATTAAACCATCACACCGGGGGTCTTGAGGGATCAGGGGTAAAGACAAAAAAAGAGGCGGTTTTTGACCGCCTCTTTTATATTCTAGTATTCCCAGAGGTCATGTTCAAGATTGAACAGCTCTATCTTAATTCGTTCAGCTTCAAAAAGTGAAGATTTGCCAATTGTATATTCACTTACATATCTGTCGTTAAATACGTTGGATTCGCCATAAATAATGCTGCTGAATCTTCTCTGCATGAAAAGATCATCGAAAGAAATTCTCTGGGCATCATTATTCGCGATAAATGCTTCATTTTTTGCCAGAATATCCCTGATTTCATTAAAATTGATCCAGAATAGAGGTGTTCTCATATTTCTACCCAGTTCAGCATCAAACCCCATATAATACGGACAGATAGCAATAATTCTTACGTCAAGTTTGCCGAGCTTCTTATCAAAATACCACTCTTCATAAACGAGTAACTGTTTTATCTCTTCAGGTTTTGCTTTTTCAGTGATCATTGAATCACGAGTGTTCCCGTATGCGTCAATCTGGATCTGCTGTATCCGTGTTTCAGCGCCCATATTATTTTCAATATCCTCGTATGTGGTTGGAATATTATCGTTCAATGGATCGTAAGCAGTAATAGTTCCTGCTTTTATACCATCGAGTATAACTGAAATGAAATTTTTTCTACCATCCTTGGTTGGTGCAGTGGGATAATATAACGGATGGTTGACTTTTTCCCTGAGATCGATCAGGCGGTAATACCTTTTTGACCATATGACCTCTGCTTCCCTGAGGAAGGGATAATCAATCTTTTTGGCATCCGGTATTGATTTCTGGTAGATATCGCCGAAAGACTGACCCCGGGCCACTCCCGTTAAAGCCAGAACGATAAGACCAAAACCTATTTTCTTGTTCATAATGCAGATTTTATTTAAACTAATCAATTTTCAGTACAATTGAAGATAATTCCTTGATTCCGTCAGGCCCTTTTGCTTTTATATCCTTGATAATAAGGTTTTTTCCTCTTGTAAGCCTGTTCAGAAGATCCTTCTGATCGCTGGTGAGAGTACTTGAATTACTTGATCTCTCAATATCACCCATCCTGTCGGAATAGAGAATTGTGAAACCGGTTATTTCATATATCAGGTCAAAGTCAAAATCAGGCAGTACCGCAAATACACCTTGTTGTGCAACAGCAACTGCTCTTGAAATTGATCCGGAATTTTTACCTCCAAATCTTGCTTCAGGTGGCGGTATTGGTTTGACCCTGAATGGGTATGGTGCATAGTTGGTGACTTTACCATCAATATCAGTGGAAACTATGACCTCAACATTTCTCCCCACAGCCTCAGGTTTGACAGCCCAGTTTCCCCTGAAATATTCACCTCTGGGGTTTTTTATTCTTTGGGTTGAATAAGTTCCGTTGACAACTCTTACTCTGATATTCGCAGGATTGACACTTGGCACGGAAACATCAAGCGGGTTTTCAATACCAACATACATCACGTTCATTGCTGTGGGGGAGCAGATAACATTAGGTTCTCCCACATTATAGGTTTCCGAGAACGGAAATGATTTGACAGTGCCGTCAGGAGAATTCATTGATATTATACCGCCCCAGGATTTTGGTCCCAGGGATGATGCCTTGACAGCATAGAGACCTTTGCCTGTTTCATCTATAGGAAGCTGCAGATCGCCCACTGTAATATTAGGTTGTTGTGTAGTATCAGTAGCGGAAATGAACACCGTTGCTTCATAGTTGCTTCCAAGTGTAACATAATTTGACTTGGGAATTACAATAGCATTGAGTTTATTAAACTTGAAGGACGAAGCATCTATCTGTGTGTAAAGAAAGTTCAGAACCTCGGTTTCTGCATTTCTGACATCAACCTGCATTTTGGTAAGGAGAGCAGTGGCTCCTACAACAGGGAGAAGTTGAAACATAAGATTTGGCCAGGGTTCAATTTCACCGTCTTCATTTTTTGCATCGTCAGTATTCAGCATTTGTCTCAGGGATTCTTCGGATGTAGGATTTTTCCCTTCAAGGGTCGAAATCAGGAATTCGCGGTATTCATTTAATAAAGCTTTTAAAGTATAAGCTTTCCCGTTTTCATTTGCCCCAACAAGAATTTCAGATGGCACGTTGTTCTCATCATATCTTTTTACCAGCTCAATGTCATAAGTTGTGCCAGTAACAGCCGGTGTATTTTCATCTCCTTCAGCTGTTTTGATTATTTCAATCTTGAGGTCCTGGATAAAATTGAAAAGTTCATCCGCCCGTTCCTTTGCTGCATATGCTTTTGTTCTGTACGGGCCTGCTTTTGCCGGATTTTCGGCTGCAGATCTATCAAATTCACTGTAAATAAGGTTATTCTTCTTAGCATAGTTTTCAACAGTAAGTGAAAGACCCTTATCAACTTTCATAAACGCTTTCACGACATCCTTTGATACGTTAAGAGCAAGCATGGCGGTAAGCACCAGGTACATCATGCCGATCATCTTTTGTCGTGGAGATAGCTTTTCGTGAGACATTTTTCAGGTAGTTAAGTTAAGTAAAACAAATGCTGTATTATTTAACATTCATAGCAGCAAGCATATTTCCATAAACATTATTCAGAGCTGACAGATTATCATTAAGTTTTGAAATCTGTTCACGGTATTTTTTGGTATCACCAGCTGAATCGGTCAGGTCTTTCATCAAATCCTGGAGGCCTTTGTAAAGTGATTCAGATTCTTTAAGATGATCATCTGCTCCTTTTTTCTGCAGTTCATATACTGTATTAAGGGCAGAAAGGTTTTTATTAAGCGTTTCCAGCTGCTGCTGGTATGACTTACCTCCGACTTCAATTATCGAGAATGAATCAGCCATATTCTTGTATGTCGAACCGGTATCATTAATTGCTTTTGTGGTTGCCTGGTATGATTCTGTAAGCTTACCAAGTGATTCAGTGGCATTATCAATTGAAGACATATATTTTGTTGAAGCAGCGGTTACATCTCCCATCGCATTCATGTTGGCAGTTGTCTCGCCGAGTTTTTTCATCCCTACTCCGAGGTTCTTGAACAAATCGGGAGTGATCTCAGCACTTTCCAGCATCTCATCAAACTTAGCCAGCGCTGCAGAACCTGCGCCACCTCCGTAACCGCCTCCGCCCACTCCACGAGCAAGTGTATCACGTTGTTTCCCGCCGGTATGTGCCGGGAGTTCTTCACCTTCCTCGGGAATACCTGCAAGTTCGGGATAGACAAGTGTCCAGTCTATCTCTTCATGCAATGGTTCAAATGCTGAAAAGAAGAAAATGACAGCTTCTGTCAACAGACCGATCGTAAGCATTGTTCCTGCCAGTGGCCAGTGCTGTATTTTAAACAGTGCACCGATAATCACGACGGAAGCTCCCAAACCATAAAGTTTTGCGATGAAATTCTTCCATCCGCTGCTTTGTACTATTTCTGCTAGACTCATATACTTGATTATTTTAGGGTTATTTCAATTAAATTTCTGCTCCGATATAAGATCTTACGTTACGGAACCCGACATAAGGTTTTGTCGAATCCTGGTATTCATAGTCCCTTGTGCTTGTCTGAAGGAAGTATGAAATATCTTTCCAGGAACCTCCGCGGATCACCTTACGTTTCATCACAGGCGGATCCTGGGGTGTTGCATTATATTCATAGTTAGGCTGAAGATCGTGCTGGAATATATAAGCTGAGGGGTGATATGCACAGCAGGTCCACTCCGATACGTTCCCTGCCATATCAAAAAGTCCGTATTCATTGGGTAAATACGATGCCACTTTTCCTGAATATACATTTCCGTCATCGATGTAGTTGCCACGCAAAGGCTTGAAGTTTGCCAGGAAACAGCCTTTGTAATTCCTGGTGTATGGTCCTCCCCATGGATACATTGACAAATCAAGAGCTCCTCTTGCTGCATATTCCCATTCCGTTTCAAGCGGGAGCCTGTATCTCTGAACATCAACAATACCCTGTTTCCTGAGGGCTGAATTCATGAAATCAGTTCTCCAGTTGCTGAAGGCGGTAGCCTGAAGCCAGTCTACACCAACGACAGGATAATCATCAAATGAAGGATGCCAGAAATAAAGATCGGCCTGCGGATCATTGAATGAATAGGTGAAATCCCTGATCCAGCAAAGGGTGTCAGGATAAATGTTGATTATCCTGTGTTTGATAAACGAAGAACGGTCCCTGACATCGGTCCTGGAACCATCAAGATTGGTCACCTGCCCTTCATATCTTCCTGTATTATTTTCATAATCATAGACATATCTTGCCTTGGCAGCCTGTTGGTAATCAACCCAGAAATAAGAATAGTTGAATTTACGGACATCATACTGTTTCCTGCCGTTGAACCTCTCCTCAGGCGGATAATACATCTCCTCGATAATGCCCTTGGTTGTTTCTTCTTCAGGATCAATTTTTTCTTCCCAGTTAATGACATTCGGCTCAATGACATTACCTTCCTCGTCAACAAGAAAATATTCCCTGTCAGCTATGCCAGCCTCGCCAAGCTTTGTCCTGAGGATGGAATCAAGTATCCAGTAGACAAACTGACGGTACTTGTTATTTGTTATTTCCGTCTGGTCCATCCAGAATGCATCAACGGTTACAGACTTTGAAAGGCTGTTCATCGCAAATACAGCATCCTGGTCGCTGGGGCCCATTACGAAACTTCCGGCAGGTATAAATGCCATTTCCATGGGTACAGGCTCAAAAAACTTCTTTCTTCCCAGTACACCGGTAAGTTCACCGGTATTCTTAGAACCACACCCGCTCAACAAGATTATTATTATCAGGGCAGATAGGATAACCTTTTTCATATTTCTCAAGAATTTATAATGCAAGTAAGTTATTTTTTTTTAAATAATCATAAAAATCTGATACTTTTATATTTCATCGGACTTTTACCCAGACTTAGATCAAAACAATAGTTTACCATAAATTCATGTGATCCGCTTGTATTCTTCCTTATGTCCGACAGTGGAAAATCATAGGCATAACCAATACGGATCCCGTTATAGAGCTCAAAACCAACCATGCCTGTAAGAGCATCACCGGCTCTGTATGAAACGCCTCCCCATATCTTTTTATTGTATCGTACCAGGGATGTAATGTTAAACTGTATAACCTTGCCGTCGCTGAACGCAAAAACCGAAGGCAGAAGCTCAAGCGATGGGTTGGGCAGCTGAATGGTATATCCACCGGTCAGGTAATAATGCCTGCTGATATAGGTGATGGCAGAAGAGTTGTCCTTTGTATATTTTATTTTAGGCTGGTTGATATGGGTAACAGATAGAGCGGCATAATATTTATCAGTCTTGTAATATGCCCCGATACCTGCATCAAATGCGATGACGCTTTCCTTGTTTACAGGTATCAGCGGATCTTCATTGGCCTGCGTGAATCCGTCCCCGTTGGGTATGTACCAGTTTGGCTCAAGAGCCTTATTCATTATCCCGAGGTTTATGCCCAGTCCCAGTTTCCCCATACCCACATCCATCAGGTATGAATATGCAGCAGAGATATTTATATCCTTGTTAAAGCCAATGTTATCACTTATTATCAGGAGGCCGATACCGCTTTTGATCCTGAAGGGAGAAACAGGTGCCGTGATATGGAAAACCGTTGTTGAGGGAGCGCCTTCAAATCCCAGCCATTGCTGCCTGTTCAGGGCTGTCGCACATATCATTCCGGAAGTCCCTGCAATACCCGGATTATAGGTCATCGTATTGAACATATAATGACTTGACAGAGGATCCTGCTGTGACAAGACAGAACAGGGTATCAGTGTTAAAAAAAGAAATGCAATATTTAGCTTTTTCATTTCTTCTCCTATAGATCCAAATATGCGGGAACAGAAACAGTAAAATAAATAAAAATATAAAACGTAAACAAATATACTTTTATTTATTTGGAGGTAAAAAAAAGTTGTTTTGATGAGCATACACTATTGAATAGATGAATGGTACCTAAGAGATGATAAAAGGGGAGAAAGCGGAGGACATTCAGGATTTCAGCCTCTCATATCCCTGTACCCACCGTTCAGGAACTTCATTGCGGTTAGCTTTCAGATAATCCTCATGCGAGCAGGCAATATAGAGGTTCCTGCCATCCCCGGCAGGCAGTTCCATCCACCATCTGTCTGTCATATTGCTCTTTACGAATATCAGGTCATCATCAAGATCCGTTACCCGTACATGATATTTAATAAATCTTCCGGTGTTGGTATTGCTTAAAACAGGGGTCTCATATTGTTTTTGTGAAAATCCCTCCAGGAAAAACCATAATATCTGTGCCGCCAGGCCCGCAGTCTGACTCCTTATATCAAGATCGGGATTTACATCAAACAGACCGAATACCCTGAGATTATCAGATATGCCGGCATATCTTGCCAGGAGACAGATCTCTTCGCCGTAAAATCCATTGGGTGAAGGACTTATAGTTCCGGGAGCATCTGATTGCCTGACCGCTGAAATATCAAAGACTGCAATATGCGAATCCCTGAAAAAAGGCTCTGTAAGATAAATGGCCTTCCTGACATCACCTATCCTGACAAGTTCTGACTTGCGCTTCAGGAACCGGTTAATAACCTGCTGGTCATTAAGATACGTCTGGTATCCTATGTTAATATAATGGTCAAAGGTACTTTTATGACTATGAAGAATACTGTACAGGTAGTTAAAGGAATCAGCTTCTTTATTTTCATTAATGAAATCGATCCTTGGATCAACGGCAATAAGTGAATATTTTGTTTTGAGGCGTGTAAAAGCAGCGTCAATTGCTGATACCAGGGCACTGCTCCCTCCCAATATCACCGGAAAGATGTTTTCACCGATGAGCCAGCAGATAATATCTGTAAGTCCTGCAACTGTATCATTGAAGGTAACTCCCTGTTTCATATTTCCGAGGTCAACGATCTTCGATTTTCCCGGGATCCTTGCCAGCTTGTAAAGCTGTCCCCTGATACTGTCGGGGCCTTTCATTGTCCCTGTTCCTGCAGAATTCCGACCCTCCGGAACCCCGAATAATGCTATTTTATATTTCCTGATGTCAATAACCTGTACGTTCTCGGTATGGACAAAAATATTATGGGGAAAACCTGCCTGCCCTGCCAGGTGTTCAAAGCCGGGCTTTTCGATACTGACGGGATTGAAATAATCATTGATATCTGTCATGGCGCTTTTCAGGAGCTTTTTTTGGATTTATTGCTTTTTTCAATTATCCTGATGCAATCTTCCCTGGTAAGCTTTTCAGCATCAGAGCCTTTTGGAAGCCTGTAATTTTGTTTGTCCCGGGTAAGGTAAGGGCCGTATTTCCCGTTAAGCACAAGAATATCGCCAAAATCCTTTATGGTCTTCTTCTGCTCATTTTCATTCTTTTCCCTGATTATCTCAAAAGCCCTGTCAGCAGTTATGGAGTAGGGATCATCTGCACCCTTCTTCAATGAAAAGAATTTATTCTTATAGCGTATATAGGGGCCGAATTTTCCGACTCCGACAATCATCTCTTCGCCTTCGTGCATGCCTAATGACCTTGGGAGACGAAATAGCCCGAGAGCTTCTTCCAGTGTGATTGTCTCTATAAGCATGTTTTTTGCAAGACTGGCAAATCTTGGCTTACTGCCGTTTTCAGAACTTCCGATTTGTGCAACGGGTCCAAACCTGCCCATCCTGACAGAAACCGGCTCTCCGGTTTCGGGATGATTGCCAAGCACCCTGGCACCTGTCTTCCGGTCTTTTTTTTCAAGGGTATTTTCAACGGTTTTATGAAAGGGACCATAGAAACTATGAAGCATGCTTGTCCATTTCAGATTTCCCAGCGCAATCTCGTCAAATTGCTCTTCTACCTCAGCAGTGAAATGATAATCAACGATATCCGAAAAATTTTCAATAAGGAAATCATTGACGATCATCCCGATATCCTGGGGAAAAAGCTTCGATTTCTCCTTACCGGTAATTTCTGTCTTAGAGGATGTTGTCACCTTCCCTTTTTCAAGAGTTATTATCCTTATGTTCCGTTTTTCTCCCGGCCTGTCTTCACGGAGAACATATCCCCTGTTCTGAATTGTCGATATTGTCGGAGCATAGGTGGAAGGCCGTCCGATTCCCAGTTCCTCGAGTTTCTTCACAAGGCTTGCTTCGGTATATCTGGGAGGAGGCGTGGTAAATTTCTGCGAAGCTGTAACTGTGTTATAATACAGAGGCATTCCACTGGTAACCGGCGGAATAATATACTTCTCCTCGTCATTGTTTTCCTGATCAGTCGATTCTGCATAAACTCTGAGAAAGCCATCAAATTTAACCACCTCCCCTGTTGCATTGAAATTGACAGGTGAATTATTCAGCTCAACGGAGATCGTTGTTTTTTCCACTTCGGCATCTGACATCTGTGATGCCACGGTTCTTTTCCAGATAAGTTCGTAGAGCTTCTTCTCATTGTTACTGCCTTGTATCGCAGAATTTTCGAGGTATGTGGGGCGTATGGCCTCATGCGCCTCCTGGGCTCCTTTCGATTTAGTTTTGAATTGGCGGGTCCTGGAATACCTGGCGCCATATCCGGCAATTATCACTTCACGTGATTTTGCCAGAGCAAGCTTTGAAAGGTTGGTGGAATCAGTTCTCATGTAGGTGATCTTTCCGGCTTCGTACAGTTTTTGTGCTACAGCCATTGTCTGGGCAACTGAAAAACCAAGTTTCCGGTAAGCTTCCTGCTGAAGTGTTGAAGTGGTGAATGGAGGTGCAGGCGAGCGGATCCCCGGTTTGATAGTAATACCGGCAACCTTATATTCCGATTCGGCACAAAGCTCAAGGAATTTCAGGGCTTCATTCCCGTCATTGAAGCGTTTTGATGCTTCGGCCTTTATAACAGCACTTTCTCCATTTTTTTCATCGACCCTGAAAACTGCATTGACCCTGAAGGAGGATTCAGACTTAAATGAGATTATCTCCCTTTCTCTTTCGACAATAAGACGTACTGCCACAGACTGCACTCTCCCTGCTGAAAGCGCTGGCTGGACTTTCTTCCAGAGAACAGGGGAGATCTCAAAACCCACGAGGCGATCTAGAATGCGGCGTGCCTGCTGGGAATTGACCAGGTTCATATCTATCTGGCGGGGATTTTCAATTGCACCTGAAATTGCATCCCCGGTGATCTCATGAAATACAATCCTGCGGGTGGTCGACAGATCTAGCTTAAGGACACCGGTTAGATGCCAGGCTATTGCCTCACCTTCACGGTCCTCATCAGAAGCGATCCATATATTTTTTGCTTCAGCAGCTGCCTTCCGGAGTTCACTGACAACTTTTGTCTTTTCTTTCGGGATCTCATAATCGGGAGTAAAATCATTTTCAATATCAATACCCAGGTTTTTTTTTGAGAGATCCCTGATATGCCCGAAACTTGAAATGACACGGAAATCTTTTCCAAGAAACTTTTCTATGGTTTTCGCCTTAGCCGGGGATTCAACAATCACGAGATTTTCGATCATTTATAGCGAGATTTTTTCTGTTAAAAAACACGACAAAGTAAATCATTTAGAGACCAAACTTCAAAATAAACTGTTAAGTTTCTTTAAGAATTTACTATTTTTGAAGCAAATATTCCCTACTGATGAAAGGCAATGCGGGCAATAGAAAATACCTGATATGGTTCTGGAGCATATTCACATTACCCTTTGTGATCGTCATCATTTTATTTATTCTTATTTCGAAAGAGAAGCTTGGACCGATGCCTTCATTCAGTGAGCTTGAAAATCCGGAATATTTTCTGGCAGCTGAGGTTTATTCGGAAGATGAAGTGCTGCTTGGCAAAATCAGCATTGAAAACAGAACATGGACTGAGTACAAGGGACTGTCACCTTATTTGATTGATGCACTGATTGCCACGGAGGACATAAGGTATTACAGGCATTCCGGGATTGATATCCGCGGACTGGTGCGGGCCGTTGTCAAAACCATTCTCCTTGGCCAGAATACCGGCGGCGGAAGCACCATCACACAACAGCTGGCAAAACAGCTTTATCCCAGGGATACGGTAAAAGTTTCTGCCATAACACGAAAATTAAGACTCGGAGTATCTAAATTCAAGGAATGGCAGACAGCCGTCAAGCTTGAAAAAAGCTATACAAAGGAAGAGATCATTGCAATGTATCTCAACAAATATGATTTCAATTACCAGGCAATCGGTATCAGATCAGCAGCCAGGGTCTATTTTAACACTACCCCTGATTCACTGAATATTCAGGAGGCTGCAGTCCTCATCGGAATGCTGAAAGCGTCAACACTTTATAACCCGGTACGGAATTATGACCGGATGATGCAAAGAAGGAATGTGGTCATCTCACAAATGGCAAAATACGGATATCTTGACCATGCTGTAGCCGACTCAGTGAAAAATATGCCCATTGAAACCGATTTCCGGATTGAAGATCACAATACGGGTCCGGCCACTTATTTGCGTGAATATCTCCGCAATACCATGCGGCGCCCTGAACCCGACAAAAGCAAATATGTCAGGGAATCCTCATATGAAGATGCATTATGGGAATGGGAAAATAATCCTCTTTACGGCTGGTGCAACAAGAATAAAAAACCCGATGGATCAAATTATGATATCTATAAGGACGGCCTGAAAATATATACCACGCTTAATTCAAAAATGCAGCAGTATGCCGAAGAGGCGCTTGCCGAACATCTTTCAAATGAAGTCCAGCCCGATTTCTATGAAAGGGCAAAATCATTCAAGAATCCTCCCTATTCAGACGATCTGAAGAAGGAGGTTATTGATGAGCTGATAATGAATTCATTGAAGCAGAGTGACAGATATTATATTATGAGGGCCAGGGGTGTTCCCGAAGATTCTATCATGCTTTCATTCAACACGCCGGCTAAAATGAAGGTATTCTCATGGAAAGGGGAGATTGATACAGTGATGACACCGCTCGATTCAATATGGTATTATAAGTATTTTATAAGATCATCTTTCATGGTTGAAGATCCGCATAACGGTCATGTCAAAGCATATGTCGGAGGACCTGATTTCCGGTATTTCAAATGGGATGCTTGCACCCAGCAGAGAAAGCAGGTGGGGAGCACCATCAAGCCGTTTCTTTATACCATTGCAATGCAGAATGGCTATTCCCCCTGTTATGAGGTGGAAAACATTCCGCGTTCATTCGAGGATGTGGTTAACGATACAACCTGGACCCCAAGGAGCTCAGGTCCTAAAGCATATCATGGAAAAATGGTAACTCTGAAATGGGGACTGGCACAGTCAGAGAACTATATATCAGCATGGCTAATGGAACAGTTCAGACCCTCTGCAGTAGCAGATCTTATGCACAAAATGGGAGTCAGAAGTTTCATCGACCCTGTATATTCCATTTTCCTTGGCACTTCGGATATCAAGCTCGAAGAAATGGTGGGGGCATACGGAACCTATGCAAACAAGGGAGTCTATACACGACCCATGTATGTGACCCGTATTGAAGATAAAAACGGTAATGTCATTTCACGATTCACGCCAAAAATAGAGGAAGTTCTTAGTGAGGAAACAGCTTATCTGATGCTTAACCTTTTACAGGGAGTAGTCCTTACAGGTTCGGGAAGAAGAATGAGAATTGAACCATATAACCTTTTAAATCAGATAGGTGGAAAAACGGGAACAACTCAGAACCATTCAAACGGCTGGTTCATGGGGATCACTCCCAACCTTGTCGGAGGTGTCTGGAGCGGCTGGGAAGACCAGTCCATCCACTTTGAAACACTCGGTGAAGGTCAGGGAGCAAATATGGCCTTACCTATCATGGCTATATTCCTCAGAAAAGTATATGACGATCCTGAATTCGGGATCATGGAAACAGACGAGTTCGAGCGTCCTTCAGGTTTCAATATGGAACTCGACTGTGAAAAGGTCAAACGGGAAAGCACGAGAAGGGATAATCCGCTGAGGGATAGATACTAGCGGC
>CAYWEQ010000048.1:0-12647 GCA_964457185.1 uncultured Rikenellaceae bacterium
GCTGAACAAGATATATCCCAATGGCAATCATGCGTTAAAGGATATCAACCTTGAATTCGGGACCGGGATGTTTGGATTACTAGGGCCAAACGGAGCAGGGAAATCAAGCCTGATGAGAATAATGGTGATGCTGATGAAGCCTTCCTGCGGGGTGGTGCTTGTTGACGGGAAAGATATTCAGAAACACAGGAAGGAGATCAGAAGCATACTCGGATATCTGCCTCAGGATTTCCGTTTCTTCACTTCGCTTAAAACATGGGAATTTCTGGATTATTCGGGTTCTCTGGCAGGGATGAAAAACAAAAAAGAAAGGCTTTCAGAGGTCGACAGGCTTCTTGATCAGGTAGGATTGCTTGAGGTACGTGACCGCCAGGCAAACAGGCTGTCAGGTGGCATGAAACGCAGGCTTGGAATTGCACAGGCGCTTATCGGCAATCCGAGGATCATAGTCGTTGACGAGCCGACCACCGGGCTTGATCCTGATGAAAGGATAAGGTTCAGGAATATTCTCTCCCATCTGAGCCAGAATGATGTTACTATAATCCTATCGACACATATTGTAGGGGATATTTCTTCCACATGCCAGGGAATGGCATTGCTGAACAAAGGAGAGGTGGTATTTACAGGATCGCCTGAAAGCCTTGTTAAACAGGCTGAAGGCCACGTCTTTAAGCTTAACCTTACTCCGCATGAATATGAGACGGTTAAGGAGCACTACGATGTGATCTCCACCATACCTGTAGAATCGGGCTGGGAGGTTCAGATAGTCGCAGATAAAATTCCGGATTTTGAATCAACAACAATTATTCCTAATATAGAACATGCATACGTATACTATATGGAGCATATGATGCATGCCGACTTAACTGAATAAGGCTGCCGGGGAGATCATGACATTTCTGCATAACATAAGAACAGTCGCCAGGTATGAGGCGACGATCCTGAGAAGAAGCTGGTTCTTCAGGCTCTTTTCAATTGGTGCTCTTGTGATTTTTACCTTCATGAATATAGGCATTTATTCTCCTGTCGGGGATGAGCCCTGGGAATTCATCTCAATCCCGTCATCAGTGCCCCTTATGAACCTTTACCTTCTGAATATCGCACAGGCTGTTGTGGTGATATTCCTTGCCGCCGACTTCCTGAAAAGAGACAAGAAGGTCGACACAAATGAGGTCCTTTACACAAGGTCGATGTCGAACTTTGAATACATTATGGGGAAGACATGGGGCATTCTGAGGCTCTTTCTCGGGCTTAATGTACTAATCCTGTTAATCGCCCTGGTTATAAACATTATTTCAAAAAGCATGACAGTCGACCTGATGTCATATCTCTCCTACCTGCTAATAATCTGTGTGCCAACAATTGTGTTCAGCCTTGGGCTCGCATTCATGCTTATGTCTGTTATAAGGAATCAGGCAATAACTTTTCTTATCCTTCTTGGAATAGCTGCACTGGATATGTTCTGGCTTTACTTCCGGTTCGGTTCATTGTTTGATTACATGGCATTCGGGCTTCCTGTTTTCAAATCGGGGGTAATAGGATTTGACAACCTGCATTATATCCTGAACCAGCGCCTGCTTTACTTTTTCCTGGGACTTGTATTTGTCTTTATAACAGTACTTTTATTCAAAAGACTGCCTCAGTCACGGTTTCTCACAGGCGTGAGTTACATATTGCTGGTCATATTCCTGGCAGGTGCGGCAATCTGCGCAAGCAATGCCTGGTCAGTTTATAAAAATGACAAAAATGAAAGGAACCTGGTAATTGAGACCAACAGACAGTTTGAAAACAGAAATTTTGTCAGCCTGACAGATGCGACGATTGATTTTTCGCATAAAGGAAATTCATTTAATGCAACAGTCTTACTGAAATTTGTGAATGAAAATAATGGGAATCTCGATAAATACCTCTTCTCTCTGAATCCCGGATTGAATGTATCATCTGTTACATCGGGAGGCAGGGAGATGGTCTTCACGAAAACACACCATATAATCGAAATTGAACCCCGGGAATCACTTCTTCCGGGACAGCAGGATAGCATTGTCATTTCATATTCCGGTACTATTAACGAATCATTCTGTTATCCTGATTATGTTGAAAACATAAAGGAAAATCCTTTCCGGCTGGGGATGATGAACGTGCACAAGCGTCAGGCATTTCTTTCGGAAAACTATGTGTTGCTGATTCCCGAGACACACTGGTACCCTATACCAGGTCTTAATTACTATCCTTCCAATCCGGCCAGAATAAAAGTAGACTTTACACTATATACTTTGCGTGTAAAGACGGGGGAAGGACATACAGCGGTTTCGCAGGGAATAATGAAACAGGAAGACGGATATTGCGTTTTTACTCCCGAATCGCCTCTCACCGGCCTTACACTGGCTCTCGGAGATTACAGATCAGACACCCTGACAGTGGATACCGTCAGATATATCAATCACTATTTCCCCGGGCACGATTATTACAAAAAAGACCTTGCAGAGATAAAAGATACTTTGTCACTTCTTGTTTCAGGCATTATGAGAGACCTGGAGGTAAGCTTCTCAACAAAATACCCTTTTAAAACGCTGAGGCTGGTGGAAGTACCGGTTCAATTCTATTCACTTCCCAGGACTAACACACAGACCAGGGCTGAGGTACAACCTTCCATGGTACTGATTCCCGAAAAATTATCGACAACCCAGAATGCAGGCTTTCAGAAACGGTTCACCCGCAACAAGAAAAGAATGGAAAGGAACAACCAGGTGATAACAGACAAAGAGCTGCAGGTAAGATTATTTAACGACTTCATAAGAAATACATTTATAAGCGGCGAGAATTTCAGGTACAGGAACGGTGTTGTAATAAATGAACCTATCCGGTACAGGTTGGGTCCAAGCTTTTATTTCTATAAGAATAATTTCTTCTCTACGGAATACCCTGTTATCAATGCAGCCTTTGAATCCCATCTCCAGAAAATAAATGTGCCGAGGGAAGGTGGTTTCGATTACAGATCATTTATGGGAGGGCTCTCTGACATTGACAGGACAAACCTGATATTCAGGGGAGGAAGCTTCAGGGATATTCTTGCTATGGATCCGTCGATTGATACGATCAGGCTGATAATTACTCTTAAGGGAGATTATCTATTTAATTTGTTCAGATCGAAAGCCGGCATACCAGAGTTTAATGAATTTTTCCGTAAATATGTCGAAGATAACCGGTTCAGGAGAGTGGACGTAAAGAAGTTTAATGATGATGTAAAGGAGGAATTCGGTTTTGAGTTTTATCCTTCCCTGGATGACTGGTTCAACGCAAAAGACCAGCCGGGCTTTCTTTATACCGATCTGCAGGTAAATGAAATCCTGGTGGAAGACAGAGTAAGGTACCGTGTGTCCTTTGTTGTTTCAAACCCGGAACCTGTGTCCGGGATTTTCAATGTGTCCTTCAGGACAGCGGGACCGGGAAGCAGCAACCGCCAGATGTCAATAACCAGCCAGCAGGGTATGGGGGGAACCTACTCATTCTCTGCACAGGGACGGGGAATGGATGTTACAGATATCTCCAGAATTGTATTACTGGGGCCGGAGGAATCAAAGAAAATCAGCATAATTCTTGATTATGAGCCCCGCGCAATGCTGATCAACACACTTTATGCAAAGAATATCCCGGGAGAAATTAATATGCCTGTTGATCAGGTAAAAAAATCAAAAAGCAGAAATGGAATATCTGAGGGAGAAGAGTTGATGGAATCATTACCGCGGTTTTCATACACCGGTGAATTAATCGTCGATAATGAAGATCCCGGATTTGATCCCGGACCCAGTCTGTTCCAGGGACGGCTTAAGAAGATCCTGAAGATAGAAAGCAACACAGGAGATATTTACCAGCAGATAAGAAGGTATAACCGACCGAATTACTGGCAGTCAGTTGTAAATTCGTATTACCATGGCAGGTATATTCTTTCGGCAGTTTATACTGCCGGCGGCACAGGCGACAGGTCCGTAACGTGGACTACGCCAATTGATGAGTCGGGCTATTATGATGTTTATTGCTATATCGGTAAGGTTAATGAACGTATGACTGTAACCAGGGGAACCGGTGCTCCCCCGCCCCCGGGCGAAGAACCGCGGGGAGAAAGCATTTATAAGGATATGCATTACAAAATATATCATGATGAGGGTATCGAGGAGATAACGGTTGATTTTGAAAATTCGGAAGCAGGATGGCATAACATGGGAAGGTATTATCTCACTCCCGACAGCGCAAAGGTTGAGTTGACAAACGAGTCAACCGGAAGGGTGGTACTCGGGGATGCAATAAAGTGGGTGAGGGCGAAATAGCCGGCTGCCGGCGTGTGGGGTAAGAGGGAAAGAAAAAGGTTAAGAAATTACATATTTAAAATGAAAAAGTCATTCAAAACAAGGCAAACTGTTCTATTATCTGGTTTTCTGTTGATAATCAGCACACTATCAGGGCTTTCACAGAAAGGGCTGATTCTTGAGGAGGCGCTGAAGATCGCAGAGACGAACAGTCCCACAATGAAAAGAACAAGGCTCAGCCTGATAAGGAGTCAGGAGAACCTTAATGCTCAGCAAGCAGCTTTGAAATCGAATTTTTCTCTGTCAATAAACCCTATAGGCTACAGCCAGAACAGGACTTTCAATGAGCTGATATCCAAATGGAATTCAACCAGGACAACCGAAAGCTATGGTCTGTTTACCGTGTCACAGCCAATAGTTCTTACCGATGCCAGGGTCTCTCTGACAAACCGGTTTGGCTATACTGACTCTTACAGTGAATACACTGACCAGACAACAAAAGGATTCAGCAATAATCTGTCCCTGAACCTTGATCAGCCTCTTTTTACATATAACAGGACAAAGCTTCAACTTAGAGAACTTGAGCTTGCTCTTGAGAACTCACAGCTCAACTATGCGATCCAGCTGTTGTCGCTCGAGAATATGGTAACCCAGGCATTTTATTACGTATACCAGCAGCAGCAGAGCCTTGCTATAGCCAGACAGGCCTACCAGAATATGATACAGAGCTACGAGGTTTCCAAAAACAAGGTGGATGCCGGAATCTCACCCCGGGAGGAAATGTTTCAGGCTGAACTTAACCTTGCAACTACAAAATCGGATTTCGAAAACAAACAGGTTGACCTTGATAATGCCAAGGATGATTTCAAGATCATGATCGGAATGAGCCTTTACGATGATCTCATTGTCCTGCCCAATATTGATGTTGATACTGTCAAAATTGATATCGCATTAGCTATCGACCAGGGACTGGCAAACAGAATGGAGCTGAGACAAAGGAAAATAAGTATTGAGGAATCTGAATTTAACCTTATACAAACCAAATCACTAAATGAATTCAGGGGAAGTCTCGGCCTTTCTATAGGTTTGTTCGGAGATAATGAAAAATTCGGAAATGTATACGATAATCCGACCGATAATGAAAGTGTATCTCTTTCTCTGATCATCCCTTTGTGGGACTGGGGAGAAAAAAAATCGCGCATCAAGGCATCAGAAGCAACAATTGAAACAGCAAATATTTCCCTGGAAGAAGAACAGAACGACATAATTCTCAATATAAGGAAAGTCTACAGGAACCTGCTCAATCTTCAGAACCAGATAGGAATAGCCCGTCAGAATGTCACCAATGCACAGCTTACCTATGACCTTAATCTCGAAAGATATAAGAACGGAGATCTGACTGGTATGGACCTTAATATCTATCAAAACCAGCTTTCGGAAAAGCAGCTTTCATATACCAATTCACTGATATCCTATAAGCTGGAACTGCTGAACCTTAAAATACAGACTCTTTATGACTTTGAAAACAAGAAGCCTGTTTCACCGGTAATGTCTTTGAAATAAAGAATAATTCGAAATAAAATGAAGAAAAATTTAATTCTACTGGCAACTTTGATATTAGCATTTTCGGGATGCCGTAACCAGGATCAGAACCTGACTGCAGATGTTGAAATACCCGTTTCGATCGAAGAACTTAAGCTTAAAACAATAGAGGAATTTGTAAATACAACGGGAACAGCTTTCCCGAAGGGAGAGATTGAACTCAAGACAAAAATAGCCGCTACATATTTTCTTGAGAAAAATCCGCAGACCGGCAGGATGTGGCAGATGGGCGACAGGGTAAAAACAGGTGATCTTATCGCCAGACTGGAGGATGAAGAGTATGTCAATTCAGTGCAACTGGAGACAAACCAGCTGAACCTTGAGCTGATGGAAACAGAGCTTCGGAAACAGGAGTCCCTGTATGAAAAGGGAGGCGTCACCCTCAAGGAGCTCAAGACTGCAGGCATAAACTACGAGAATGCCAAGACAACCGTTATCAATTCAAAACTACAGCTTGAAAAGACAAAAATCACAGCACCGATTGACGGTGTGATAGTCGATCTGCCATACCATACCCGGGGTACACAAATCGAAACAGGAGCGGCAGTTGCCACGATAATGGACTATAAGACAATGTACATGGATGTCCAGCTTCCAGAAAAATATATTTCCGACATCAAGACAGGACAGCTTGTCATGCTGACAAACTATACTATTCCGGAAGATACCATAATCGGACATATAACTCAATTATCACCTGCAATAGATGCTGATACAAGAACCTTCAAGGGTACCGTATCCATTGATAACCTTGAATTTCTGCTTAGGCCCGGGATGTTCGTAAAAGCCGATATTGTAACAGATCGCCAGGATTCAGTAATTGTAATTCCCAAGAGTATCATTCTTTCGCGCCAGAGAGGCAAAACAGTATTTATCGTCGACCGCGGTGTTGCAGCGGAAAGGATCATTGAGACCGGACTGGAGAATATCACTGATGTGGAGGTTACCAGGGGACTTGAAAAAAATGAGCGAGTGGTGATCAGCGGCTTTGAAACCCTGAGCAACAGGTCGAAGGTGAAAATAATCAAATAACAGATATGAACGCTATTGCCCGATTTGCTGTAAGATATCCGGTCACAGTGCTAATGCTGGTGCTGGGTATTATCCTGCTGGGATTCATCTCATTTGGTAAGCTCGGCACCGACCTGTTCCCTGATCTCAACACACCAAAGATCTATATCGAACTAAAGGCAGGTGAAAAGCCTCCGGAGGAGATTGAAAAGAATTATGTTGACCAGATCGAATCCCTCGCCATGAGGCAGAGCAATGTGACGCAGGTCTCATCAGTGTCTCACGCCGGCTCAGCAAATATTACCGTTGAATACGGCTGGAACAAGGATATGGACGAGGCATTCCTTGATCTTCAGAAAGAGCTTAATTCATTCAGCCAGAACTCTGATCTTGAGGATTTTACAATCTCACAGTATGATCCCAACGCATCCCCGGTCATGATCGTGGGACTCAGGAATGACCGTATTTCCAATATGGATGAGCTCAGAAAAACCGCCGAAAATTATATCCGTAATGAACTTGTAAGGATCGAAGGCGTTGCCGATGTAAAGCTTACCGGTGTTGAAGAGAGTGAAGTGGTCATTGAGACAAACAAATATATTCTTGAATCATTCGGGCTTACATCGGACGGAATAGCAGCACAGATCAGCAACTACAACCGGAATGTTTCGGGAGGTTCAATTGTTGACATGGGAACAAAATATGTGGTGAAAGGTGTCAGTGTTCTCGAGGACCTCCGGGATCTTGAAAATATTATTGTCGGTTTCAGGCAGGCATCATCTGCAGGCGGTACTTCTCCTGCAGGTGTTTCTGCAGCTTCAGCTGCAGGCTCCTCAGTTGTTTCACCTTCTGAAAGGGTGCCGGTTTACCTCAGGGATATTGCGAAGATATCATTTGCAAATAAAGACCCTGAGAGCATCGTTACCATAAATGGCGAGAGATGTGTCGGGCTTTCAATATACAAGGAACCAAAGTTCAATACCGTTGATGCGGTAAAAAGCCTGGAGAAGGCTATTTCTGAACTTGGAAAAGCATTGCCGGGGTATGAATTCATAAAAGTGCTTGATCAGGGAACTTATATTAACAACTCAATCGGAGAAGTAAAAAACACATTAATAATAGGTATTCTCCTCGCCGTATTTGTCCTCTATATATTCCTGAGGAGAATAGGGACAACCCTGGTAATAAGTATCGCAATCCCTGTATCTGTTATTGCTACATTTAACCTGATGTACTTCAATCATCTGACGCTCAATATAATGACACTGGGGGGACTGGCTCTCGGTGCAGGAATGCTGGTTGATAATGCAATTGTTGTGCTTGAGAATATAACCCGCCTGCGTGAAGAAGGAATGGAACTGAAAGAGGCGGTCATAAACGGAACAGGACAGGTAGGTGCTGCAATTACAGCTTCAACAATAACTACTATTGTTGTTTTCCTGCCCATAGTATACCTGCATGGAGCTTCCAGCGAAATGTTCAGGGACCAGGCATGGACAGTGGCTTTTGCACTTCTTTCATCACTGGTTGTGGCAATGCTTGTGATCCCCATGCTTGTCTCAACACTCTTCTCCGATAAAAAGAAAAAAGCTGTTATCAGCGCCCCGGTCAAATTCACCTGGTATACCGGCTTTCTTGAAAAAACCGTGGAAAAAAGAAAGCTTGTCATACTCCTCGCTGTCATCCTGCTTGGTGCCACTGCCTTTCTAATACCGCGGCTCGGAAGTGAGTTCATGCCTAAATCGGAATCGGCCGAATTCACTATTGAACTGAAGCTTCCCGAAGGAACAAGCCTTGAAAGAACCTATAGCACCGCAATCAATACAGAAGGTATAATCAGGGAGCTGCTTGGTGATAAGCTGAGACTGATTTACAGCCAGTCGGGAGAAGATATAACCTCAACTTTAAGTCAGACATCAGCGGTAAAAGGTGAAAACACAGCTTCCCTTAAAGTGATACTTGCGGATGAATATGCATCAGAGACTGAAAATGCAATTACACTTATTGAGAATTACCTGAAGACCGTTCCCGGTATGGAGGTAAGCTTCACCAGGGAAGAGACAGCCCTTCAGACCGCACTGGGAACAACGGAATCTCCTTTTGCACTTGAGATCTCAGGAAAAGACTACAACGAACTTGAAAAGATACTGAATGAATCAAAAGTGATCCTTGAACAGAATCCGGGGCTCTATAATCTTACCACATCTATGGATGAAGGCTCTCCCGAAGTGGAAGTATCCATTGACCGTTTCAAGACCAGTTATTACAGCGTAACCGTTGAAAGCATAGTAAACCAGGTAAGGAGTTACCTGCAGGGAGCTGCAGCAGGCAGTTTTGAAAGAGAGGGCGAGATGAAGGATATCACGATTAAGCTCGGAGATATTTCGCTTCACCAGCTCCGGGATCTCATGATCACGGCGGGAAATGTAAAAGTACCGCTGAGCGAACTCGCTGATATCAGGACCATTGTAAGTCCCAGGGAGATCACCCGGAGGAATCAATCGAGGACCTGCTATATCTATGCCATGGTAAGACCGGATATGGCATTTGACAGGATAGTCAGGGATGCCGCATCATTGCTGAACTCAGTAACCTTTCCGGCAGATTACAAAATAACATTCACCGGCGAGGAGTTGAAAAGAAAAGAATCGACATCAAATCTCACCTTTGCACTTATCCTGTCACTTGTCCTCGTCTTCATGGTGCTGGCAGCACAGTTTGAATCAATAGTCCAGCCTTTCATTATCATGCTGACAATACCGCTTGCAGGTGTGGGAACAATACTTACATTCTTCATCCTGGGGAAATCCCTGAATATGATGGCTTATATCGGTATAATAATGCTGGGAGGCATTGCCGTAAACAATGCCATCATTCTTATTGACCGGATCAACCAGCTGAGGGAGGCGGGGATGGAAAAGAAAGCAGCGATCATACTTGCAGGATCCCAGCGTATAAGACCCATCATCATGACAAGCCTGACAACAATACTTGCACTCCTGCCTCTTACGATAGGTATCGGGGAAAGCGCATCACTGAGGTCTCCAATGGCTCTTGCTGTTATTGGCGGGCTGGTCTCATCAACACTCCTGACACTTGTTATAATCCCATGTGTTTACTGGGTCTTTGACACTTTCAGCAGTTTTGTGAGAGGCAGGAACAAACCGGCTGTTGAGGCTTTGTAATTTCTATAAGAAAGAAAATGGACTTTATCTTAAAAAGAAGGATCCTCATCAGCATGTTGTTCATCGGGCTCGCAATGCTCGGTTTCATCTCCTATAAGAAATTACCTGTTGAGCTGATACCCAATACCCAGCTTCCCGGGCTTGTCGTTCAGGTAGCCACAATGCTGGAAATGGATCCCTCGTATATTGAAACTCAGGCTATTGTACCAATTGAAGGCGCCGTTGGAACGCTAGAAGACGTTGAAAAAATTGAATCAAATATCTCCTCCCGCTACGGGATCATAACTATTTTTTATAAGCAGAATGCCAATCTTAAATATGCCAACCTTAAGCTTCAGGAGAAGATCGATATAGTAAAGACTACTATCCCTGAAGAATTCATCATCAATGTGATAAAGATCGATTTCGAGGAGCTGACGAATCAGTTCATGTCACTTGAGGTCAGGGGTGAAGGCGGTGTCGACAGGATCAGGAACATAACGGACAGGGATATCAAGCCAAGATTTGAGAATATTGATGGTATTGCGGGAGTGCAGGTTTACGGAGGCCAGGAGAATTCGATTGAGATCCGCCTTAACGAAAAAGCATGCAAGGCCCTGGGTATCACCATGGGGCATATAAGGACACTGCTGAACAACAACGGCAGGGAGAAGACTTTTGCCGGCAAGGTTGTGGACGGCAATAATGAGCTGTTTGTGAATATCACATCCGAATATACCGATGTAAAGGAAATTGGCAGCATAATTGTCAGGCAGGAAGGACCTGTCCTTCTTCGTGACATTGCCGAAATATTTTATGGTGTGAAGGAGCAGACATCCTACAGCAGGGTCAACGGGATGGATGCCGTTACCATGAATCTTGTAAATGATAACCAGGCTAATCTGATAAAGCTTTCACATGATGCCATTGACCAGGTGAATTCTTTCAACAGGGAGCTTGCTCCCGCAGGGGTAGAAATAGCTGTGCAGTACAATAGCGCCGAGACAATGGAAAAGAATATAAACCAGATCATCAACCTTGCCATCACCGGTGCAATTCTGGCAGTTCTTATACTCTGGTTCTTTCTCAGGAATTTCCGGCTTGTGACAATTATAGCAGTTTCCATTCCCATTTCAGTATATGCCGCATTTAATTTCTTTTATGCGTCCGATATAACGATCAACAGCCTGACTCTTGTCGGGATTGCTCTCGCTGTGGGTATGCTGGTCGATAATTCAGTTGTGGTGCTCGAGAATATCTACAGGCTTGCGGGCACAGGTAAGGATTATGAAACATCTGTAAAACAAGGTACCAGAGAAGTGTGGAGAGCTATTTTCGCATCCACTCTAACGACCATCGTGGTATTTTTTCCGTTCATTTTCACAACAAACTTCCTCATAAAGATTATCGGGAAAAATATTGGCGTATCAATTATCTCAACTCTGCTTGTTTCGCTTTCTGTAGCGCTTCTTTTTATCCCTATGGCTACATATTTTCTGCTTTCCGGAAAATCGGAGAAGAGATCAGATATATTCAAGAAACTTTCAATCCATGACAGGCTGATCCAGGCATATCATCTTGTGCTTAAGGCAAGTATAAGAAATCCTGCTTCAACAATAATAGGGACACTGGTAGTGTTTTTTACCGCCCTTCTGATAAGCCTTACATTAAGCCTGAGCAATCCGCAGGAAATAAACACCCCGGATTTCAGATTAAGTGTCAGAATGCCGGCCGGATCAACACTTGAGAAAACTGATGCAGTTGTTGCTGAAATTGAATCACGGCTTGCCCCGCTGCCCGAGAAGGAAGATATTGTGAGCCGTATCGAGGAAGAGAGAGCTACCGTGACTATCAATCTCCCTGAAGACTGGGACAAAACAAGCAAAAGGAGCCTCCCGGAAATAAAAAATGACATCTCGGAAAAAACTAAAAATATCTCCTCTGCCGAGATTAGCATGGATGAAATATCTACAAGCGGCGGATTTACAGGAGGAGACGCTGAGGGTGAAACCATAAATCCCGGATCCGGGTTTATGAGAATGCTGGGGCTCGGAACGGAAACAGAAAGCGTGATCATAAAGGGAGAGGATTTTGAACAGATGAAAAACCTTGCCGATGACATCCGGACCTATGTTGACAACCTGTCAACCGTTGACAGGGTAAGCCTCAATGTACAGGACAATAAGCCTGAGGTTCAGCTCCATTTTGACATGGATTACATCGGAAGGAACGACATCACACTTATGAACCTTTCAGCCGCACTTATGACTTTCGGAAGGGAATACTCTTCTGAATCAACATTCAGGCAGGGAACCGACAGCTACGATATAATAATCAAGTACGCTGATGAAGACACACTGAAAAATAAGAATGCAGATAAGACAATTGATGATCTGAAGCATCTTGAAGTGAGCAATGCATCAGGGGCCGTGATGGAAATGGAAGAGCTGGCGAACATAATTTTTGCATACGGGATGGGAAATATCCACAGGGAAAACCAGGAAAAGCAGGTGACTGTAACCTATAATTTCACTGATGAAATTAAGTCATCAAAAGATCTTCTTGA
>CAYWEQ010000048.1:12747-16230 GCA_964457185.1 uncultured Rikenellaceae bacterium
GAAAGGATAAGGATAAGGCTCGGACTTAAACAGCATTTCAGAAAGTGGAAGGATATGACCAGGGTTGCATGGCAGCTGCCTTTGTTTATCTTTATGGTCTATTTCACATATTTCTATCTTAAAAAGGGATTCTGGATCTTCATTTTCAGCATCGCCGCATGGTTTTTCCTCTCGGCGGCATGGAACCAGTTCAGGGAGCTTTTCACCAACCTGACTGCCGGAGGTAAAAACAGGCTTCTGAAAAAAATGATCCCCGTAATTGACTTTATTGTTTTCTGGATCGTTCCGCTCCTCAACCTTGTTCTCTTCCAGTTTAAATGGGATAATATTGCCGTAGTGCTTATCCTCGGATTTATCTGGTTCCTGGCTTTATTCATCTATAAAACCGGACAGAAGCTGAGCACCGAGAACATCGATATCTACAGGCTTGAAGGCAGGTTTAAAGGCTTGAGAAAGACTGTCTATAAAATTGTTGCCGCAGTCCCCCTTATCGGGAAAAAGAAGAAACCTTTCAAAGCCCTGAGCTGTGTCTCATTAGACATTGGTAATGGGATGTTCGGACTGCTGGGACCAAACGGTGCAGGGAAAACCACACTTATGAGGATCATCTGCGGGATCCTTGAACAGAGTTACGGAAAGGTCTGGATAAATGGTCTTGACACACAGAAAAAACGTGAGGAGCTGCAGGGATTGATAGGCTACCTGCCTCAGGAATTCGGAAGCTATGAGAATATGACCGCACACGAATACCTTCATTACCAGGCTATGCTGAAGAATTTAATCGATAGTAAAACCAGGGATGAAAGAGTTACTTATGTTCTCAAAGCTGTTCATATGGAAGAGCGGAGGCATGAGAAGATCGGATCATATTCAGGCGGGATGAAGCAGAGGATGGGCATTGCTCTGATACTTTTGCATCTTCCCCGGATACTTGTGGTGGATGAACCCACAGCGGGGCTGGATCCCAGGGAAAGAATAAGATTCAGGAACCTGCTTGTTGAACTGAGCCGGGAACGCATTGTTATATTTTCAACACATATCATTGAGGATATCTCGAGCTCCTGCAATAAGGTTGCCGTGCTTAACAAAGGCAAACTGAAATACCTGGGCAAACCGATTGATATGACAAGAAAAGCCGAAGGACATGTATGGCAGTTCAGCATGCCGGAAGAGAATTTCGGAAAATTCGTTGAGGAACATCTTGTGGTGCATCATATGTCGGAAGGCGAAAATGTAAGGGTGAGGGTCATTTCAGAGACAAAGCCATGGGAAAATGCCGTAGCCGCCACACCAAACCTGGAAGATGCATATTTGTGGCTGTTAAGAAAAAAGGAAAATAATGAAAACCAACACATTATATAATTATTTCATATTGGTTCAGAAGATGATCCTCTATAACCTGAGGATAATCTTCGCGAATAAATTCATCTGGTTTCTTGCAGGCTCGGTACTCTTTTACCTGGGCCTTTCGGTTATTTATGTTTTTTCAGAAGATGTTTCCAGGATGCAGGATCTGTATGGAGTTTTCCTTTTCTCAGGGATACTTCTTGTCTTTTATCCTTCCGTCTTCGGTGTCCAGAACGACCAGGATGCCAGGACAATCGAGATCCTTTTCGGGATACCGAATTACCGTTATAAAGTGTGGTTTGTCAGGATCATCCTGATATTCGTAATCGCTTACCTGATAATGCTCGTTTTCACGTTTCTCTCTTCAGTGCTTATAGTGAAATTCTCAATTCTCAGAATGACCACACAGGTCATGATCCCTGTTCTTTTCCTGGGGATGATGTCTTTCATGCTCTCAACATTTATTAGGAACGGGAACGGAACGGCTGTTGTAATGATAATTTTCGGCCTTTTCTTCCTGATCCTGTCGGATCCGCTCTACAAAAGCCAGTGGAATGTCTTTCTTAATCCTTTTTCTCCGGCTTATAATGTAAATGAAACTACCTGGGCTTTAATCATGTTCAAGAACAGGATCATACTCATCACCGGATCGATACTTTTCCTGCTTGCAGCACTGTTTAATTTGCAGAAACGGGAGAAGTTTATGTAAGTCCTGACACTTCGTTGTCCGGGCTTCACTTTGTCTGTCGTTCCTCTGACGCGGAACTCCGTTTTTAAGGTAACAAAACAGCGATCTCTCGAACGCGGGAGGCCAAGACATCTTTTTTTACCCTTTATGCATCAACTTTCCAATCTCCTGTTAAATTTGCATCTTCAATAATGCCTCAACCTCAAGATGAAAAAGTATTCTCTCGACAAAAGCAGGATCAAGGTTCTTTTACTGGAAGGCATCCACGAGAATGCCATCCGGTGTTTTAAAGAGAATGGCTACAGTGACATTGAATACCATAATGAAGCGCTTTCAGGCCGTGAACTGGAAGAAAAACTTCAGCAGGCTCATATTGTTGGGATAAGAAGCAGGACAGAACTTCGGAGTGACCTGCTGCATAAAGCCCCCAGGCTCTTTACAATCGGTTGTTTCAGCATCGGAACAAACCAGGTGGATACACAGGACGCCAAGATGCTGGGCATACCTGTCTTCAATGCACCGTTCTCAAATACCCGGTCGGTGGCCGAACTGGTCATTGCCGAATGTATAATGCTGATGAGAGGCATCCCTGAAAAGAATGCCCTTGCCCACAACAGGATATGGCAGAAGTCGGTCAGGAACTCGGTGGAGATAAGAGGTAAAAACCTTGGAATAATAGGATACGGTCATATCGGCTCACAGGTATCAATACTTGCCGAGAACCTGGGAATGAATGTATTCTATTATGATATCGAGAAGAAGCTGAGTCTTGGCAATGCCAGGCCAGTTGCCACCCTGAATGACCTATTAAAGATCTCCGACACGGTAACCCTGCATGTTCCGTCAACCGAACTTACAAGGAATATGATCTCTGTGGAACAGGTTGCTCTTATGAAAAAGAATGCCTGCATTATTAATGCATCACGCGGGGATGTTGTTGATTACAGGGCAGTTGCAGAAGCATTAAGAATTAAGCATCTGTCGGGAGTGGCGGCTGATGTATTCCCCGGTGAGCCGGCTTCCAATGGGGAACCCTTTGTGAGTGAGCTCCAGGAATTCAACAATGTGATCCTTACACCCCATATTGGCGGAAGCACCCTGGAGGCACAGGCCAATATCGGCACGGAGGTGGCTGAAAAGCTGGTAAAATACAGTGACACCGGTTCAACAATCGGGGCAGTGAACTTTGTTGAGATAGCCCTCCCGCCAAATAATTCAAATCAGAGGTTCCTGCATATCCATAAGAATGTTCCGGGAGTACTTCGCGAAGTAAATGACTTTTTTTCGTCCAGGGGAATTAATATATCGGCAGAATACCTGCAGACCGATCCCGATATCGGGTATGTCATTATCGAAACTGACAGTGAGCTGGATTCAACAGTGTTAAAAGACCTGAAGAATATAGAGCATACTATAAGGGTAAGGATACTGTATTAAGTCGTGTGGTC
>CAYWEQ010000049.1:0-15426 GCA_964457185.1 uncultured Rikenellaceae bacterium
TCATCATGTCAAATCGTTTTTTGTTAAGTGAATAATTGAATGAATTCGACAGGCTGATGACCGGCGACCTGAAAAGCTGGTTCATGAGAGCAGCTTTGTAGTTGGATGGATTCTCTGAGCGCTGCAGCGCCAGTGAATCCGCCAGGTATTCATTGTTCAGCCTGATAAAACCGGTATAAATCCATACAAAGGGATTTACCCATTGAAATAAACGAAGCATCTCAATAAGTAAAAGATCCAGCCAGTGCTTCTGGTTTACATGAACGAGCTCATGATTCATGATCTCCCTTACTTCTGCTTCATCTACCGATGGATTGATGAAAACATAATTAAAAAATGAGAATGAAGCAGGAAATGAAGATATCCGGATCAGTCGGGCGGATCCAATACTATTAATGGTTGCTTTATTTAATGCTTTTTGTATTAATAATATATGCTGTATTATTCTGTATCCCAGGAATAATATCCCTGAAACATAAAGAGAGAGTAAAATAAAGCTGTAATTAAATGGTTTTCCCTGAACAGCAACAGGAATTGCTGCATTTGATGTTATTGTATAATCTGCCACGTTAATTTCAGGTACTGCAGGTGCAGGTACCTCAACCTGGTAATGAATCGAAATGACAGGGAAAATCACTGAAACAAGAATGCCTGTCAGCAGATAGGCTCTTTTAAGCTGAAAAAACCGTTCACTCCTGAGGAAAAGGAGGTAAACCAGTGCAAAGCCTGTAAGCCATAAAATGGACTTAAGGAGATAGATACCGAAGGTTTCCATTATTTTTTCTTTTTATTTCTTTTCAGTTCTTTTCTCGTATCATCAAGAAGCTCATCAAGTTCCTTGATTGAAAGATCTTTTTCCTTCGCAAAGAATGATGCCATTGCAGGAAAAGAATTGTCAAAATAACTCTCCATAAGTCCGAAAAGCTGTCTCTTTGAGTATTCGCTTTTCGTAACAAGCGGGAAATAGTTGTGTACATTGCTGTAAGCCTTGTGGCCTACAAATCCTTTTTTCTCCAGTACGCGTACTACTGTTGAAACGGTGTTTCTTGCAGGTTTTGGATCTTTGAACCTGTCACGGATATCCTTGACAAGTCCCTCCTCCATCTCCCACAGAATCTGCATTACCTGTTCTTCTGCCTTTGTTAACTGCATAATGTTCAATATTTAATCAATGGCTTCAGGTGTCGGGCGTCCCGCCTCTGGTAAACCTTCGGCGGGTTAAGCAGGCGTCAGGTGTTAAATAATTGTTTTTCTTCCTGCCGCCGGTAGCCTGCAGCCGGTTGCCGTTATTATCAATCCATCATTACAAAGCTACGACTATTTTTATAGTCATGCAAATATTTTTTAAGAAAAATGACTATGTAAATAGTCGAATTTTTATATATGTCTGATTTTGTTGATGTTATAAAACCGGCTTATTATGATTTTTTAAGGGTAAAGTGATAAAGATTGGTTTAAAGCTGGGGAGATTCCTCGCTGGCCACCTTCGCTAAAGCTATGGTGACCGAAGCGCTCGGAATGACACAGCAAATTAATGGGTGCAGGGGAGGAATTTAAAAAGAAACCTCCGGTTTTCATCGGAGGTCTGTTGTGGGTTGTACTGGATTCGAACCGGTGACCCCTACCCTGTCAAGGTAATGCTCTAAACCAACTGAGCTAACAACCCAATAATGCTATAAAAATAATAAAAATCCTATATTATCTCTTTACGAGAAGTCAAATCCCGAAACATATGCCGGAGCATCATAAAAACGTTCCTTTTCCTCTTCTGTAAGATTTATGAACTTTGTATAGACAAGTCCCGGTTTTGCATTAAGCATCCTGTTCAGAGCTCCCATCTTTACTTCAGTACGCATCTTGTCATAAAGCTCACTCCTGTCATCAAGCCATGTAAGCCCTGTATTGAATCCTTCTGCGGCACAGGCCGATTCAAACAGATCAGCAAGGAGGGGCTCATATCCTTTTCTACAGTAAATAGCGTCAAAAACAAGATACCTGAATTCACCGGGTTTGAACAACCTTCTGAAATAAGGGGCTTCAGGAAGCACTTTCATCATCACCCATCCCCAAACACCCGGAATATCGTATACTTTATATGAAGTTGGAATAGCACATACACCTGCAATTATCTCGTTGTTTTCCTTCAGCACATAATACCTGTCTCCGTAAAAAGCATAATCAGTGGAAAAGAAAGAATAATCCCGGTAATAATCCTTCAGCATATCGTTCATCACCGCTTTTTCTTCATTTGCCAGTTTTGTAACACGTATGTCGGGTTTCGGGGAAAAGCGGCTGAAGGCAACCGTGAGAAATGATCGTATATATTCATATCCTGCCTGGTGAACCAGGTTTTTCGATCTTTCATTCATGCTTTCAATAAAGGCATACATAATATGTTTGTCTTTCTCGAAAACATCTGGCAGATCAAGGATATGGGGTTTGCTGAAAATTTCGAGCGTTCTTTGCTTGAATGAATCATCCGATTCCGGCTTTATTACAGCTTTTTCCCGTTTTCTCCAGTTTATGTCGCTCTGGTATGTTGACTGAAAGGCAAGGTACCTTATATGAGTTGACGGATATCGCAACGCTCCCTGGCCCGAGATCCTGAAGCAGGCGCCAACGGTTCCCGTGATTTTATTTTTCCTGTAAAGGGAAACAAACCTTATCTGGTCTTTGTATGCTGAAATGCGTGAAGCAATGTTCTGCAGGGAAAACCTTATTCCCCCTTCAGATCCCTGGACAGCATGATTCAGGATGTCCAGGATCCCTTCTGTGGCATAATCCGTAACTCTGACTTCAAGCCCATGAAAATCCAGAATGCTTTTTTCCAGCATGATTTAGTTTTCTATTCAGTTTGCTGCTTTTTTATCAAGGCTACCGAAGACTCTCTGAAGGAGCGGAGTAATCCTTGCGGATACTTCTTTTCTTATTTTCAGCTCTTCTTCTTCAACCTTTAAAAATACACCTGATAATGCCTTGTTTGTAAGAAAATCATCAAGATCCGTATTTACCGGCTTCAGGTTTCCCATTTTTCCGGCAATTGAATTTGCCACTGTATTCCATTTCGTCGTAAGTGTTTCCCATGAGTTTTTTGTGGAAATATTGCCGACTATCTTCTTTTCTGTAGAGGCCTGTATTTTAGGCTTGTACAGATTATAAAGTTCGTTGTAGGTAGTGTTTTTCAAATATGTTGTAGCTGCATTGTCGGCGCCGTTGAGGATCCCGAAAGCATCCTGAATGGTCATCTGCGTGACGCTGTTTACAAAAATCGGGGCAACTTCCTTTGCAGCATCCTCTGCTGCTCTGTTTATTCTGATTATAACGTCTTCAAGAAGCTGGTCGCCGCCGGGAATCCTGGAAATATTATCCACTATTATATCAGCTTCATCGGGAAGCAGTATTTTCAGTGCTGCATCTCCATAATAGCCGTTTTCAATGGCCAGCTTTTGCGCAGCATTTTTTGCACCTGTTGAAAGGGCTTCCTTAAGGCCGCTTACTACCTCAGCTTCTGTAAGGGGCAGCGAAGTTCCGACAGACGACTGAAGTACATTAAATAATTCGGCACAGCCTGCTAATACAAGCATCAATGCAATAAATAGAAATGTCCTTGCTCTCATAATGATTCTGTTTTTAGTTTATGAAACAACAGGCAGGAGGGCTTTTGAAATCACCAGGTCTTCAGGATTTGTGATCTTAATATTTTCCCTGTTCCCGTCGACAAGATTGATTTTTATTCCTGTCTTTTCAAGGACCGATGCATCATCTGTGAATTCGGGCATATACTCCTGAAGATATGCTTTTTTGATAAGCGCTGCATCAAATACCTGCGGTGTCTGTACCTGTTTTACCAGCAGCCTGTTAATAGGTTTGCTGCCTTCATCATTTACCATTCTTAATGTATCCGATGGAGAAATTACCGGTATTGCATTACCGTGTTTTTCTGCAGTTTCGAAACATCTTTTAATTGTATCAACAGATACAAAAGGCCTTACACCGTCATGTATTGCAACCAGTCCGGGAACCTCAACAAATTTCAGTCCGTTCCTGACAGAAAAGAAACGGGCTTTGCCTCCTTTTACCAGAGTATGAGGTATGTTAAACGAGTATTTTCTCTGAAGTTCACCCCAGTATCTGAGCTGGTTTTCCGGAAGGACTGTTATTATTTCGATACTATCATCAAACGCCTTGAATCTTTCAAGGGTATGCATCAATACAGGTTTCCCGGCAAGCTCCAGGTACTGTTTGGGGACTTCAGCGTGCATCCGTTTGCCGGTTCCTCCAGCAACTATCACTGCATATAATTTCATATTCAACCTCCGATAACCGACCCCCCTCCAGGGGGGTTGGGGGGTCATTCTTTAATATATAAGAATCTCCTGATACTTCTCTTCGGGGTTTTTGCAAACTCTTCAGGATGAATCCTGAACTTGCTTACAGCCATAAATTCAGGGATCCGATCATTAATCGATTTCCTGGTTTCTTCAAGGATCTTAGCAAGCTGCTCTTCAGAGATATTATCTCTTTTTATCACTTCATAGTCCGGATAAATCAATGCTATGAGCTTATTATCTTCAGAAATGACCAGTGATTCTGCAATATAATCCATATTGTTCAATACGGCTTCAATTTCTTCGGGGAAGATGTTTTTCCCTGAAGGTCCGAGGATCATCGCTTTGCTTCTTCCCTTGATGAATATATTACCCTCTTTATCCATTACTCCCAGATCACCGGTATGCATCCAGCCGTTCTCATCAATTATATCTTTTGTTGCTTTTTCATTTTTATAATATCCCAGCATCACGTTTTCTCCACGCAGTATTATTTCTCCTATCTCATTCTGAGGATCAGGAGAATCGATAGTAACTTCCAGGGTATCAACAGGACGGCCTGAGGCTCCAAGCTTTGTTGTATCCCATGAGGCATAACTGATAAGAGGTCCGCATTCTGTCATTCCGTAACCGACTGTAAACCTGAATCCTATCTTCCGGAAGAATGCTTCAGCTTCGGGATTGAAAGGAGCTCCGCCGATGACTATCACGTTAAATCTTCCGCCGAATGTATCTGTCAGCTTTTCCCTGATCGTCTTGTGAAGGATCTTGTTGATCCCCGGTATTGACAGCAGGATCTTCATGTGGGGTTTGGTTATAACGGGCAGAAGCTGTTTTTTGAATATTTTCTCAATTACAAGCGGAACCGAAAGAATAAGCTTTGGTCGTATCTCCTTGAAAGCCTGAACTATAATTGCGGGCGACGGTGTTTTGGAGAGTATTGTGATATGACACCCGTAGGTAAAGGGAAACAGGAATTCGAATGCGCAGCCGTATGTGTGCGCAAGAGGCAAAAATGAAACAAGAGGATCACCCGGATTAAGCGGCATATTATTCTGCGCATATCTTACATTGGCTGCAAGGCTGTTATGTGTTATCATAACCCCCTTGGAAAACCCGGTGGTTCCTCCAGTATAACTTATCACTGCAAGCTTGTCGTTTGTAATATCAGAGAATTTTATGTCTTCCGGTTTCAGGTCAGGGTATGCTTTTGAATATTTTTCATCAAGTCCCGACCAGGCTCCCTTGATCCTGTCGTTACCTGAATTTATAATTTTAAAGGTATCGAGGGAAATAACGCCGGTTAATTCTGGTATTCTGGTACAATCCAGGATTTCACATATCTTGTCATCAATAATGAGAAGCTGTGCATCGGAGTGGTTAATCAGGTTTATCAGGTCGTCCGGTTTGAAATCGGGAAGAATTGGTACGGTTACAGCACCATAGGTTACTGTGGCAAGATAGACGATACACCAGTTTGCAGAGTTTCTGCCGACAAGGGCAATTTTATCACCTTCATTTACACCTGCCTCCCTGAAAAAGATATGGAATCTCAGAATATGTTCAGCTATCTGTTTATAGGTCAGGCCCTGTTCCTTATAGTTCGACAAAGCCTCTATTGACCAGTTTTGCCTTATGCTTTGTTCTATATAACCAATTAAACGTTCCTTGATCATAAATTCTGGTTTTAAGTTAATAATATCATCAAAGTTACGACTTGGAAAACAATTATACCCGGAATAAACACCCCTTTTTAGATAAAAGGGGTTGGAGGCTGTGCCTTTATATAAAGAACATTATCAGTATCACAAGGGTTGCAAGGATGTTTACCACGGTAAAAAAATAGTTGTAGCCTTCGCGTTTTTTAGCGAAATGCCCCAGTTTTCGCGCCAGGATTCCTATTGTGGGAACAAACAAAACCACCAGAAATGCAAAAAACTCTATTCCGAAGAAAACTTCTTCAAGTCCTCCCTTCACCAGTGCCGAAAAGTAAACAACGATCAAAAGCACAAGCAGATAGAACAGATAGCTGATCTTGAGCAGTAGTGTTGATACAAGGCGTCGTTTATGAAGCTGATGAGGCTTCAGGTAAGCATAGGCAAGTGAAAAAACTATGATTATAAAGATGACACCAAGGATATGATTCAATATTTCGCTGAAGTTTGCCATCTGTTTTGCTATTAAGATTATCATTGCAATTCAATTTTAGACCATACAAGGGAACTTGCGCCAAGAACAGCAGCGTTCCTGGCCTTCAGTTTTGAAGGAAGCAGTTTGACCTTATTGCTGTAAATGCCTAACAGATATTCCTCCATGTATTTTTTTGCCGGCTTGAATATAAGATCTTTAGCCATCGCCAGTCCTCCGAACAGGAAAATTGCTTCCGGTTCAGTGTGGGATACGACGTCTGCAAGTTTATATCCAAGTATTTTCCCCGTATGCTCAAAGGCTTTGATTGCAAGCTTATCGCCTTTTTTTGCTGCTTTGAAGATCTTTTCGGCATCGATCTCATCAAAACTTAGTTTTCTGAATTCATTCGGCTGACGACTGTCGGCCAAAATCTTGATAAAAGTCCTCTTAAGTCCTGTTGCTGATACATATGTTTCAAGACATCCTTTCTTTCCGCATCCGCATTCCCGTTCAGAAGGTTCCATGCGGATTGGCGTATGCCCTAATTCACCTGCAAAACCGCCATGTCCGTACATAAGCCTGCCATCCACAACAAAGCCGCTGCCAAGTCCTGTACCAAGGGTTATCACAACAAAATTCCTCATCTTCTTTGCCCCGCCATAGATCATTTCCCCTACTGCTGCAGCATTGGCGTCATTGGTGACAATTACCGGCAGGCCGGTATGTGTGTGAAAAATATCTGAAAGAGGTATTATGCCTTTCCACGGCAGTGCTGCTGAATATTCTATTGTTCCTTTGTTAATATTCCCCATCGGGGCTCCTATCCCGAATCCCTGCAAATCAAATCCCTGCTTTATCTCTTTCCCGGTTGTTATTATTTTGTCGTACAGCGCAGCAACATACCCTTCCGCTTTTTCATAATTGCAGGTAGTCATCCTGCCCTCTGCAATAATATTGCCTTCCCTGTCGACAAAACCAAAAACCGTATTTGTCCCTCCGATATCAATCCCGACAGCGAGCCTCCTTTTAGCCATTTCTTTCTGATTAAGTCCTTTATGCATGTAAATATACCATTAACTAATCAAAAAAAAACCCGTCCGCTGATTTTTCATGGAATTAAACAAATTTCAGTAAACCGAAAAATGACGGTTGATGAAAATCCGGTTTTTCTGTGGTAACAGGATTCCATGTAACATAATGCGGAACTTGCAGCTTATCACCGCACTTGTAAAAGTTAGCCCTGAAGTTTTTTCCCTTCAAATCCCTGATCTCATGATGCAGAAAAATATTAAAAGGCATAGCTATTGCAATGGTCCAGCAGAATCTTCCTTTTTTTTCTTTGACCGGCTCTTTTCCCATGGAGGTTATTCTTCTTATTGATTCAACAACCCGGGGGTTGATCCTGGTTCTGTTCTTCCTGTCCTTTCCTGCTCCCATCAGGCATGTGCCGATTCCGTTAAATTCAAGGTTATAATATATCCCGTCATCACCTGGTGATACAAAGAATTCGACACAGGAATCCTCGTAAACCGGGTCATTTGTTTGAGTCTTTTCCGCCTTGAAAAAATATTCAGTTATATAATATTTAAGCAGAAGCTCATTTTCAGTATATCCCATTGAAAACGTCACTTCCGGCCTGTACGGAAAGTTTTCCCAGTTGACTTCTCCTGCGGAAGCCCTGGTTTTCAGATTATCAAGCTTTTCAGAAATCTCGCTCAGGTCCGGATAAGGTGTTACGAATCCTGTTTTGCTGACTTCCAGGACCTTCATGGTTTGTTATATATTACTTCTTCAGTTCGTTCCAGATAAGGGCGGCAGAACCCATGACCGCGCCTTTGCTTTCCGGAATACCAGAGGCAAGTATCTTAACAGTGTCTTTCATCAGCACATAGTTGTTCTCCTTGAGATACTTTCTTGTAGGGGCAAAAAGCATTTCTCCGGCGTTTGCCAGTCCTCCAAACAGGATTATGGCCTCGGGACTTGAGAATACTATTGAGTTTATAATCCCGAATCCGAGTATTGCGGCTGTTTTGTTCATTGCCTTAACAGCAATCGGATCCTTCCTGGCTGCTGCCTCGGCAATTTTCTTTGATGAAAGCTTTGATGTCGGAATGTCCCTCAGCGGGCTCTCATCTCTCATCTCGCTCATAAGCTCAATCACTGTGCGTACAAGACCTGTGGCTGAAGCATAGGCTTCAAAACACCCTTTTCGTCCGCAGCCGCATACCCTTCCTTCCGGAACAACTGTCATGTGTCCGAGTTCTCCTGCGAAACCGGTGTGTCCGTAAACCATTTTGCCGTCGATTACAATTCCGCTTCCCAGTCCGGTGCCAAGTGTCAGGACAATAAAATCCTTCATTTTCTTTGCAACACCAAAGATCATCTCTCCCATTGCTGCAGCATTGGCATCATTTGTAACAACTACCGGCACATTGATCTTCTTTTTGATCAGATCAGCCAGGGGTACAATTCCTTTCCATGCAAGATTTGGTGCATGTTCAATAGTTCCTCTGTGATAATTGGCATCCGGAGCTCCTATTCCTATTCCCAGCAGCTTATACTCTTTGTTTGCCGCCACCAGTTTCTTAATTCCGGCAACGAGGGCCTGGACAAAATCATTGATCTTCGGATAATCTGTGGTCTTGAAATTGTTTTCAGACAACACTTTGCCTTTTTCATCAACAAGGCCGAACCTTGTATTTGTTCCGCCTATGTCAACACCTGCAACTACATTTTTCATTTTTATAAGTTTTTAATTATTAATGTATTTATTTCTATCTGCCCGGGGTTGGCCGGGGTATGTTTTTGAGCTTTTTAGCATTCCGGGCACTTATGTCCCAGTCCTGATCAACGACCCAGTCTTCCTTTATTTCGATCTCCCGGGGATAAAACAAAACCGGTTCCGGCTGGAGCCCGAAATTAAAGTTACCGGTTGTCCATTTTCCGTCATTATTGAAATCATATATCACCCTGACCCTGTATAATCCTTTATCAAGCAGGGGAAATTCTGTCTTGCCATCGCTGCTCATTATTGTTTCTCTTACCATCTTTTCATTTTTATCGAGAAGCTGAATTATCCTGCTGCCTTCATATCCTTTGAGGTTCAGGATAAGTTTTCCGAAGGATTTTTCTTCCCTCAATGAAATCTTATTCCCTGTTGAATCTGAATATTCTCCATATATATTTCCAAAAGCAGCGGAATCAGCAATATAAAGATATTGTTTCCCCTGGGCAAGGTCAACATTCATAATGATCCTGCAGGAATTTGCAGTATCCCTGACAAAGCTGTACGGAACAGTTATTTTTTCAGTTCCTTTCAGCTCATAGATCCTTATCTTCGATGTATCTGGCGGTTTCAATGGTGTCGGGGAATTGAATACAATTTTTTCGCCGGGCCTCAGCGGGGTCCCGGAAAGGTTTGATTTGACGGTATACGGGGTCGGCTTAACTCTTGTTCTCACCGAACGGGGGGCCAGGAATCGCATTGCAATCGTGTCCTCCCTGCTGATTATCACTCCTGTTGTATCGGTATAGGGATATGTGATGATTGTGTTGATCAGTTGTGTGGAATACAATGTGCTGTCAGTCAGCCATACATGCAGTGTATCATTATTTTTGCTCTTTTCCACAAAGTATGAATTTTCAGGAACACCGGGAATTGAAAAATCAAAAACACGGTCGCCCGGTGGCAGAGCAAGTTCATAGGTAAGCAGGTAGGGCATACTTCTTGTTGAAGAGGCGAGATAGTTTATTTTTTTTTCGTGCCGGAAAAGAATAAGCTTATAATCTCCTTTAAGAACTGCAGTATCAGCAGTTTTTCCAGGGGGCTTTTTCACTCTGACGGTGTCTTTTATGACAGGAAAATAGTTCTTTGACGGAGAGACTTCGACAGGTTCATTCAGAAAAGCCATCTCTTCATCCCGCAGATTGAAATTCATACTGTTATCCTGGTCCTTCAGTGCATACAGGCGATATTTCCCCTCCCTGATGTTATTAATCCTGAAATATCCGTTCTTATCTGATCTTGAAATATAATCAGGAAGAGATTCCTTAACTGCTGACGGAGAGAGGTCCCTGTAAAGAAGGATCAAAGGATTATCAGGAACATCGAGCACAAATGCATTAAGTACATTGCCCGTTACCGAGAGAGAGTCAATTTCGGGACCGGTGGAAAAAACAAATTGCAGATTATCATAGACATTCCCTTCATTGAGGTCCTTTACGGCATCCTGAAAATTAAAGGAATAGGTTGTGCTGTCTTTCAGTTCATCTTCATACTCTACAACTATACTTTTCCCTTTGATGGAGACTTCAGGTTTCTTCTTCATAGGAGGTGAAACCATGAATTTCTCGTTTATCTTATCGAGAACGACATATTCATTAAATGTAATTTCAAACTTCTTCCCGGTAAAGAATTTTGAACCGTTTACAGGAATGCTCCTGACGATAACAGGTGGTGTCTTGTCCCTGGGACCGCCTGCAGGAGCGCTTACTTTTGCACAACCGGCTATCAGGGTATAGGCCAGAATGACAGAAAGTATTTGCCTGAATATGCTCCGCCTCATCAATATACCCTGGATTTTGTGAAATACAAACATAAATATTTTTTATTGAAAATTCCTGCAGTTCAAATAAAAGCTGAAGGTAATTCAATCGCCGGATGAATACTGAAATTTAATTTTTTTACCTTTGGAAATCATAATAACGGTCTGGTTATGCATCTACTTGTAATTCCATGGGACGTCAATCCTGAAATATTCCGCATCGGATCCTTTGCAATAAGGTGGTACGGATTGCTTTTCGCATCATCATTCCTGTTCGGATATGTAATACTGGGCAGGATCTTTAAGAATGAAAATCTGAGCGATGCGCTTCTTGACAAGCTTACCGTGTATGTGGCTATTGGCACAATTGTCGGCGCAAGGCTCGGACATTGCCTTTTTTATGAGCCGGGTTTTTATTTATCGCATCCGGGTGAAATACTGAAGATCTGGCATGGAGGTCTTGCGAGCCACGGAGCTGCAATAGGTATAATATTATCTATATTGCTTTTTGCCAGAAATGCAAAAAAAGATTTCACCTGGGTGATTGACCGGGTTGCAATAGTTGTTGCACTTTCGGGTTTTTTCATAAGAACGGGCAACCTGATGAATTCAGAGATCTACGGAGTTGAAACAACCCTTCCCTGGGGCTTTGTTTTCCTGAGGAATGGCGAGAATGCGCCAAAACATCCTACACAGATATATGAAGCTCTTACATACCTGATAATCTTCCTGCTTCTCTTATGGCTTTACTGGAGAAAGAAAGGAGCATATATCCAGGGTACCCTGATAAGCCTGACATGTATCCTCATATTCACTTCAAGATTTTTTATTGAATTTCTGAAGGAGGATCAGGTAGAATTTGAGGCATCGATGAATCTCAACATGGGACAATGGCTCAGCATCCCGTTTGTGATCCTGGGGTGTGTCTGGCTGTATTACAGTGTTAAGAAAAAGAAAATATCCTATGTGGAAAAGTGATCCTACTTCATCAGGATCCCATGGAAGAGTACATCGAGAATCGCGTTAAGACGATCTTCAATATTCACTTCTTTCTTTTGCCAGAATAAAGGCACTTCCAGCCCTTTCAGTGTCGTTTGAACAGCTAATGCCGTGTATTCGCTGTTTTTTACGTTAAATATCTTCTTCCTTACCCCGTGATATAGTATCAGTCTGAGGATTGCCAGCTCTTCCCGGTCATACTTTGAACGTATGTTTTCTATAAAATTAAAATGATCAAGGTTCTTGTCAAAAATGGCATTGTAATAATTTGAGAGTTTTTCGAACGATTTCATCCTGACAAAAACATAATTCTTCATTTTTTCAACGGGCGATTCAACCGATTTGATTGCTGCAGTAAGCTCATTCCTAAGTATATTGGCTTCATATAGCACAACCGCCTCAAATATCTCCTCCTTGCTTTCAAAATAATAATAAATTGAACTTTTACCTTTTTTCAAAGCTTTTGCAATTTCATCCATCGTTGTTTTTTTATATCCGTAACGGCTGAATATTGCTCCTGCTGTGATGATAACCTTTCTTCTAAATTCCTCTTTATTAATCATATATTCAGTTTTTAGAGAAAATGTTTTTATCAAATACAAATTTAAAAAATTATTATTTGTCTTCAAAATTTTCGAATAAAATGGTCGAGAAGTCTAAAAACGGTCAGTTTCACATAAACTGTCTTCATTCTGGTTTGAATTTTTATTTTGAGTAATTTTGATACCGGAAAGATTTTAAAATGCGGGTAGGCGGTAAAAACTATAAGAGTATCTGGCTGGATGAATCCGATTCCGGGGTTGTCAGGGCAATTGATCAGCAGAAGCTGCCGTTTTTTTTCGAGATTATTGAACTGCACACAGTTGATGATGTTTTTTATGCCATAAAAGATATGACCATCAGGGGAGCTCCTGTAATTGGCGCTGCAGGAGCATTCGGCATCTACCTGGCAACGCTTGAAATGACTTCTGCCTCAAATCCGCGTCTTCATCTCGGGAATGCCGCACGATATCTTGTATCATGCCGGCCTACTGCAGTTAACCTTTCATGGGCAGTTAATTATGTAATGGAAAAGCTCGAAAGAATAACGGACGGGGAATCATTATCTTCCACGGCCCGTAAGGCAGCGCTTGAAATATGTGAAAAGGAAGAGGAAAACTGCAGGCAGATCGGCATTCACGGGCTGAAGGTCATTGAATCCATAAGCAGAAAGAAAGATAAAGGCCCTGTGAATATCCTTACTCATTGCAATGCCGGGTGGCTGGCGTGTATTGACTACGGGACTGTCACATCGCCGGTTTATCTTGCCCATGAGAAAGGTATTCCTGTTCATGTATGGGTTGACGAGACCAGGCCCCTGAACCAGGGAGCAAGACTTACTGCCTGGGAACTTGGCCAGGCCGGAGTGCCTCATACCCTGGTGACAGACAATACCGGCGGTCATCTCATGCAGCATGGCATGGTTGACATTGTAATGGTGGGAAGCGACAGGACTACCGGCAAAGGTGATGTCGCAAATAAGATAGGAACATATCTTAAAGCGCTGGCGGCGTTCGATAACAAGATACCGTTCTATTCTGTTTTTCCATCATCGTCCCTTGATCCCGGAGTTGATGACGGGCTGACAGGGATCCCCGTTGAGGAGCGCGATCCTGCAGAAGTGACGACTGTCTCGGGGCTTAATGAAGGAAAGATTAAAACAGTTCGTATTTGTCCGGAAAATACCATCGCTGCAAATTATGGATTTGACATAACTCCGGCAAAATATATTACCGGTTTGATTACAGAGAAAGGCATATGCAAAGCTTCGGAAAAAGATATCAAAAAGATGTTTTCTGATAAATTCAAATAAAATGGAAGGGGTAGTAAAATTCAACTGTCACTGGAGCCAGTCCGGGCCCGTTATTTCGGATGAACAGTATGAAATAATCAATTACTGGAGGGAGATACTTTACAACATGGACCTTATCGGGGCTTATGAGAATGGAGTGGGTTTCGGAAACATAAGCATGAGAATCAGGGGGGGAAATCAGTTTATCATAACGGGTTCCGCGACCGGTGAAATACCTGAGCTTGAACCCGGGCATTATGTTAAAGTCAACTCGTTCAATATAGACGACAATGCTGTTCAGTGCATAGGACCGTTAAAAGCCTCATCAGAATCCCTTACTCATGCGGCTATTTACCTGGCTGATACGGGAGCAAATGCTGTGGTTCACGTACACAGTATAGACCTTTGGAATGAGCTGATTTACAATGTGCCTACGACCAATCCATCAATGGAATACGGAACCACCGGACTGGCAAAGGATATTTTCCGCCTTTTCAATGATTCAGATGTATTTGAAAAAAGGATAATCATCATGGCCGGAGACAGGGCAGGCATCCTAACCTTTGGCCATGATATGGACGAAGCCGCCAATGTTCTTATGTCCTATCTCAGGAAAGACAAATGACCAGGACAGGCATCATAGGCGGATCCGGTCTTGAGAATCCGGAAATACTCAAAAATCCGGAAAAATATTCTGTCGATACTCCATATGGCTCTCCGGCTTCTCCCTTGCTGAGCGGAATCATCAGCAATAAGAATGTAATAATACTTTCCAGGCACGGATGGGATCATACGGTGCCCCCTTCACAGGTAAATAACCGTGCAAATATCTATGCCCTAAAAGAGGCCGGATGCACGCATATCATTGCCACAACAGCATGCGGAAGTCTCAGGGAGGAGATAGGTCGGGGTGATCTTGTGATACCCGACCAGCTTATTGATTTCACACATCACAGGATACATACCTTTTTTGAAGAGTTTGAGTCCGGGAAGATGAAGCATACATCCATGGCGGATCCTTTTGATGAGAAATTGCGTAATCTTATTGTTTCATCGGCGGAAAATGCCGGAATAAAAATTCATCCGAAAGGAACGGTTATCACAATTGAAGGTCCACGGTTTTCAACAAGGGCGGAATCGAAGATGTTCCGTATGTGGGGAGCAGACATAATCAATATGTCGGTTGCTCCCGAAGCGATTCTTGCAAATGAACTTGGCATTCCCTATGCGGTTATAGCCATGAGCACCGATTATGACAGCTGGAAGGAGGATGAGGTACCGGTATCGTGGGAGGAGGTCCTGGCTGTCTTCGATAAAAATGTGAATAATGTGATTAATCTTCTGCTGGAGGTTATAAAAGGCATTGAATAGCCCGGCTTTGTTTATTAAACAGGTTCTTGCATAATTACCAACAAATAATTAATATTGCAGTCCGTTTTGGAAACCAGTTGCAAGTTACAGGTTGCACGTTGCAGGTTGGCAATACACTTATAAGATCGGATAACTTGTAACATGCAACTTGCAACACGCAACGAGAATGGGCCCATAGCTCAGATGGTTAGAGCACCTGACTCATAATCAGGGGGTCGCTGGT
>CAYWEQ010000050.1:0-1500 GCA_964457185.1 uncultured Rikenellaceae bacterium
AAGTACAAAACAAAGTTGAAACAGTTAAATCTGCCGGAATATTCATTCAGGATCATTGAGAAAGACGGCATCAAAATGATCCTCGACACCATCAGGCGGAAGTATGTCAAACTCACTCCCGAGGAATGGGTGAGGCAGAATTTTGTACAGTACCTCATCCATGAAGGGAAATACCCTCCGGGCCTCATAGGCATAGAGACCATGTTTAAATTCAATGATTTAAGAAGAAGAACAGATATTCTGGTCCACAACAGAAGAGGAGAGCCCATCCTGATCGTAGAGTGTAAATCACCTGACGTTGAAATTGATGAGAACAAAATATTTGACCAGGTCACAACTTATAATATGAAATTCAAGGTGCCATATATTGTTGTCACCAATGGATTGTATCATTATGCATGCAAATTTGATCCGGAGAAGAACAAGTACGAGTACCTGCTGGTAATTCCGCTTTATGAAGATCTCATACAATAACACTTTATGATCCAGGTAACCTGTGCCATAATAAGAAATGAAGATAACGAAGTGCTCATCGTACAGAGGGGTGAAAAGACAGATCACCCTTTTAAGTGGGAATTTCCCGGAGGCAAGATGAGGGACGGTGAGACTGAAGAAGAATGCATCATTCGCGAGATCAGGGAGGAACTCTCCATGGAGGTGATCATCTTCAGTAAAGCAGAACAGGTTGTGCATGATTATGGTCATAAAGAGATTACTCTCATCCCTTTTATCTGTGATACTCTTGACGAATTGCCGGTACTGTCGGAACATGCGGACTTTAGATGGGTTTCTCCCGGGGACCTTGGATCGGTTGATTTCTGCGAAGCAGATATAACTGTTGCGCTACGATACATGGAAATAAATGGTAATCAGGCAGTTGAAAGGGAAACAGCAGCCGAGACCGAACAGTCAGCAACGGTTGACAAAGATCTCCGGAAGATGATCAACAGCATGATGAGCATGCAGGAAGCCGAATGGGTGGCAGCTTCAGCAGGGGAGAATCCGGTTCTCTTTCAGAAGCTGCTCGATTATTCCTACAGCCCTGACAGAAAGCTTGCATTCCGTGCATCATGGACCCTTTCTAAAGTGTGTGATAAGTATCCTGATCTGATCCATCCTCATCTTTCAAAAATCATTGAAGAGTTGAGCAGGATAGATAACGAAAGCACCCGGCGGTCATTCCTGAGAATAATATCCATGACCGATCTCCGGAAGATAAGCCAGAGGCACCAGGGTATCCTGGCCGATCATTGTTTCAGGGCTCTTAACTCCGGATTTTCGGCCATCGCCATAAAAGCCTACTCTATGGAGATCATTTACAGGCTTGCTATGATCTATCCCGAACTTGTGAATGAACTTGCCGCATCGATAAATATGCTCCAGGGAGAAGGTTCTGCAGGTGTTATAGCCAGGGGCAGGATAATACTTAAGAAGCTTGCTGAGATCAGTCCGGATAAAGAACAATCAACAGAATGATACCTGGTGAGTCTGTTTTGTGTT
>CAYWEQ010000050.1:1600-15234 GCA_964457185.1 uncultured Rikenellaceae bacterium
CCTTCAACTCACTTCAACTTCTTTTTTGTACTTTTACAATTCGTTTAACATAACTATTATGCGAACCATTGACACCAGGGGCCAGCAGTGCCCGGCACCGATAATAGCGACAAAAAAAGCCCTGAATGAGGCAAAAAAAGGAGAGGCATTTCAGGTCCTGACAGATAATCAGACATCCTTAAATAACCTGACCCGCTTTTTGTTAGACAATAAAACAAAATATTCAGTCAACGAAACACAAGGTGTCTGGACTCTTACGATAACAAAAACAACTGCTGAAACAACACAACAAAGGACTGAAGAATACTGTAATACAGACATTCCCCACTTTTCGCAGGGTAATTTTGTGATTGCATTTACCTCTGATAAAATGGGTGTTGGAGATGATGAGCTTGGCAATCTGCTTATGGCTAATTTTATAAAAGCCATTAAGGATCTTGATCATTTACCGGCAAAAATGGTTTTTTACAACAGCGGTGTTATGCTTGGCAGAGATGATTCAGCTGTGATTGAAAACCTAAGGGAGATTGAAAAAATGGGAGTTAAAATGCTGTTATGTGCAACATGTGTCAACTTTTATTCTCTTAAAGAGAAGGTTCATATTGGCACGTTAAGCAATATGTATGAGATAGCCCGGGCGATGGCATCAGCCCCGAATGTTATAAAACCCTGAGAATAAAGACAATGAAGATAGATCTTCTTCAGATGGTTGAGAGCGGCGGATGTTCGGCAAAGATACCTCCGAAACAGCTTGAGGAGATACTGAAATGCCTGCCTCTTCCTGAAGATCCGAATATTCTTGTTGACATTGATACTCACGACGATGCGGGTGTCTATAAAGTGAATGACGATCTTGCCCTGGTCTTCACCACCGATTTTTTCCCGCCTGTTTGCAGCGATCCGTATGAATTCGGACAGATCGCAGCTGCCAACTCCGTCAGCGATGTATATGCCATGGGAGGCACACCGGTCATTGCCCTGAATATAATGATGTTCCCGGCTTCAAAGCTGCCGGCCGAAGCATATATAGATATTCTCAGGGGTGGAGCTGACATGGCATCTGAAGCCGGAGTAAGGATAATCGGCGGGCACTCTATTGATGATTTTCCCCCGAAATACGGACTTGCAGTTGTCGGTTATGTTCACCCCCGAAAGATCATTACCAATGCCGGGGCAAGACCAGGCGATGCTCTGATACTTACCAAGCCATTGGGGACAGGAGTTATCCTTGCCGGCCAGCGTCTTGGATTAGCCTCTGAAGATGACGTGGTTGAGGCAAAAGCCGTTATGAAGCTTCTTAATGCATCAGGAGCAGAGGTTATGAAAAAGTATGGTATCATTGGGGCAACAGATATTACAGGCTTTGGTCTTGCAGGTCATGTTCTTAAGATGGCAAAGGCAAGTAGTGTATCTGTTACGCTTAATATGAAGCGGGTACCGTTAATCGGGAAAACTTATTCACTTGTTGATCAGGGATGCATTCCTGGAGCTTCATTCAGAAATCTGGAATATGCTGAAAAGGATGCCTCGTTTGTACCGGACCTCGATTATAACCTGAAAATGATCGCATTCGATGCCCAGACTTCCGGCGGATTGCTGATGTGTGTTCCACAAAACAAGGCCGGGGACGTGATTTCGGACCTTCACTCAGCAGGACTGAGGATATCATCTGTTATCGGTTCCGTTACGGAAAAACGGGAGAAATTCCTTTACCTTTACAAGTGACTATTACAATAAGGGGATTAACATGCTATACTATTTAATATATACTTAAATGAAAACGGGGATAAGGACATTTTTTCTTTTCAGCTTTGTATTTCTGGTTCTGAATGTTCAGATTCAGGGGCAGAACTATAAATTTCTTGAAGGACCTCTTACCGGGATTTCATCTGGTAGTGGGATTGAACAACCGGTAACTGTAAGTGTGATATATGACAATTATATCCATGTAGACGGATTACAGGCAGACTGGGGCTTCTCAATAATGGTTGAAGGTCTTGATAAGACAATTCTTTTTGACACCGGTACAAAACCTGATGTCTTCGCTTCCAACTTTAAAAAAATGGGACTTAACGCCTCAAAGGTTGACTATCTGGTAATATCCCATGAACATGGTGATCATACAGAAGGAATACCTGCATTTTTGGAGATGAAGAAGGATATCCCGGTATTAATACCATATTCATTTTCAGATAAGTTTAAGAAAGAGATGACTGGTTTAGGACTTGAGCCGTTACTGGTAAAAGAACCGGCAAGAATCTGCGAAAATCTGTATACCTCAGGTGAATTCGATTTTGAAATAGCTGAACAGGCACTTGTTCTTGATACCAGAAATGGACTGGTTGTGATGACCGGTTGTTCACATCCCGGGATTGTTAAGATGCTAAACAAAATTAAGTCAGATTTCAACAAGAATATCTACATGGTTTTCGGAGGTTTCCATCTATTGCAAAAGTCTGATAAAGAGATGAATACAATTATTTCTGAAATGAAAGCCCTGGGGGTAGTCAAATGCGGAGCAACTCACTGTACAGGAGATAAGCAGATCCAGATGTTCAAAGATTCTTTTGGAGACAACTATTTTGAACTTGGGGTTGGAAATACGATTGTGATCAATTAAATATAGCCCCTCACAGCCGGTTCTTAACTATTCTTAAAACTATCCGGCATCAATCCTGATTTGTAACAAAAACGTAACAGGATTAACCTGATTATAAAGATCAGAGTCAGTAATTTCGTTGCGTTAATAAAGGTAATGATCATTGCCATTAAGATTATTTATTTGGCAATAATGGACTTTTTTGAATCAGAAGCAATGAGCTGTAATTAACTTCAATATGACATTCCTCATCATTATTATTGCACTTGTTCTGATTTTTGATTTCATAAACGGATTTCACGATTCAGCTAATTCGATTGCTACAGTTGTTTCGACAAAAGTCCTGTCACCAATAGCTGCTGTTGGACTTGCAGCGGCTTTCAATTTTATTGCGTTTCTGGTTTTCCCTCTCAAAGTAGCTACTACTATCGGCAAAGGTGTTATCAATCCGGAAATTATAACTCTTGAGTTAATTGCTGCGGCTGTAACTGCTGCTGTCATCTGGAATCTTATTACCTGGCGGATGGGTTTGCCATCGAGTTCTTCGCACACGCTTGTCGGGGGATTAGTTGGTGCTGCTATTGCCGGACATGGATTAGGATCAGTAATTTACGCAGGAGTAATCAAGATTGCTATTTTCATTGTAGTTGCACCGGTTTTGGGTATGATAATGGCATATGTCATCTCAGTAATTGTACTTCATATAGTAAAGAATCACCCGCCATCTGGAGTTGACCGTTGGTTCCGCAGGTTGCAGCTGTTATCTGCATCTGCATTCAGTCTTGGTCATGGAGGGAATGATGCCCAGAAATCCATGGGAATTATATGGGTTGCCCTGATAGCAACAAACCAGGTTGCCAAAGACGCTCCCATAGATCTATGGATCGTTTTGTCATGTCATGCGGCAATTGCCCTTGGAACATTATTCGGCGGATGGAGGATTGTTAAAACTATGGGACAGAGAATCACAAAGCTTAAACCATTTGAGGGATTTTGTGCTGAAACTGCCGGAGCACTTACACTTTTCGGTGCAACTCATTTTGGCATTCCGGTGAGTACAACTCATACAATTACAGGATCTATTATCGGAGTTGGAGCAACAAAAAGGATTTCAGCTGTGAAATGGGGCGTCACAAAAAAGATATTCTGGGCCTGGATACTGACAATTCCTGTATCGGCATTGATCGGGGCTGTACTATATTATCTGTTACAGGTAATATTTTAGTCATTTCATATATCATGATACCCAAAGGATTTCAGATTCCGTAAAAGCCCTCATCTCTTCTGCAATCTTTGGATATTTTCCTGAATTTTCAACTAAAATCTGTTTTAGGATAAGCCGATCCGGCCTTTAGTAATTTATTTTTCAGTTGACTAAAATAATATCCATATCTCTTTTGTAACAATTACTTAATCTCTGTGCAACCTGCCTGTAATAATGATACCTGACTTTTGTATCATGAAAAACCTGTTAAACCTGATACCATGGAAATGAAAAAAATTCTGGCAATTACAGTCATTTTGTTTTCATCAGTCTATATGAAAGCGCAGATATCTGCTGATTCATTAAAAGAAGTAATCGACAACCATGAAGGAAGGATCAATGCACTGAACGAGAGAGTGTTAATCAATGAAGCCGATCTGGGTAAACTTAACAAAATTAAAATCTCAGGTTATGTTCAGGCGCAATGGGAGAACTATGGCAAGGATCTGGTAAAAACAAATGATCCGACCAGTAGCTTTTATATAAGAAGAGCCAGGTTAAAATTCACTTATGAAGCACTTGACGGAGTTAAATTCGTAATCCAGCCTGATTTCAGTACCGGCAACCTCTCATTAAAGGATGCATATGCTGTAGTAAATATTCCAAAACTAAAGAATTTGACATTGTGGGCCGGTCAGTTTAACAGACCTGATTATGAAGTGGAATACTCTTCAAGTCAGAGGGAAGTTCTTGAACGGTCCAGGGTTATAAGAGCTATCTATCCAGGTGAAAGAGAGATTGGAGTGAAACTTGAATACATCGGATCAAAAATTCCCCTGAAATTCCAGTTAATGGCAATGAACGGCAATTTCACCGGTGCTCAGGCAAAAGATTATGATTCAAGGAAAGACATTATGGGTCGTCTTGTTTACTCAATAAAACTTCCGGCTGCAGGAATAGGAATTGACCTGGGACCAAATTATTACTATGGAGGAAACAGAGCAAAAACAAATCCATATATTTTAAGCAGCGATGGAGTACCCGATAGTATTAATGTTGGTGATTATCTTGATAAAAAATGGATTGGCAGTGAAATTCAGATCTTTGCGGATATCCTGGGAGGACTGGCAATCAAGGGCGAATATTTCACAGGTGTAAATTCAACTGCAAGTACAATTGCCTCCACAGCTACAATAGCACAAAAGAAAGCAGATCCTAATAAATTAAGGAATTTCTCAGGTTATTATATCTATTTCATCAAGAATATCGGATCTAAAAATCAGTTTGTAGCAAAATACGATTATTACGATCCCAATACTAAGTTATCGGGCGATCCTGCAAACAATGATCTATTTTACAAGACTCTGACACTTGCATGGCAATATTATCTTAACGACAATATCAGACTCTCCTTAAATTACGAAATGCCTAAGAATGAAACCAATTCTACAAATACAAAAGATCTGAAGGATAATACTCTCGGGGTCAGAATTCAGGCAAAATTTTAAACTTAAAATAAAAAGTACATTAAAAAAAATCAAAAAATGAAAAACATTAAATCAATATTTATAATCCCGGCAGTGGCAATTATTATACTTGCCTCCTCATTTGTCATACAATCAAAGATCACTGTAAAGGGATCCGATACGATGGTGATCCTTTCCCAGAAATGGGCAGAACTTTACATGAAGAGTAATCCAGAGGTAACAATTCAGGTTACAGGTGGCGGGTCTGGTGTTGGCATAACGGCTCTGATAAACGGAACAACTGATATTTGTAATGCAAGCCGTCCAATGAAGCAGACAGAAATTGCAAAACTCAAAGCAAGATATAATACTCTTGGTGTAGAAATTCCCTGTGCAAAAGATGGAGTTACTATTTACTTAAATGAGGCAAACATAGTAAATGAATTTACATTGAAACAGCTTGGTGATATATATAGCGGAAAGATCGGAAATTGGAATGAACTTGGAGGTAATAATGCAGAGATCAGACTTTACGGCCGTGAGAATAGCTCCGGAACCTATACATATTTCCATGACGAGGTAGTAAAAACTGATTATGCAGCAACCGTTCAGTCTCTGCCGGGAACAGCTGCTGTTGTAAATGCAGTAAAAAAAGATGTTAACGGCATCGGTTATGGCGGTGCAGCTTACGCAGTTGGCGTAAAGCATGCAAAAGTAAGAAAGGATGCAGATAACCCTGCGTTTCTTCCCACAACTGAAAATATCCGGAAAGGTGATTATCCTATAACCCGATACCTTTATATGTACCTGAGAAACAGACCAACAGGTGAGGCGAAAAAGTTCATTGACTGGATTCTTAGCCAGGAAGGACAGATGGTTGTTACTGAAGTCGGATACTTCCCGATAAAATAACCGTTCTTCAAAAATATTAATTAAAGGGTATTTGTCGGGCTTGTCAGGTGGACACTGACAAGTCTGGCATTTATAGGGCGAAAGGCAATAGGTAAAAATAAAAATGTATGATAGAGGATTTCTTCAGAATAAAAACTGAGAAGCGGGGCTCTGAACAGGAGATGGTTTCTTTCAATAAAAAAAGGTTTCGTTTCTCTGACTGGTTTGCAGAGAAGGCAATTAAGGCAGTGGCCTTCCTTTCGATTGCTGTAGTTATTCTGATCTTTATTTTCGTCTTCCGGGAAGCCCTTCCCATTTTTAAAATGGATAAAAATAAGGCAGTATCAACCGAATTTCTGGTGCAGGAAAGCTACGGCAGCTCTGAGACAATAAATGAGCCGGCTATAAACACAGACAATCAGTCTGACAACTCAAACGAATTTCAGACAATCGGGGAAAAACCATCATCTACACTTTTTTCGAAAACATGGATGCCTGTATCTGACAATCCGCGTTATGGCATATGGCCATTATTCCTTGGTACTTTTAAAGTCACCATAATAGCTTTGTTATTCGCAGCTCCGGTTTCCATCCTTGCTGCGATTTATACAGCAATGTTTGCAAAACCGCGGATAAGGGAGGTCATAAAACCTGTGATTGAACTGCTGGCCGGTTTCCCTTCTGTGGTAATCGGATTCTTTGCATTGATGGTGATGGCTACTGTGTTTCAAAATATTTTTGGCTATGCAAGCAGATTGAACGCCTTTGTCGGAGGTATTGCAATGGGACTTGCAGCTATTCCTATAATTTTTACTCTTACAGAAGATGCATTAACAGCTGTTCCCGGGACATATACTGAAGCAAGCCTCGGATTAGGCGCCAGCAGGAGGCAGACAGCATTTTATGTTGTTTTACCGGCTGCTGTGCCCGGTATATTTGCTGCTGTTATCCTGGGCATAGGAAGAATCTTTGGTGAAACAATGATAGCCCTCATGGCAACAGGGAATGCTGCAATGATCTCGATGAATCCCTTTGATTCTGTAAGAACTTTATCTGCTACTATCGGTGCGGAAATGGCCGAGGTAGTTTTCGGTGATACTCATTACAGTGTGCTTTTCTTAATAGGTTCATTGCTTTTCATTTTTACGTTTGCACTTAATGCATTAGCGGAATTCTATTTCAAGAATCTGGTAATCAGACGTTATCAATCAAGGAAATAGGTTGAAATTAGTTGAAAAAGGTTGAAACAAACAGGGATGAACAGGAATGTAAAAGATACAATTGTTGAGAGTATAACAGGTGTTTCAGTTCTGTTGATAATATTCATAATTGTTTCAATCCTGGCTATAACAATTGTTGGTGGATGGCCAAACCTGAACTGGCAATTTCTATCAGAATTCCCTAAGGACGGTATGACGAAGGGGGGCATTTTCCCTGCAATTGTAGGAACTGCTGTCATGACAATAATAATGGCTGCAGCTGCTGTCCCTTTTGGAGTAATAACGGCAATATACCTTGCAGAATATGCAAATGAAAAATCTATCTTGGCAAAGACAATCAGGTTTGCTGTAAAAACACTTGCTGTTGTCCCTTCAATAATTTTTGGATTATTCGGACTTGGTTTCTTTATTGGCTTTGCAGGCAAGAATATAGATGGGATCTTTAACGGCGGAGAATTAAGATGGGGCCAGCCTAATATTCTCTGGGCAAGTATGACAATGGCCCTGCTTACCCTGCCTGTTGTCATTGTTTCCGTTGAAGAAACAATAAGGACAATCCCCAGGGAAATGCGGGAAGCAAGCCTGGCACTCGGTGCAACAAAATGGCAGACGACCAGGAAAGTCGTTATACCAGGATCTGTTTCAGGCATTCTTACAGGAACAATACTTGCAGTAAGCAGGGGAGCAGGCGAGGTGGCACCTATACTTTTTACGGGAGCAGCGTATTTCCTTTCAGATCTGCCACATTCATTGAGCGACCAGTTCATGTCGCTTGGATACCATATTTACATAATGTCGACACAATCATCTGATGTCGATGCCACACTGCCAATACAATTCGCTACCACACTGGTTCTTCTATTGCTTACATTCTCTCTGAACGGTATTGCAGTGACACTCAGATACAGAATAAGAAAACGGGCAAAATAACATTACTTTAAATGAATGACATTAAAGTTAAAATAAATGAACTCTCAATACATTACGGAACAAATCCGGCATTGAAAGATATAAATATGGAGATACCGGAAAAAATGGTGACAGCGTTTATCGGACCTTCAGGTTGCGGAAAGTCAACCTTTCTTCGTACACTTAACAGGATGAATGATCTTATTGATAATGTAAAAATTGAAGGCGAAGTAATAATCGATGGATTCAATATATATAATAAGGACATTGATGTTGTCAACCTGCGTAAAAAGATCGGAATGATATTCCAGAAATCAAATCCTTTCGCGAAGTCTGTATATGATAATGTTGCCTTTGGTCCGCGAATAAATGGGATCTCCCGACGGAACAGGCTCGATGAAATTGTGGAATATTCATTGAAGCAGGCTGCAATATGGGATGAGGTAAAAGGAAGACTTCACAACTCAGCGCTGAGTCTTTCGGGCGGTCAGCAGCAAAGGCTATGCATTGCCCGAACACTTGCAATTAATCCTGAAATAATATTAATGGATGAACCGGCAAGTGCGCTTGATCCGATATCCACAGCCAAAATTGAAGAACTTATTCACGAGTTAAAACAGCAATACACGATAATAATAGTAACACATAATATGCAGCAGGCTGCCCGTACAAGCGACTTTACCGCCTTCTTCTACCTTGGCGAGCTTGTTGAATTCAATAAAACTGAGGTAATCTTCTCAAATCCGGGGAAAAAGCAAACTGAAGATTATATTTCAGGACGTTTCGGGTAAGAAGAGATCATTATTATTTGGGAAGCGAAAAGAGAAATTCTACACCACCGCCAACCCTGTTCCTCACTGATATTTCTCCCTTATGAAGAAGAACAGCATTTTTGACTATCGCCAGTCCCAATCCGGTACCGCCGCTCTTTCTTGACCGGCCGGAGTCAATCCTGTAAAATCTCTCAAAAACCCTTGACATATGCTCTTCAGCAATGCCAATTCCATCATCAGAAAACAGAAAGTGGTTATAGGTCTTATCTTCATTGTACCTGATAATCCTGATGGTTGTTTTATCACCGGCATAATTAACTGCATTCTCAAGGAGATTCTGGAAAATTGAAAGAATCAGCGACCTGTTTCCGGTTACATTGACATTCTCAATGTTCTCGGTTACAACATTCATGCTTCTGCCTTCAATAGCAGATTTAAAATTATTGGTGACATCAGTGACTATGTCCCTTATATTTACTTTTTCGGGTGTGAACGAACTGCCTGATTCTTCAATCCTGTTTAAAATAGCTATATCGTTGATAAGATTTGTCAGTCTGTCACTTTGGGCAAGAGCTTTTTCTATAAAATATTTCTGCTTATCAACCGGCATTGCAGGATCACTCTGGAGAGTTTCAAGATACCCTTTGACAGATGAAACAGGAGTCTTAAGCTCATGAGCTATATTTGAAGTCATTTGCTGTTTTACAAGCCTGTTCTGTTCAATTTCAGTAATATCGCTCAGTATGACCTCAAAATTATTATCATGAAAAATCACACACTGAACTTTAAAGTATTTTCCGTTTTTCCCGATTTTATACTCTGTTTTTGGCAATAGATTCGATGATATTTCAATTTGCAACTGCTTGTCAATAAATTCATTGACTTCTCTGAACTCTTCAATTTTGAAGAAGTTTGAACCGGATACCGATAGCTCACCGGAGATCATGTTCATAAAATGAATGAAATGGTTATTTGACAGGATCTTCTCTTTATTCTTTGAAAAGAATGCTATCCCGTTATTCAGCGCATTAAGATGACTGAACAGTTTTTCCTTTTCATTCATCAGGTCGTTCTTTGTTTGTAAGAGATTATTATAGATCTCAAGGATCTCTTCACCGATTATCCCAAGCTCATTCCTTGGAAACTTCTGATGGAAATCAAAGGGTTCATTATTCCCGATCTTCAAAGCAAAATCTTTAAGCTTCGTAACAGATTCTGAAAATTTATTAGTCACAAACAACATTACCAGCCAGATAATTATAAAGGAAAGAGAAATGACCAATAAAAAATATTTCTTTGCTTTAAGGAAATTGATGACTTTAACATCATATACTACTGCAGCCCTGATATAATAACTGCCATAATATTTTGAGAAGTAATAATACGCCTCTCCGGTAGTGCCTGATTTTCTGACCGATGTGCCATAATCAGAATACCTGGATTCTGCAATCTCTGATCTCTCTTTATGATTCTCCATAATTGTCCAGTCAGGAACTGAACTGTCATAAATGACAAAACCGTCCGGGTTCACCACTGTTATCCTCAGGTTTTCCTGTGGCAGCAATCTTACCAGAGTATCAATAAGATGGTAATTACCTTTAGCAGGTATAGAATTGAATCTGATGAAATTATTGACAATTATGCTTGTTTTATCAAGCTCATCATTCAGTGTTGCGATCCTGTAATCCTTTTCCCTCTTGTACATATAGGAAAGGTTGATGACAGTAAACAAAACGAATACAATTGAATAATAAAGGAAAAGTACATTTCTGAATTTATGTCTGATAATCATGATAAGCAATTTTGATCAAAGCTCAAAGTAGTAACCGTAGCCTGTCTTGTTTTTAATCGATGTGCCATGCTGCCCGAGTTTATTGCGAAGTCTGGTTATATTGACGTCAACAGTTCTGTTTGTAACGATAACATCCTTTTCCCAGACAATATTCAATATATCTTCCCGGGAATATATCTTCCCGTGATTTTCTATTAACAGCTTCAATATCTCAAATTCTTTCCTCGTAAGCTCAATCTTCTCATCGCCAATTACCACTCTTTTTCTGACAGTGTCAAGCTCAATATCTCCGAAACGGACAGGCAGCGTAATTTTTACTTTGCCGGCATCCGATCTTTTGAGGACGGCTTTTATCCTTGCTGTCAGTTCATTAATAGAAAATGGTTTGGAAATATAATCGTCTGCCCCAAGACTGAATCCTGTAAGCAGATCATTTTCAGTATCTTTAGCTGTCATGAAAATGATAGGGATCGGATTGTTCTGTTCTTTCCTTAATTTATCTGCAAGTTTAAAACCAGATATTGGGCCCATCATGACATCAAGCAATAAAAGATCGAATTCATGAACGGGCATTGTAAGTGCTTCTTCTGCAGAATGTGCTACACCGGTAATAAATCCTTCATTATCGAGATTGTACTGAAGTATTTCGCATAGATCTTCTTCATCGTCGACTATCAGGATCTTTTTACCTTTATATTCCATATAGCTTTTTATCTGTTATTTATTGTGTCCTTTGCGGATCCATCATATCCCTGGTGCCTTATATCTGTTCCCTGAAGAGAGTAAATGGTTGCTTCCGCAATATTTGTTGCATGGTCGGCAATCCTTTCAATATTAGTAATAATATTTTTAAGGTTGGCATAGCTCAATAGCATTTCCCTGGTCCTTTCACTGACCTTTGCTTTTGAAATGGTGTTAATAAGAAGCTTCCTGTTCATTTCATCGACTATTTCATCATTTTTAATGGTCCAGATAGCATAGGAATCATCATTATTAGTAAAAGACAACAGTGATTTTTCAACCATGCTTATTCCCGAGATTAACATATTCAGAATAACATCTGTCATAGCCTTATATTCAACAGTCTCCCTGATTGCACCGATTGAAGCGATAATATTCATTACAATATCACCGACACGTTCAAGATTGATAGTCATCCGGTAAACTGAGACGATCTTTCTGATGTCAGATGCAACCGGCTGATAAAGCACTATTGAGTTAATGAATTTATCACTAATAATAACTTCAAATTCATCAATTTTCTTTTCATTGGCTTCAATCGTGGCAATGATATTTATAACTTCAGAGTTATCGGAAAGTGACATGAACTTTTCGAGGAGACTAAGTTGTTTGAGGACCAGATCCGCCATCTCCTCAAAACTCTTAAGTATATCGGTTACTGATTCTTCCCTTCTTGTCTTCATAACCTGATTATTTATTATTTATAATCAATATACAATTAGGTATAATGATTTGTTGCAAAGGTAATTGCATTTATTTACTTATATGACTGGCACCTGTTACGTATTTGTTACATTTTAATTAACCTTTTACAGGATCAATTCTTATATCTCAATGACAATTGATGCCTGTTGGGTTTTAATGGCAGAGAAAGATAAAATTATCCTAAAAAATATATTTTATAACTTGCAGTCATAAACGAAATTTAATATGAAGAAAAGATTATATATTTCTGCAGGATTATTTATTATATCCAGTATTTCATTTTCACAGTCATTTATCCAGCCAAACTACGGATTAAAAAGTCACGAAACTTTGGAAATCAACAAGGTAGAATCTTCCACAGAGGGAACCACCTTCTATATGAACATAAAAAACACCCGTATCCAGGGAGGAACATTCTGTGCTGACAAAAACATATACATTATATATCCTGACGGCTCCCGTGAAAAGCTGATCTCTGCCAGAAATATTCCTGTCTGTCCTGATACTCACAAATTCAAGGCTCCGGGTGAAGAACTGGATTTTGTTCTTATGTTTCCCCCTCTTAAGCCCGGCACTGAATGGATTGACCTTGTTGAGGAATGCAGTGAGAACTGTTTTTCATTTTATGGGGTAACACTCGATAATTTACTGAATGAGCGACTTGATGATATTTTCGATAAGGCATCAAGAGGCAAACCTTCAGATAATATTGTTCTCTTCAAATCTTTCCTTGATAGTACTGACAGCCGGAATCTTGGAATTGAAGGACTGCTTTATATCAACATTATTGATGCAACAATGGCGGAAGCTGATAAGGTCAGCACAATAGTATGGTACAGGAGGTTAGCCTCGTCAAATGCTCCCAGGTTGAACCAGTATCTTAAATATTTAAATGATAAAGGTATAAAGTACTAGCATTTGCAAATTAAAAAGGCTGACCCGGAATGGATCAGCCTTTTTCAATAAAGTGGAATATTATCTTAGAAACTTAGCTCTACTCCAACTCCTACAACTATTGTACTTTTCGAATAGGTTTCTTTAGGCAGCAGGTTGACAGCTCCAAGAAAATGATTTACAGATTTTTCGTTCTCGAGATACGTGGTGTAGCTGGCTCCCAGGTTGATTTTAATCATATCAGTGATGGAGAATGCTCCGCCGGCACCAAATGTATGGGTGGCATTTCCGTAGGTGAGATCACTCTGATACAGACTATTAACGCCTAAATTGCCATAAACATAACCTGCGCTTACAAGCAGGTTATCAGAAATATTATACTCAAGTCCTGCCTGGAGTGACATACCGTTGGTTTCAATAATTTCGCTGTTGTCAACATG
>CAYWEQ010000051.1:0-5419 GCA_964457185.1 uncultured Rikenellaceae bacterium
ATTGTTCCATACAGCAGTTTTTGAATTTCTTTCCGCTCCCGCAGGGACAGAGATCATTCCTTTCAGGCATCTTCGGCTTCAACACCTGCGCCTCTTTATTCCTTATCCAGTTCATCACATTTGCAGGCGGACGCTTGTTATTCAGCTCTTTAGCCATGTATTCCATATATGGTTCCACATGCCTGAAGAACATTTTATAGCCTTCACACAGATAATTCAATCCCGGTTTTCCGTCAGGCGTCAGAATGAACCTGTGTTTCGGACATTCGCCATGACAAGCATATAATACTTCACATTTCAGACAGTAACGGGGTAGACTATTCCTTTTGGCAATTCCGAAATCAAACTGACTCTGTGATTTTGCCATTTCAACTAACGGGATTTCTGCCATATTCCCCAGCAGATATTCGGGATAGACAAAATGATCGCAGGAGAAAAGTTCTCCGTTATGCTCCATTACCATGGCATCTCCGCATGTTTCGGCAAACACGCATAACCCGGGATTCTCACCTGCATAATTGGCCAGAGTAGCATCAAATATCTGAACATAATACCTGGCAACGTCATTCCGTACCCATTCATCAAAGATCGTTAAAAGGAAATTGCCAAATTCCCTTGCTCCAACTGACCAGATGGCTAGTGTGGCATCACCGTGTATCGGGGCAACCAGTTCCAGGTTGTTTTCCTGCGGCTTCCTGCTTATCCTTTCAACAACAGGCAGAAATTGCATAAACCCGCTTCCTGTCTTTTTCAGGAACCAGTATGTCTCCGATGCATATTGAACATTATAATCATTGACAGTACTTAGCGTGTTAAATTCGACCTTGTTTTTATGCAGTAATTCGATTCCTTTCATCACTTTCCCGAATGTCGGCCCGCCTGAAAAGGTTCGCCGGTAATGGTCGTGATTATGTTCTTCACCATCTATTGAGATACCAACAAGTATATTATTGTCAGTAAAGAACTTACACCATTCGTCATTAAGTCTCGTTCCGTTTGTCTGAAAGGCATTTTCAATTCTTTTCCCGTCTGCATATTTCTTCTGGTATTCAACGGCTTTCCTGAAGAAATCAAGTCCCATCAAGGTAGGTTCACCGCCTTGCCAGGTAAAGGTTACCATCGGCACTTCGTGGGCTTCAATAAACTGTTTTGTAAAATCCTCGAGAAGCTCTTCAGGCATTCTGAACTCATTTTTTCCCGAATAGAGGTTCCTTTTTTCAAGGTAATAGCAATATGTGCAATTGAGATTGCATGAAGCGCCTGCCGGTTTCAGCATTACATGAAAAGCCGTAGGGTGGTTTAGTTTGAGAGCATCAGTAAAGAGAAGGTTTTTCATTTCCCGGTTATGCTCTCCTAGGTTCCGGATTTCCGGAGTATCATTTCAATCAGTGAAGGAAAAAACTTTGAGACCAGTCGTTCGGTTTTTCCCAGAAACGAATGGACTGAAATAAATTTTCTTCTCCTGATCTGCCTGATTATCAATGATGCCGTTCTTTCTGATGATACTCTTCTTACTTTCCGCTCAGGCAGGGGAGCCAGTTCTCCTCTGGAATTATACTGCTCTTTCGCCGGGTCATTTTCAGTAAATCCCACATAAGCCACGCCTATGTGAACGTTTTGTCCATGCAGCTCAGCTTTTAGACTTTGTGCTAAGGCTGTCAGCGCCATTTTTGATGCAGAATAGCCGCTGTAAGCCGGAAGTCCAAAGAGTCCGGCGAGACTTGAAACGAACAGGACACTGCCGTGTGTTGATTTTATATGAGGCAGCGCATGCTTTGTCATATAATAGGAACCCATAAGGTTGACTTCAATCTGTTTCCTGAACACAACAGAATTAGCTTCTTCAACGGTTCCGGCGCCGGCAATGCCAGCATTATTAATCAGTATATCAATCTTTCCAAATTTCTTAATTGTCTGGTCTATAATGTTTTTACATACTTCTTCATCCGAAATATCACCTGGTACATCAATTGCATCACAACCGTCAGTGATCAGGCTTTTATTCAGTTCTGCCAGCTTTTCAGCATTCCTGCTGTTAATGGTAAGCCTGGAGCCTTTAGCCGCAAGCATGGTACATAAAGTTTTGCCAATACCCTGGCGTGCTCCGGTGATTATTACAACTTTGTCTCCGAAGTATTTTTTATCCATGATGTTCAGATTTGTTTTGCTTTTCAATCCAGTCATAAGCTTCTTTAATAGCAACCTCAATGGGAGTTTGCGGAAGCTTCAATTCCTTTACTGCCTTTTCTGTCGAATAGTAATTGAAATCCTCTGAGATCAGTGCAGTCCTGTATGATAATACCGGGGTAAATCCGAAAACCTTTGCAGCTCCGGTAAGTATTAGTCCGAACAACATTGCTGCAAAACCGGGGATATAGAGTTTTGGAGGAGGCACTCCTGCCACATCAGCCATTTTGCCGAATATCTCCTTATAGCAAAGGTTTTCATTGCCACAGATATAGCACTCACCAATCTTCCCCATTGTCAGGGCATTTGCCACGGCAACTGCCACATCCTTCACGTAAATGAAGTTTCTTCCTCCTTTTGCATATCCGGGTGTCTTCCTGTTCTTTACGGCCATCAGCATTTGTCCCGAACCGTATTTTCCGCAATAAGGACCCAGCATAAATGCAGGATTCAGGATCACGGCTGGCAAATCCCTGGTTTTCACAAGATCCAAAACCTTTTGCTGAGCTTCATATTTTGTGTCAATATAATCCAGTTTGTATCCGGCACTTGAAAAGGGAACGTTTTCATTACCTGGATTTCCCTTTGTGCCAAAACCGAATGAATTGGCTGTCCCTATATGCAATACCCTTGACAGCCTCATTTCGAGAGCTGCATTCATCACATTCAGGGTACCTTCCACATTTACTTTATACTGCATTTCTGACCTGGAAGGGTAGGTGGCAGTGCTGGCTGCCGAATGGATCAGTGCTTCGCAACCGGCTACAGCTGCAATAACTGAATCATAATCAAGGATATCTCCATATTTAAATGTAATATCCAGATCTCTGATAGTGGATATATCTTCACCGGTTTTGATAAAGGCCACAATTTCGTGACCCCTTGGGAGCAATTCCCTGATAATGTTGCTCGCCAGAAAGCCGTTTGCACCAGTAACACATATTTTCATAGGCAGGATTAAAACGGCTAAGATAGACTATTTCAGGAATTATTACTGGTTTTGTTTCTTTGTGGTAACCACTACTGCCCCGCCATATCCCCTTGTACCATAAATTGCTGCTGAAGAACCTTTAAGCACAGAAATTGATTCGACGGTGGCTGGTGAAATCCCGGTAAAATCTGGAACAGGAACACCATCAACTATAAGCAATGCAGCAACATCTCCGAAAAAGTCCTTGGCGCCCTGGATAATAACCTGTGTACCGTTGACCCTTACTCCGCCGACTTCTCTTGTGATCATTTCATAAATTGAAGAGTATGTGGCGTATCTCTTTTCCTTATCTGTTCCGTCAATTGTTTTTCCCGGGCCGGTAGCATCATTTCTTTTCTGGACGTCATAGCCGGTATTGACACTCTGATCACCCGGGGGAATGGTCTGGTCCGACTGCTGATTTGTTGATGTCGCATAGGAGAAATCAATCACCGTTCTTCCGTCAATTGCCTCCTCTTTTATACCGTTGGCAAATGAGACGACTCCGATCGTTTTTGTAGTCGTCCTGATCTTGACCTTGTAATTGCCGTTGGCATCAGTCATTGAGCTTGTGTTTTGTCCATCAATCATGACTATTGCATTCATAACAGGCCTTTGTGAATCATCCGTCACCGTGCCCGTTATTATTATCTTAGGATTTTTCTTCTGTGCGGTTATAGTTCCTATTGTCAGTACAGAAAACAGAATTAAAAACAGTGCTTTTACTTTCATCTTTCCAATTTTAGGTTGTGATTCAATTTTTCATCTTTTACTTTTCATCTTCTGCAAAGGTAGTAAAAACCTGAAAACAGGATTTAAGTATCAGTTCTATTAATAAGACCCGTTTGCTTGTATTTATCCCCAAAATATATGCCACAAATTCCTAAGAAGTTGAAAGATTTACTTTCCGATACAGAAATTCTTAAAGATATTCCCCAGGATTTCATCGGTGGTGATCTCTCCGGTGATCTCTCCCAGGTAATGAATTGCCTGCCTGATATCAATTGCGATCAGATCCTCCTGTAGATTACTTTCAAGTCCTTCCTTAACTCTCTTCAGACTTTCCGTTACTTGAGATAAGGCTTCATAATGCCTTATATTAGTGATAATTACGCTTTCCGAATCAAGCTTACCGTGATCCATTACTTCACCTAGTTTCTCCTTAAGCTCTTCAATACCATCACCGGTTTTTGCGGAAATGAACAGAAGGATTTCATCCTGTTTTAATGTCAGCATGTCAAGGATATCACTGCGCTTTCCATGTATATCAATATCTGATTTGTTGATCAGTATTATAAGCTTCTTTTCCTTACCTTCAATCATTTCTCTGACTTTGTTCAATGCCTCATCCAGAGCGGGATACCCTTCATTCACATCAGCTACCAGGAGAATAACGGATGCAGATCCGATCTTCTCGTGAGTCTTCTTTATACCAAGGTTTTCTACTATGTCAATGGTATTACGCAATCCTGCCGTATCAGTAAAGCGATACTGAATACCATTGATCACTGCAGTATCCTCTATGGCGTCCCTGGTAGTCCCGGGGATATCAGAAACTATTGCTCTTTCCTCCCTTAACAAAAGGTTTAGAAGAGTAGATTTTCCTGTGTTTGGATTTCCTGCAATTGCCACAGGAACACCATACTTAACAGCATTGCCTAAACTAAAGGATGAAGTGAGTTCTTCTGTTATTGACAGAACCTTTAATACCAGCTCAACCAGCTTTTTCCTGTCGGCAAACTCAACGTCTTCTTCTCCAAAATCGAGCTCAAGTTCAATAAGCGATGCGAAATGAAGAAGGTCAGCTCTGAGAATCCTTATTTCGTCGGAGAAAGCACCACGCATCTGGTTTATAGCGATCCTGTGAGCCATCTGCGACTCGGAGGCAATCAGATCTGCTACTGCCTCCGCCTGTGACAGATCCATCTTCCCGTTCAGGAATGCCCGCCGGGTAAATTCACCCGGCTGAGCCGGAACCGCACCATTCTTTATCAGTAGCTCAAGTATCTTTTGCTGTACATACCGTGATGCATGACACGATATCTCAATGGAATCTTCACCTGTGTAGGAGTGAGGAGATCTGAAAATGCTGATCAGGACATCATCGATGATCTCTTCGCCTGAGCGGATCTCACCATAGACGATGGAATAACCTTTCTGTTCAGATAGTTTTATCCTGGCTTCGGAAGGGAAAAAGATCTTTCCGCAAATGCTAATGCTCTGCGAACCGCTGACCCGGATTACAGCTATTGCGCCGCCTCC
>CAYWEQ010000051.1:5519-12810 GCA_964457185.1 uncultured Rikenellaceae bacterium
CTTTTGCCTTTTGCTGATGTTCAAATTATGGTATATCTTTATTGATGATTCAGCGTGACACTTGAAAATACAAGGATTCAGATGAGTGATTATAACCGCAGGGACTTTCTTAAAGCTTCAGTTGCCGGTACCATTGGATTCACCCTGTTTCATCCGGGAAGTATCATTCCGTCAGTCATGAATCAGGAGAGTACCAGCTCCGGAGTATCAATAACCACAGGCGAAAACAGGGCTGATATGGTTTTCCGGGCTCTTCAGCCCTTTGCGAAAGAAATCAAAATGGTAATCGGAAACCGCCGTGTCGTGCTTAAGCCAAACAACGTACTGATCTATGTACCGCTCGCGTGCACACATGCTGATACTCTTGAAGGGATACTGGAATTCCTGAAATCCATCAACAAATTAAAAGATGTTATCATCGCTGAATCGTCAGCCAGTGCCTCCACTCTCGAAGGATTCGATAATTATGGTTATCACAGGCTTTTGTCAAAGTACCCTGTTAAGCTGGTTGATCTCGATAATGAGCCATATCAGAATATGTATGTTATTGACGAAAAAGATCTGAAACCGCATCTGATAAGGGTTTCCGGTGTCATCGCTGATCCTGATTCATATATCGTTTCTGTAGCACGCATGAAGACTCATAACTCTGTAGGCGCAACTTTATCTCTTAAGAATATTGTCCTGGGAGCACCGATCAAGGACCCTGGTTTTACCCTTTTTAATGAAGATAAAAGGTTTTCACCGCTGGCAAAAGAATCAAAAGCCGGAACTGTAAGTTATAAAAGGCGATTACACGGAAGCGGATTTCATGCAATCAACTACAACATCGCAATGCTGGCTCAGAAGCTGCATCCCGACCTGGCGGTTATTGATGGATATGAAGGTATGGAGGGTAATGGCCCAACCCTTGGAACTCCTATAGATCACAGAGTATGCGTGGCCAGTCAGGACTGGCTGGCAGCTGACAGGGTTGGAATTGAACTTATGGGAATGGATTTCTCGAAAATAGGATACCTGAATTATTGCTATCAAATGGCACTGGGAGAGGCAGATCTTAATAAGATCGAAATTACCGGTGAAGCCATAAAGGACCATGTCAGAACATATAAGCTTCCCGATAATTTTGAAAGACAATTGGTCTGGATGAATCCTGTTTTGGGAATAATATAAATGAACAGAATTAACAACTTTTATCATTTAGGTTTTTAAGTGTTGGTAACCATTAAAAATGTTTAAAATGAATAATAGAGAAAGAAATTCCGGAATCGGCCGCCGTGATGCTGTTAAATTATTAACAGCCGGTTCTGCTGCAGGAATACTTGGCTTATTCGGAAGTCCCCGGGCAAGGGCAGAATCCAGGATCACCCCTTCATATGCAAAAGGAATGCCGGCGATAACGATAAAGAGCGTAAAAGCCATCGCCACAGCTCCTTCAGGTTCTAACCTGGTCGTTGTAAAAGTAGAAACCTCGGAGCCAGGATTATATGGGCTGGGATGTGCAACTTTCACTCAGCGAGCCGTAGCTGTTGTGTCGGCAATTGAAAATTATATGAATGATTTTTGTGTCGGGAAAGATGTGGATAACATTGAGGATATGTGGCAATCTTTCTATGTCAGTTCATACTGGCGCAACGGTCCGGTCCTTAACAATGCTTTAAGCGGATTGGACGAGGCTTTATGGGATATTAAAGGTAAGCGTGCTAATATGCCTGTGTTTCAGCTTCTTGGAGGAAAATCAAGGTTTGCTGTTTCAGTATATGCTCATGCCAGCGGCAGGAGCTTTGAAGAGGTTGCAGCCAATGTAAAGCAGTTTATGGACAGGGGATTCAAATATGTCAGGATCCAGCTCGGCGGTTACGGAGGAGTAGGTTCAACTGCTTCATCTCCCGATTTTAAAACTGCAGGCTTTGGCATTGAGAGAGATAATTATATGGATGAAAATGCTTATCTCACTTCGGTTCCAAAGCTCTTTGAAACAGTCCGCAAAGCCTGCGGGGAAAAGGTAGAACTGTTGCATGATATCCATGAACGGTCCCAGCCGATGGATGTGATCAATATGTGCAGGCGATTGGAAGAATATCGTCCTTTCTTTATTGAAGATCCGCTATCACCTGAAAACACACACTGGTGGAAACAGCTTCGCGAGAGCACCTCAGTGCCATTTGCCATGGGTGAACTCTTCAATAATATCAATGAATTTGTTGAACCAATGGTAAATCATTATTTTGACTATATCCGTGTTCATATCTCGCAGATAGGAGGAATTACTCCTGCGATGAAAATTGCCAGGCTGGGAGAATGGTTTAATGTTAAAACTGCATGGCATGGTCCCGGTGACGTTTCTCCCATCGGACATGCCGCAAATGCTCATATTGACCTGGCTGTATGGAACTTCGGTATCCAGGAAGGCGGCTACAGCTTCTCTGAAAAAGAACAATCGGTCTTTTCAGGCTGTCCGACATTCAAAGATGGCTATATTTATGTAAATGAAACGCCCGGACTTGGAGTCGATATCAATGAAAAGGAAGCTGCAAAGTATCCAATAGGTACAAGGTCAAACTGGACTGTCAGAAAAAGTGATGGAACGATAATAAGACCTTAAAAAAATTCAAAATTCAAATTGCAAAAGTAAAGTCCGAAATCCGAAATCCGCAATCCGCAATCTGCAATCCGCAATCCGCAGCCCTACCTCTCAAGGTTCTGGACAGTAAAAAATGTATCGTCCACCTTGACCTGTTCGACAATATTGCTGAACTGTATTTCGGATTTTCTGTTTGTCACAAGGTTGCACGCGATCATATCCATGATCATGTACTTTCCGTCAGTCATGGGATGGACGCTTTTAATCTCAATAGTTTTAAACAGTTCATTATCAAAATTATAGAATTCCATCTTCCGGACCTGATAATTGTCAATGCTTAAATAGCTTATTTTCTTGGAATAGCCGTATTCATCAGCTTTATCCTCATTGACCGGGATGCTTTCGATTATCCACTGGTTATTTGTTCCGGAAGCAGATGCATGCCGGTTAATAAAGTCGGAGAGGGTGGGAGAACTCATATCCGCATTTGAGAACTCAGAGCTCATAAAACTTCTTCCCTTTTCCGATGAAACTATCCTGCGAGTCTTTTTCAGTGCCGGAAGATAGATCCACATTTCATCAGCAATATTCTTATTATCAACAACAAGCATTGCCGTACCCCTTACATCAGCAGGCTCAATGAATTTAATGAACCTTTTTTCAATTCCATCCCTGAAGCTCTTTGTTGTCATCGCAATTGTCCTGTTGCGTGTAGCTCCGTTCTTCTCCGTGATCGACAGGTTTATTATGGCGCTCATTGAGCCGATCAGGCTCACGTCACGGCTTTCATTCATTATCTGCCCTGCGTCCGGCAGCTGTGCCGATACCTGCAAAAGCGACAGAAGTAATCCTAATGTTAATACTCTCTTTTTCATTTTTACCGTTTCTTGTTTCTATTATCTTATTTCTTTTCTTATTCATATCTTTTTCGATAAAACCCGGTCTGAATCTCATCAGGATTGCCGGGATAAGGATTAAAGCACCTGCAAGGCAGGATCCTATTGAAATTATCACCAGGTAGCCAAAGAACCTGATCGATGTGAATCCCGATAACATCAGGGCAGAAAATCCTGCCATTACACTGCATGCATTTATAATTATGCTCCTGCCTATAGTTCCCATGGCTGTTCTTGTGGATTCTTCATATGACATGCCCTTCCTGATCTGCGTGTTAAAACACCATATATACTGTATAGTGAAATCCACGCCCACACCGATCATAATTGACGAAAGCAGAGCTGTTGCAGCATCAAGGGCAATTCCCGTAAAACCCATAAATCCGAAAAGCATAATTATGGAAGCTGCAAGAGGTATGGAACCCATTATACCACCTTTTAATGACCTGAAGATCAAAGCCAGCAGGATAAATACAGTGACCATGGCAAACAATAGTGATGTTACCTGTCCTTTGATGATCGATGAAGCAAAGTCAGTCATGATTATTGCATAGCCTCCAACAGTTATCTCAGCATGAAAATCCTGTGTGAGCTCTGTTATTTTTGCCCTGACGGCTTTGATAACACTGTTTTCGGGATTTGAGAGCCGGATTAGAATGTGAGCCCTGGTGTTGTCGAGGTTCATCATCTGCCTGAAATCGTCCGGATCACCGCTCATGTTATAGAGTTCAAACATCTGCGCAACAGCGTTTCTGGTCTGCGGGATCTGATCATAACTGCTTTCAACGGGACTGAAAATAGCTTTGCTCATTTCCCTGACGGCCTGTGATATCGAAAATACCTTGCCTACACCTTCCATGCTTTCAATCTCGCTGGTCAGCTTGTCAATTCCGTTCATTACATCAGGATCTTTAATATCCCCGTCGACCATTACAGAAATCGTCTGAGATCCCCCGAATTTGCTGTTTATAACATCCGAAGCCATCCTTAAAGGATTTTTCTTCGGGAAATACTTTTCCTGGTTCGTCTCAATTTTAAGAAGCGTCATTCCTGATGCAAGGATCATTGTGATTAATACAAAGCCGGCTATTATCCGCCCGGGGTATTTGATAACCTTCCCTGCCAGCCTGCCCAGGATTCTGTCGAATCCGTCTGTGCTTGTTTTCACCGGCATTCCAGCCTTGCTTCCGTTTCCACGCAGGTAAATAAGAGCAGGTATCAGCATCAGGCTCATGGCAAGTGCCACCGAAACACCGGCAGCTGCAAGGATGCCCACCTGTCTGGCGGGTATTATGGAATGTGCCAGGAGTCCCAGTATACCTGCAATGGTTGTCAGCCCGCTGAACAGTATCGGCTTATTCAGTGAACCCAGAAGTTCCCTTATAATGCCTTTTTTTGAATCAGCGGTTCCTTTCAGACTTATCTCCTGGTATCTTGCAACAAGGTAAATTCCATAGTTATTGGCTACTGCAACCAGTATGATAGGGACCAGAAGGGTTATAATTGACATTTTCCACCCAAGCAGGGGGATCAGTCCCATGCATATTGCCGTTGACAGCACCACTACGCTGAACGGCATCAGGACGCTTTTCCACTCACCAAGGCTGAATTTCAGGACCAGGAGCATTACAAACAATGCAAGCGGCACCAGCAAAATTGCATCCCTGTGAACATCCTTCATAACATGCTGTCTTATATAAGGAAGGCCACCCTGCAGAACCTTGGTGTTTCCCGAATGGACAGCTGTTATTGAGTCAATTTTATTCAGTGTGACGTTTTCAGAAACAGCATTATTAATAGTGGCTGTGATCGAAGCCGAAGTCATATCAGATGAAATAACAATATCCCGCGCGAACCTGTTATTAAGAATGTCCTCCCTGAGATTAAGGAAGCCTGCTGAGTCTGAAGGAATCCTCCGGATCATCGGATCAGCCACCATCATGCCTTCTGAGCTTGTTATCTTCCTTACAGTAAATGGAGAAATGCGGTTTGTTACACCTGTGAGCTTTGAGATATCGCGGTCTGTTGATTTTATTTGTTTAAGATTTTCTTCTGTCAGAATGGTGGAGTCGCTGAAAATCAGGACAACCATATCCTGAACTCCAAACTCATTTTCAATTTTGTCGGTTTCAATCCTTGATTCCATTGATTCAGGCACATAATTCCTTATTTCCGGATCTGTTTCTGAAAGAGGAATAAGTGATCCCAGCGAGATTCCCAGTACAAGGCAAAAGCCAATTATAAGCCATCGGTATTTTATTATGAGATCAGCCATAATATCAGAAATCAACTCTCAGGGCAATCCTGATACAATTCATAAATTCATCAACAAGATCATAAATTGATCCTTTCTTGCCGGAATAATATTCACCACCGAGGCTTAATGTGAGGCCGTCAGCGGGCTTATATGTCATTTCAGGCATTACCAGAAAATCGCGGGAAGTGAAATTGTACATAGAAAGAAGCGATGGTGTCAGTTTTCCATAGAAGAGATCCGTTTCAATTCTCAATCCGGCAGAATGGTAGGATTTTTCAAGCTGGTAATTATAGAGCCTGTTGAATGCTCCTACCTGCTGACGCACGTACTCCGAAAGGTCAAATCCCGGAGTCGACATCAATATTGCCAGTTCGGCAAAATTTGGTTCTGTCCCGATAAATGGATCAACTGCAGCCTCTTCAAAACCAGGTATCACCTTGCCTGAATATTCTGCTGTAATTCTCCATCTTCCTGACAGCCAGTCAATTCCTGCAGCCCATTCTAGTTCCTGGCAGGCAACATATTCATAAGTCTTAAACGATTCATAAGGTATTGACCATGCTGCTTCACCTCTTATACCGGCGCTTCCGGCAGTTGTTTCAAAGTCAAAGCCTATATTCCTTATTTTATATGGTTTCATTGTCAGTTCGGTATAAGGAACAGGTATGGGATCTGACATGTCAATATTGAAACGTGTCAGGGCTGTACCCGGCATGGGATCATATCCGTCAAACCATGAAAGGCTCATATCGGCGCCTTTCAGATGAAGATCTGCCTTAAAGCCGTAACTATACATATTCTTCCCGGTTGACAGGGAATTAATAGTATTGATAGTGACATAAGACGGCAGGGGCAGAGGATCAATCACCAGGACCGACGCCCTGTAATATGGCATCCCGATGGCTTCAATGGTTAACAGCGGCAAAGGATGCCATCTGGCGTCTATCAGGAGGTTGCCCATATCCATATCTTCATGGTCGGGTGAACGTGAAACAAGGTTTTGTGCACTCAGTTTTGATGTAGGATTTGTAAAGTCAGCACGACCCCATTTAATGATTTTCTGTCCTGCAGTCACATCCCATCTCCTGCCATTGATAGTGACATAGGCTTCCCTTAAATCAAAGCGGCTAACCGGCTCACTGAACTCCGTTCCGTATCGGAAACGAACATCAGCATACCCCTTGAACATCTTCCCGCTTTCGCTTTCAATTTTCAGACCAAGATCGGAAAATGCGCCTGGTATGTAGGGTTTATCATCCTCATCATCAATGCCCCCGTAAATACCACCCCTGATAAATCCGTAAATCATGCGGCTCTTTTCAGGTGATACGGAACTGGCTGACTCCGGTTGTCCGGACAGAAAAGAAGGGATTAATAAGAGAATAAGGGACAATTTTATAAATCTGTTATTCACGAATGCACTTTTATTGCAAATGAACAACATAAAGAAAGACGTGTCGTCTTATCCGTCGTTCCCGTACCTTTATAAGAGTGTGAATTTGTTCGTCCCGCGTGGGATGTACCTCCGGCTGCCGGTTTTGCCTATTCTTTTAT
>CAYWEQ010000051.1:12910-15176 GCA_964457185.1 uncultured Rikenellaceae bacterium
TTGTTCGTCCCGCGTGGGATGTACCTCCGGCTGCCGGTTTTGCCTATTCTTTTATGCCGGTTGATTTTTCCCTGTATTCACTTGGAGTCATCCCCGTCTGGCTCTTGAAAATGGAATTGAAGGTTGTCTTGGAATTGAAACCGGCATCGTAGGCAATAGCCAGTATAGTGAAGTTATTATTTTTTGGATCGCCGAACCTTGAAATGACATCATTAACCCGGTATTCATTGATAAAGGTGAAAAAATTCCTGCCATGAACTTCATTCAGCACCTGTGTTAAATGATGACGGGGTATACCTGTGAGGTCCGAAAGATCCTGAATACTGAGATCCCTGTTGAGATATGGTTTTTCAGTTTCCATAAACAAGATCAGCTTATCCAGATAATTTTTGGCTTGATTATCTTTCAGTCCGCTCTTAGCATATTTTTCATTCTCCTTACTGTCTTCCTCCTTAAATCTTACTCCCTCTCCATAGATAACAGGCTGTTTGATAACATAAAAGCTGTAGGCAAAAGAGAAGATGGCTATAAAAGCAAATACTACAAAATAAGGATCAAACGGTATGAAATCACCAATCATATTTAGTCCGCCCAGGATGAAGAGTATGAGGAATGCAACATAATAGCTTATTGATAAGATCTTCAGCCAGTTAAGAGTAATCAATCCCGACGTGTACGAGACAAGGTCTTTAAGCTTCTTCTGGTGCCTGCTTATCTCAACAAATGCAAGGATGCTGTAGACTGTAACTGACAGGAAGAAGCATGTGCTGTAAACAATCCTTAATGATATAAATCTGTCGGGAACAAAAAAATTTCTGAGATCCTTTAGCAGCTTTACTTCCCTGAAGATAACGGAAACTGTCAGAAACACAATAAACGGAATAAAGTGGATCAGCGAAAGCCAGTTGAATTTCCGCTCCGGATCTGTCATAAACCGGACATACAAATAGAGCAGGGGCCCATAGGTAAATGCAACAAACGGAAATGCATACATCTCGATCACTGTAGAATTGAGAAGCGCTATTACCAGTTCTGTGCAAATGAGGAACAGCCATGCAGCCATCAGCCTGTTTGCAGTGGTAGCCGGCTTCTTTGTCGATATAAGCAATCCTGCAAAAAAAGACTGCGATATACCTATATATAATACAGGATCTATATTGACCATTATCCTCTGAATTTAAATGATCAAATATAATGAAAACAGACAATAATTCGGTACTTTTGAATCTTGCCGGTCATGAAAAAAACTGGAACCATCCAAAAGAACATACATGTAATTCATTAATAATAAAATATCTATGAGCGTACTTCTAAATAAGGATTCAAAAGTGATTGTCCAGGGATTCACCGGAAGCGAGGGTACATTTCATGCAACACAGATGATTGAGTACGGAACACAAGTGACAGGAGGAACAACTCCTGGAAAAGGAGGACAGATTCATCTGGGATTGCCGGTGTTCAATACAGTAAGGGAGGCTGTTAAAGAAACGTCGGCTGATGTATCAGTTATTTTTGTTCCCCCGGCATTTGCTTCTGATGCAATTATTGAAGCTGCAAATGCCGGCATAAAGCTCATAGTAACCATTACTGAAGGTATACCGGTTTCAGATATGGTAATGGTAAAAGAATACCTGAAATCCTTTGATTGTCGTCTTATCGGACCCAATTGTCCTGGAATTATTACTCCGGGTGAAGCCAAAGCAGGGATAATGCCGGGATTCATCCATAAAAAAGGTTCTGTAGGAATTATCTCACGTTCAGGTACTTTGACCTATGAAGCCGTTGACCAGGTCACAAGGCTTGGAATTGGACAATCAACCTGTATTGGAATAGGCGGAGATCCCGTGGTAGGGACAACAACCCTGGATGCAGTCAAACTTATGATGAATGATCCTGAAACTGAGGTTATTGTAATTATAGGGGAGATTGGCGGCAATATGGAGAATGAAGCCGCTGAATGGACCAGGGAGAATGGCACCAAACCGGTTATAGGTTTTATAGCCGGGCAGACTGCGCCAAAGGGCCGCAGAATGGGTCATGCAGGAGCAATAATAGGAGGGAAGAACGATACAGCAGCCGCAAAAATGGAAGTGATGAAAAATTGCGGCATCCGTGTTGTGGAATCACCCGCAGATATCGGAATCACGGTAAAGAGGGTTCTGGATAAATAGGGATTTAAGCCCCCCTTCAGGGGGGATGGGGGGTAAAATATTTCTATATTTGCACCAACATAAACTGAAATGAGATGGGACTATTAAATGGTAAA
>CAYWEQ010000052.1:0-15038 GCA_964457185.1 uncultured Rikenellaceae bacterium
CTTAATTATCTTGGTAATGGAATGGCAGAAACCTCCAAAATAGGTACATATTTCAGTGTCGCGTCTGCTCCGGGCATGCTTTTAAGCTATGCCGAAGTGCTCTTTATCAAAGCTGAAGCTGCGGCCCGCGGATTTATACCCGGAGGCGATGGAGCTGCAGAAGCCGCTTATCACGCCGGTATAAAAGCTTCATGGGACCAGTACAATGCTGGCGGGACATTTACCAGCAAACTAGCTGTCTGGAAATCAACCTTTATGGGCTGGGGCATGGGCGCCACCGAAAATATCTATGATTATGCATGGCAGGACTTTGTTGACTGGGGCGGTACATATGATTACGTTCCGGCAGACGGACTTGAGCAAATTGCCACCCAGAAATGGGTTGCCATGTTTGACCAGGGTGTACAGGCAGCATTTGAGTGGAGAAGAACCGGTTATCCGGCACTGACACCTGCCATTGCCGGCCAGAATGGCGGAAAGATTCCAGTCAGGGCATACTATCCTTCAGATGAGGCAGGAAGAAATCCGACAAACCTTGCAGCAGCTGTTGCCCATCAGGGTGCTGACGATATGAATACACGGGTATGGTGGGATACTAAGGATAATTACTAATCGTTTAAAAGAAAAGTTATGAAAAAAATAATATTTTCAGCCTTAAGTCTGATATTCACGGTCTTCATCTTTGTCTCATGCGATGATACCTATACTGACTTAATGACTGCCGATGTAAAAACAGGAGGGTTATTAGTACCCACCTCGTCTGTTCCATACAAACTAGGCAGCACACCGAGTGTCAATGTAGTACTCGATATTCCTAAAGGACCCGGTATTGATGCTGTTGAAGTTTACAGGACATATACAGGCAAGACCGAGGTCCTCGACCAGACAATAGATGTAGGATCTGCTAACACATCTGACGATGTAACGAAAACAGTAAGTTACACGTACACGCAACTTATTGCCGGACTAAGCATGCCGGCGGATGAAGGTACGCTTACAATCGGAGATAAATGGACCCTTCGTTATGTCTCTGTTATGGCAGATGGACGAAAAGTGGATGTTTCCGGTACAACTACTGTTGCTGTGGCAAACTTCTTTGCAGGCGCGTACGTTAAGGATATGAAATACTTCCATCCGACAGCTGGAGGTTCATACCCGACAACTCCTTATTCTGCATATACGGAAAATGTCGACCTGGTTGCCCTCAATGCATATGAATGCGATGACTGGTTCGGAGTATGGGAGAATACAAAAATTATAATCCATATCAATCCGGATAACTCAGTCCTTCTCACATTTATTGACCGTTCTGATGTAAACCAGGGAGATCCAAACAATCCGGCTAACGTATGTTCTTATAACCCTGTCACAGGTGTTATTAAATTGTATTACAATTATGCCGGCGGAGGTGGTTTCAGAATTTTCTGGGTTGTCTATACCCCCAGGTAAAAGATAAAATCAGAAAATAGTTATATTGTTAGGGCTGTCCTTGTGGCAGCCCTAATATTTATCATATTAAAGAACACATTATGAAAATGGTTATTAAATCATCTGTATTCTTTTTCTGTATGGCGTTTCTGTCATCTTATGCAGTCCATTCACAGATAATTGTCCCCGGTTCAGAATCATTACTTGCTAAACTCAGGCTCAATGAAGGAATTGAAGGGATTAAAAGTGAAACTTATGATAATATTACCGGTGATCCTTATATTTATAAAGATTTTCATGAAGGGGAACTGACACTGCAAAACGGGGAAACTTACCGGTTGAACCTGAGATACGATATCTATGGCAATCAGGTACACCTTAAAGATAATGACAATATCTATGGCATTATCCATCCCGAAAAAATTGCTTTAATAGTTATCGATACAGTAAGGTTTCTGTATAGCAATTATGGGAACTCTCCGGGAGGCAAATCTTCCGGGAACGGGTCTTATTTTATTTTGGAAAATGACGGAAAATGTAAACTGCTGATCAAAAGAAATATCCGTATTCAGGATGCTGAACCGCCAAAACTGTACCAGGATGCCAAACCTGCAAAATTCATACATACAAATAATACTTATTACCTTAAGCTTGAAGATAATAATGCAGTATTGATCAGAAATAAAAAAGATATACTTTCGGTATTAAACGATAAAAAAGAGGCTATAACGGCATATTTGAATTCAAACAATCCAAATATAAAGAAAGTCGAGGATCTTTCGGGGATAGTAAATTATTACAATAGCCTTTGGTAATATCTATTCCACCTTTATATTCACCAGCTCAACCCTGGTGGATGTGACTTTAATGATCCTGAAAACAATATTCTTTACCCTTATCACATCATTGTTCCCCGGTATGCTCCCGTGAAAGAACAGGATCATACCGGCAAGGGTTTCATAATCATCTTCTTCAGGAAGTCCAAGATGGTATTTTTCATTCAGGTAGTCAATTTCAAGACGGCCCGAAAAAATAAATTCCTTGCTGCTGATTACCTTCTCTGTAAGTTCCTGGATATCATGTTCATCTTCAATATCCCCCACAATTTCCTCAAGCACATCCTCAATGGTAACCATCCCGGAAGTGCCTCCAAACTCATCGACAACCAGAGCCAGATTCTTCTTCTCATTAACAAATACTTTCAATAGTCTGTTAGCAGCCATGGTCTCAGGTACGATAGCCAGCTTCCTGATATTTGATTTAATATCAGGAGGATTCTTATAGATATCCTTAAGTTCAAAATAACCGATGATATTATCAATGGAGTCCTGGTACACCAGTATCCTGGAATGCTGGGTCTCAATAAATTTCTCTCTTAATTCAGCAACTGAACTGTTTGACTCTACAGCTTCAATCTCGGTCCTTGGCACCATACATTCCCTTAGCTTTACTCTTGAGAAATCGAGAGCGTTCTGAAATATCCTGATATTGTGGTGATGCGGTTCCGCCGTCCCCACCCTCTCCTTGTTCATACTGACAAAATGGTCAAGATCAACTTTACTGAATACAATGTTTTCCTGAGGCGGCCTGCCAGGTTTATTTCTGAAGAACATCCTGATGAACAAATTTGAAGTCATGAGGGCAAATTTGCTTACAGGATAAAATAACCAGAAGAATATCAGTGTGGGCAGGCTTAATGTTTTGAGAAAGAAATTCGGTGCTATGATAAAAGTCGTTTTGGGAAGAAATTCAGCCACCAGAAGTATAACAGCTGTAGAAATTATCGTGTTCACGATGAGCGCCAGAATATCAGAACCTAAAATGGGAGTCAGCAGAGGGCTGAGTAATCTTGAAAAAAAGATACCATAAATAACCAGTGCAATATTGTTGCCGACCAGCATTGTGGCAATATACTGTCCGGGGTTTTTAGCAAAGATTTTCAGGATTCCTGAACCAAATTGGCCCTGTTTAATGTCAAGCTCCAGTCGTAATTTGTTTGAGGAGACAAAAGCTATCTCCATACCCGAAAAAAATGCAGAAAAGATTATTGCCACGAGTATGATCAGGATACCGTTCATGGTGCAAAATTAACCTTTTTTTCGCTCCCTGTGCCTTATCCAGGCGAAGAGGAAAGAAATGACGGCCATCAGCGGGAATATGAAGAACATCTTCCCGCCGTCTTTTATTATATACCTTATCCCGGCGGCAATAGACAAAATCCCGGTTATGATCCAGATTATCTCGAGAATAAGAAGGAATTTTTTATTCATCATGCAAATAGATTGTTGCAGTCACATTTTTTATTCTTCTCCTTGTAAGCTGCGGATCCGATTCAAATCCGGTACCCATCACTGTCTGATCCTCATTTGTTATCTTCACAAACCTGTCGGTAAAGACAAGATTTTTATCCCGGTCCCAGAACAGCTGCTCGGTTTCAAGCTTATCACCCGATCTGTTGACAATGACAACAGAATCGTCAAGCTCCCACAGGTTTTCTTTATCAACGAATTTCGCATACTTTGCTGATGCTGTCGCAACCGGCTCTTTTTTGCCGTCATGAAAAGCGATTGTCATGCCCAGCCTGAATTCTGTATAGGGAGAATCAAAATTGCCCCATGTCTCCATTACGGGTGCAGACATAATAAGCTGTACTTTACCGGAATCGGTGAATACAGTATAGATATTCTTTCCCGTTTGTGAGGGAAGCGATAATATTTCAAAATCGACAATTTTGTCAATTTTCCTTTCACACGAATAGGAAAATAGGGCAGCAGAAAAAAAAGCTGACAAAACCAGCAAATTACGATATGACCTTATTGCTCGCTTCAAGCCCGGATAGAGTATTATGAGAAATCATTCATATTTCCGTTTCAGGAACCAGAAATCATACAGGTTTAGGCTTACTCCGGCAGAAAAGATATCTTCCCTGTGCAGTTTTGAAATATCGGAGCCATATCTTCTTGAATAATCAAAAAAGAAGTTTGTTTTGGATAAGGAACGTCTCATAGGTATACCGAAACCTATACTTACACCAAATTGCCTGACGGATTCCCCATCAATGACCAGGTAAGTGTCCTCAATATGTCCGCCCACACGGTATTCCATCCTTTTTACGAAACTGTAGTTGGAGAATTTGTCGGGAATATACTCAGCTCCAAATCTGTATGAACGTGTATCGCCAAAGTATTGTCCTGTGCCTGAAATAACTGCTTCTGACCAGTTTGATTGTGCGTAATCAAATCCGGCCGTAAACTTGTTTTTCTTGCCGAAAGAGAGTCCGATCCGTAAAGATCCGGGAAGATAGGCCCTCGTTGAATCTGTAATGTGGTATAATGTATCTACAGAACTGTAAGCAGTAAACAGATAACCCAGGCTTTCATACATGGAGTTGTAATGCTTCCCTGAGTTGAATGACATTCCTGCATTGATAAAATAACCATCCCTTAAGGGTACATTCACCTGAGTGCCATATTCAAGATTGATACCGGCAATCTGAAGCTTCTCCGTGGCGTTATAATGGAACATATTATAATAGTCCATAAAATCAATTTCGTTTAATCTCCTTATATTGCCGAAGATCAGCGTCATATTGATGCCTGCAGATAAGTATTTGGTGATATTCACTCCTGAACCAACGAAGAGTTTTGTAAAACCTCCTTCGCCTGTATGGACTGATAAGTATCCTCCTGCAACAGGGTCATACTCAGGATCTCCGGAAAGTACTGATTCGGTAATCTTATAATAGCCATTGCTAAAAGGGATCAAACCCACGGCAATTCCCAGTCCTTTTGTCACAGGAAAGCCAAGAAGGATATGACCAAAGTTCATATCATCGGAAAAATGATGAGTTGAACCGTCAGACAGATTATAAATCCCATAATCAAGGCCAAAATCAAAAATAAAGGAATTGGTATCAATGCTGCTGTAGGATGCCGGATTCAGGTAATAAATAGAGCTGTTATCCCTTATACCTGTTCCTACGCCTCCCATGCCAATGCTTCTGAATGAACCGACAGGCTCAAGAGATCCAATATTAAAGCGTGAGTAAGGTGAATTGACAAGTTTTTGTCCGGATACGGATACTGAGAAAAATGCTATGTAAATGATTATTGATGCCGCCAGCTTATTTTGCATTGTACTCCAGAATATAGTTTAATCCATCAATCACAATATCAGGCATATAAGTGACTTTATGATTAATTCTGTCTTTTAAGTACCCTGCGTCTCCGCCTGTTAGAATCACTTTAATGCCGGTATGCTTTTTTTCAAACGTGCGAATATACTCATTTATTTCAAATATAACTCCGTTTATGACACCGGCAGTGATTGCCTCAACAGTATTTCTGCCTGTAGAACGGAATTTATCCGTTGTAGCAGCCAGTGGCAGTTTCCCGGTGAATTTATGCAGGGCTTTGAATCTCATGCTCAATCCGGGGGATATATTCCCTCCTTTATAGGTTTTTCCTGATATAAAATCATATGTTATGGCGCTTCCGGCATCTATGATAAGAACTTTCTTTCCGGGAAACAAAAAACAGGCTCCGGCTACCGCAGCTATCCTGTCGGGACCAAGTGTTTCGGGAGTCTCATATTCGTTTTTAAACGGGAGTTTTGATTTATGCGAAAGAACATGTACAAATGGTATGTGCAAAGTGGCCAGATCAATGATAAACTCGGGAGTCTCTCTTACCGTGGAGACTATTGCCCTGTGAATATGTTCAAGATATGGTTCAAATATTTTCTCCATCTTTTCACAGCTGAATTGCCTGGTCCGGAAAGAAGTTATCTTCTTTCTTCCATCAAAAACGGCCACTTTGGTGCTGGTGTTGCCGATGTCAAATATCAGGTTCATGATAGTAAATAAAATACAAAGGTAAGAAAGAAGTTTGGAGTTTGACGAACAAGGTGAGGAAATCCCGGGAATCGGGAGAGCTAAAGTTTAAAGTACTTAAAGTCTTAGAATGTTATAACTCTAAGTCCATAAGGCACTCCAGACTCTAGGCACTTTTTTCACAATCATCAAGAATCTCATTGAGCATCGAAATCCCGGATCTGACAGATTTTATATCTGATATTGTAAGGCTAAGTTTTGATTCTTTTTGTTTGACGCTCATACGTTTATGATGCCTGTTGACATGATTCATGATCGATATAAATAACTGACTCCTGTAGAATGATGAATTAGGATCTGTTATAAAATAGGCTATCAGAAGATTGTTCTTAAGCAATATTTTCTCTATACCAAGCCTCATGGCAATCCATTTTATCCTGACTATATCAAGAAGCTCTGATGCAGTTGCCGGAAGAGCACCAAACCGGTCAACAAGGCTTTTCTCGAATTTCAGCAGCGATTCTTCATTCTCAATCTCATTCAGCTCCCGGTATAATCTTATCCGCTCCGAAATGTTTGATACATATTCGTCAGGGAACATTATTTCAAGATCGGTATCAATCAGAAAATCAGCGACATAAGACTTTCCCTTTTGTGCTATGACCGGTTTTTCCGCTTTTCGGCCCTCTGTGCCTGAATCAATCATATTGGTCTCCCTTAACTCAGCCATCGCTTCATTCAGTATTCTCTGGTATGTCTCAAATCCCACATCGGCAATAAAACCGCTCTGTTCCCCACCCAGGAGATTACCTGATCCTCTGATATCAAGATCCTGCATGGCGATATTAAAACCGCTGCCAAGCTCCGAAAACTCTTCAATAGCCTTGAGCCTCCGCCTTGCTTCGTGGGTGAGTGAATCAAGGGGAGGAATAAGGAGGTAGCAAAATGCCTTCTTGTTTGACCTTCCCACCCGTCCCCTTAGCTGGTGCAGCTCTGATAATCCAAAATGATGAGCTTCATTTACAAATATTGTATTCGCATTCGGTATATCAAGGCCGGATTCTATTATTGTCGTAGCGATCAACACGTCGTAATCGCCCTGGATAAAATCGTACATCACATTTTCGATTTCAGTACCACTCATTTTACCATGAACGACAGCAGTTTTCACATTCGGACATATCCGCTTGATCTTTGCCTGTACTTCTTTTATGTTCTCAACACGGTTGTGAATGATAAAAACCTGACCATTCCTTGATACTTCATATTCGATACCCTCCTTGATTATTTCCTCGTTAAATCCGTGCAATTCTGTTACAATGGGCATGCGGTTGGGTGGAGGAGTATTTATTATTGAAAGGTCCCTTGCCCCCATAAGTGAAAACTGCAAAGTTCGCGGTATAGGGGTTGCTGTAAGGGTAAGCGTGTCTACATTTGTCTTCAGCTTCTTCAGTTTTTCTTTAACCGATACCCCGAACCTCTGTTCTTCATCTATGATCAACAACCCCAGGTCCCTGAACATGATGTCAGTCCCGGCAAGTTTGTGAGTTCCTATAATTATATCTATTTTACCTTCAGCCAGTTGCGAGATGATCCTTTTTTGCTCTGCAGGCTTCTTATGCCGGGTCAGGTACTCAACGGTGCAGGGGAATCCTTTAAGACGGGAAGAAAAAGTTTTATAATGCTGAAGGGCCAGGATAGTTGTAGGTACCAGGATAGCCGTCTGTTTGCTGTCAGCGGCTGATTTGAAGGCAGCTCTGACAGCTACTTCCGTTTTACCGAATCCCACATCACCACACACCAGGCGGTCCATCGGATGAAGAGCCTCCATATCCTCTTTTATGGCCATCGTTGCTGAAAGCTGATCAGGAGTATCCTCATAGATAAATGATGCTTCAAGCTCACGCTGGAGGTATGAATCGGGCGAGAATGAAAATCCTCCTGAGGCCATTCTCTTTGCATATAGTGCGATAAGATCCTTTGCGATATCTTTTACCCTGCTCTTGGTGCTCTGCTTCAGTTTCTGCCATGCACCGGAACCAAGCTTGTAGATCTTTGGAGGTGAGCCATCTTTCCCTTTGTATTTGGATATTCTGTGAAGCGAATGAATGCCGACGTAAAGAGTATCATTATCCCTGTAAACCAGCTTTATTGCTTCCTGGATCTTCCCGTTGACCTCAATTTTTTCCAGCCCTCCGAATTTGCCTATTCCATGATCAATATGAACTACATAGTCACCAGGATTAAGACCTGTTAATTCTTTAACAGATATGCTCTCCTTTTTTGTAAAATAACCTCTTATCCTGAATTTATGGTATCTGTCAAATATCTGGTGATCGGTGAATACTGATATTTTCAGCTCATGATCGGTGAAGCCGCCGTGAAGATTCAGCAGGAGGGCGGTGAAATTCACATCGGGATTTATCTCCGCGAAAATATCACTCAGCCTGTCGATCTGCGACTGGCTTTCTGAGATCAGGTAAGTCCTGTATCCGTTCAGGCTGTTAGATACAAGCTTTTCGGAGAGCAGTTCAAAGTTCTTGTTGAAGACAGGCTGAGGCTCGGTATGAAATATAAAGTTTACATCTGTCTCAAACATCCCGGTTTTGCCGAATTCAGCGATCCTGAATTTTACACATTCATCCATGAACCGGCTTCCGGTCATTATCAGCTCCTTTTTCCCGGATATCTGTCCTGATTCTTCGCGCTGAACAATCTGGTTGTAAATATTGTTTATTTTTTCCCTTATGTATGCGGTGTCCTCAATCCATATCACTGAGGAGGGGGGCAGAAAATCGGTAAAAGAATCGGTTACCTCTTCAATTGAAATATCCTGGATATTTGGAATTACAGATATCTGTTTCTGGATATTCAGGGACAGCTGATCATCTGTATTGAAGGTTCTGATGGAGTCAACCTCTTCACCAAAGAAGTCAATACGATATGGCAGGTCGGCAGAGTAGGAGAAAACATCGGCAATGCTCCCTCTTATTGCATACTGGCCGGGTTCATAGACAAAGTCAACTCTTTCAAAGTTATATTCATGGAGGACCTCCTCCAGGAATTCAAGCGATAGCCTGTCTCCTTTTGTGATGCTGAAGGTATTCTTTCTCAGGTTCCTGCGGCTTATCACCCTCTCCATAACCGATTCGGGATAAGTCACTATTATCCCTTTCTTTTTACCGGACAGGAGGTGATTAAGAACCTCTGTACGGAGAACTATATTTGCAGGTTCGGTCTGTTCGTACTGAACAGAACGTTTATATGTTGACGGGAAGAAGAAAATATTTTCATCGCCTGTAAGTGCAACAAGATCGTTATAAAAGTAAGCTGCATCTTCCTTTTCAGGAATTATTACAATGTGTGTGTACCGGGTTTTAAGGAAAACCTTTGCCACAACCATTGTCTTTGATGATCCTGATAGTCCGGCTATACTGATCCTTTCATTCCCGGAATTGCTTATAGCTTCTGTCAGTCCGGAGAGGACGGGATGGGCATTGAAATGACCGTTTAGTTCATTTTCTTTCATCTGCCTGAATGTGGCGGCAAATTTAACATCTATTTCCCGGAAATCGTTTCAGTTTTTAAAACTCATGCAGAATTCTGTCTCTTTGTTCATAACTGAACGGACCTTCAGAGTGCCGCCATGAGCCGCCATTATCTGCTTCGAAACACTCAATCCGATACCTGAACCATTCTCCCGGGTAGTAAAAAATGGGATGAAAATCTCTTCGAGGTTCTCTTTACTTATCCCGGGTCCATTGTCTGAAATGCATATCTCTTTCTGGTCGTTCTGATCGCATCCCGCAGTAACCCTGATCCTGCAATCCGGATTATTTTCATTTGCTTCGACAGCATTCTTAATGAGATTGATCATTACAAGCGAAACAAGATTCTCATCCGCAAGGATCTGAAGATCAGGATTATTTATCGTGAATGAAATATCTGTTTTTTCACCGCTTTCGAGTGAACGGATCAGTACCTTTACTCTTGAAAAGAGATCGGAGACTTTAAAGAGCTTCATTTCCGGTTTCGGGATACGCGTGAGCTTCCGGTATGATTCAACAAATGTCATAAGGCCTTTACCCTGCTCTCTAATCACATTAAGCCCCTGCAGTGTGGTTAGAATAGTCTTTTCCGTTATCTCCTGCGGCACAACCAGCTTTCCCCCCCGCTGGTAAATATTTGAAAGAGATTCAGATAAAGATGTTATTGGTGTAATTGAATTCATTATTTCATGCATCAGAACCCTGATCAGTCTCATCCATGAATCAACCTCCTTTTCATCAAGTTCATGTTTGATATCCTGGATTGATAATATCACCAGTTCATTATTATCTGACCCGAATGAAGTTGATTTCAATGACAATTGTATCTCTCCCTGTTTTGTGTTAACGGCTACCAGGTGCCTTTCAAATGGTTTAAGGTCTTTTATTGTTCTGAACAGCTTTTTGTCAATCCTCTCTATCTGCTTAAGGTGATTAAGTACTTCCAGCGAAAGAAGTCTTTTTGCAGCTGTATTTGTATGAAGAATGAATCCCTTGTTGTTGTAAGTAATGATTCCTGTTGCCAGATGTTCCAGTATTTTGTGAAAGTATTGTTCCTGATGGGCATTCTCTATTTTCAGTTCCTGTATCTGACGGTTGACATTATTCATACTCTGGTGCAGTTCTTTCAGGCTTCCGCTTTTATTTTCAACAGAGAAGGAAAGATTTGAATCATCATTCCTGACTGAATCGAAAAAGAACCTGATGTTTGTATTTGCTCTGTTCAGATATGATATCAGACTGATAGTCAGGATTGATATGGTAAGGATACATAGAATTGAAAAGCGTAAGGATCCCGTATTAAAGACCAGGAATCCTAAAAGCAGGGAGAGAGCCACAATAAGAGATACTCTTATTATAATATTGATATACAGTTTTTTACTTATCATCTTGATTGTTTTTCTTTAGTCGGTTATATAGGGTCTGTCTTGTTATTCCAAGCTGTTCAGCAGCAGCAGTGAAGTTACCATTGTTATTTTCAAGTGCGATACGGATCATTCTTTCCTCCATCTCTTCAAGAGTGGTAATGGAATCGATGTTTTTCATATCTCCGGCAGGACGGAGATATAGGTCTTCAGGTTTTATGATTTCTGTTTCGCTCAGGATAACAGCTTTTTCTATAGTGTTTTGCAATTCCCGGACATTCCCGGGCCATGAGTAGCTCATCAACTTATCAAGAGCCTGCTTATTGATTTTCAGGTTGGATTTGTCGTACTTCTGTGTACATTTCCTGAGAAAGAATTCGGCCAGGGTAATAATATCGTTTCCCCTTTTTCTAAGAGGAGGAATTTCGATCTGAATCGTGTTTATACGGTAAAGAAGGTCTTCCCTGAAAAGCCCCTCACCGGTCATTTTTTCAAGGTTTTTATTTGTAGCACAGATGAGCCTGATATTGACAGGTATGAGGTCATTTGATCCTATCCTTGTTATCTGCCTGTTTTCTATTGCAGCAAGTAGCTTGGCCTGCAGATGAAATGACAGGTTCCCTATTTCATCAAGGAAAAGGGTCCCTTTATGAGCTGTCTCAAATTTACCCTGCCTGTTTTCACGGGCATCAGTAAATGATCCTTTAACATGTCCGAACAGCTCACTTTCGAAAAGCGATTCGGCTATAGAGCCCATATCAACGGTTACCATTAATTCGTTTGCCCTGTCTGACAAACGGTGAATCTCCTGGGCGATAAGTTCTTTCCCGGTACCGTTTTCACCTGTGATTAATACATTTGCATCAGTCTTTGAAACCTTCCTGGCAATATTCAGTACATTCACGATCTCAGGTGATGATCCTATGACAGGTCTGTATTCACGGTTTATCTCTTTCTTGAGTTCAGTCTCTCTGGCTTTAAGGTTTTTAACCTCTTTTTTTGAAAGATTCAGTTGTATGGCAAGCCTCAGTGTGGCCAGCAGCTTTTCATTATCCCATGGTTTAAGTACAAAATCCGATGCCCCTGCTTTCAGGGCTCTCACAGCTGTATCAACATCTCCATAAGCAGTTATCATTACGACAGAGATATCAGGTCTTACCTCTGTGATTTTTCCAAGCCAGTATATTCCCTCATTACCGGTATTGACTCCGGCAGTAAAGTTCATGTCAAGGACGACAAGGTTATAATCTTTCTTTTTGAGTTCAGATAATATTTGATTGGGATTTGAAATAGCGGCTACCTCCCCGAATTCAGGAGTGAGCAGTATTTCAAGAGCGCTCAAAATACTCTTGTTATCATCAACAATCAGTATGTTTCCTTTATGAACGGACATTTTTATTACTTTATAACCACGCTGAAAATAGGCCCGGTTATCAGCCAATTGGCTGATGACCTGCCCCCTGAAGGGGGCTTAAAACCCGAATTACATTTATATATATATGTATGGGTTTATAGCCCCCCTTCAGGGGGGGATGGGGGGTATTATTTTCCGTGGTGAAGATAGATAAAGTGCTGAAGAAAATCAAGTAAATGTAAAAATATTATACGTAAAAACGTAAAAATTATTTACGCATTCAAAATTACTTGATTTATAAATATCTATAAAACAGCCAGATATGTAAATGGTATGATATTGGATGTCCTCTTTAAAAGAGTTGCTATGATTAGGTCAGATATTAAAACAGCGATAAGAAGTATCTTCCGGAACAAAGTACCCTCAGCCATCAGTATTCTTGGCCTGGGTATAGGGCTTGGATGTATAATTGTATTAACTGCTCTCATAATCCATGAGAAATCTTTTGACAAATTCATCCCTGAATACAGGAATGTATACCGGGTTATTTTTAGAAATTCATCGCAGACCCAGTATCCACTGGCTGAGACAATGGAGAGAGAGTTTCCTGAGGTAAAGGATTTTTTCAGATACTACCAGGCCGGATCAATTCAGATAAAGAATTCAAAGAATGAAATTGTTCGTGAAGACAATTTTGGATTTGCTGATGAATCGATTTTCGGGATACTGGGTATAGAGTTCATTTCTGGCACTCCGGCCGTTTCAAAAGGTGAAATTGCTATTTCTGAAGAAACGGCAATTAAGTATTTTGGAGAAATTACTCCTATAGGCGCAGTTCTTAATGTGAAATTTACAGATGGTTTTACCACACTTTCTGTTTCAGGAGTCTATAAGAACTTCCCGGCGAATTCGACCCTCAATCCATCAATTATTGCCGATATAGAATTATCTGAAAAGATGTTTATGCAGTTTCAGAAGACGCTGGGTGATTATGGTAATGGGCAAAACACTTCTCTCGGCTGGATTCATTCAGACTTCTTTTCATGCCTTGTACTCGAAAAGAATTCTGATTTGCAAAAAATAACCGAAAGGATGGAAAAATACAAGGAATTCCTGAGGGTTGAAAACAGCGACGAACTCCATTACAGATTACAGCCTGTTGCTGACATCTATCTTGGATCAGGGGACATTACAGGTAACTACTTTCTCCGAAGCGGAAATCCTCAAGAACTGAAATATTATGAAGCAATATCATTACTTATACTGGTTATATCAATTGCTAACTATATACTTCTTGCACGGGCCGGGGTTTCAGACAGAGTACATGAGCTCGGTACCAGAAAAGTATTTGGTGCCTCGTTTGGCACTATCAGGAAGCTAATCATTCTTGAATCAAACATTATTGTCATCCTGAGTCTTATCCCTGCAATTTTTGTCATTGATTTTGGCATGAACTTTATAAACACTATCCTTAATAAGACAATGACAGTTCAGATTTTCCTTAGTCCTTTGTTATGGTCCCTGCTAATTATTACATTGATTTTTACCGGTACTGTTTCAGGCTGGCTTATCGGATTTAATTATTCAAAGATCCCGGCTTTGAAGCTTATTTCCGGAGTAAAACTCAGTTCAGGGAGGTCGCACAGGTGGAATTATTCATTCCTGGTTCTTCATTTTACAATCTATATGATACTCGTCTCGGGAGTAATAGCAGTATCAAAGCAGATAAAATATTCATTAACAGGCTATAAAGGATTTAATCCGGAGAATATCATAGTAGCGAATCTTAATACCGATGAGCTTAAGAGCAGCTTTCAGGCCATATGTGAGGAGATGAAGAAGATACCCGGTACTATTAATGTTGCTGGTGGTTCATTCATACCGCCGTTTAATGCTTTTCTCCCGATAAATCTGGCTACACCTGAGGGTGAAAAGGTACGGTTCGACGGCCTGATAATGGGAGAGGGGATGACAGAACTTCTGGGTATTGAGGTCATTGAGGGATCCTCTTTCGGACCTTACAAACCCGGTGCTCCTGAAGTCCTTTTGAATGAATCAGCTGCAAAAGAACATAAAGTTAAAGCCGGCGAGAACATTCTCTTGTTTAAAGTCAGGGGAATTGTACGGGATTTTCATGCCCATTCAATGCATTCTCTGATCAGTTCAATGGTTATCCTTCCGCAGAATCCTGAAAAAATGGGCATTATAGCAATCAAAACCAATGGAATAAATGATGAGGCAGTTATAAAGAGACTCAGGGAATTGTATTCAATGATTTCACCGGATGAGATTTTTGAAACAAGATATTTAACCGATGACCTTAATCTTTTTTATCAGCGTGAAACAAACCAGCTTAAGATAATAGGAGCATTCACCCTTATTGCTGCAATCCTTTCTATAATGGGTTTATTTGGTATTTCGCTCTTAAGTATATCGAAAAGGTTTAAGGAGATAGGTATCAGAAAGGTGAATGGAGCCTCCATAACTGAGATTCTTCTGAAGCTGAATTATGA
>CAYWEQ010000053.1:0-15027 GCA_964457185.1 uncultured Rikenellaceae bacterium
GCAAGCAGGGTACTGCCTATTAGTATTTACGATTTGGATTCTGCAGATATTAAATTATGTGAATCAGTACTGGGAGGAGTATTAAGGGGAGTTGAGTTTATATATAAGTCAGCCGGCGTTAACAGACCATTGCGTTTACAGGAAGAAAATCCACAGGAAAACCTCAATCACACTATCTACCGGGACCAAATTAACAAGGTTGCCAATGCTGTTAAAGAGATCATCACAGGCATAGAACAATACAGTCCACAAAAAGAGGAAGTAACACAGGAAGTTACTAAACCAGTAACAACTCCTCCGAAAAAGAAAAAAACACCAATCATTGTAGGTTCAGTTATTGCCTTAGCATTGATTATTCTTGGCATTTTATTTATTCCAAAATTGTCTAATTCTTCCAAACCAATTGAAAAGTCCATTGCTGTCTTACCCTTTAAGAATGACAGCCCTGATCAAGAAAATACTTACTTCATTAATGGCATAATGGAAGAAGTCCTTAATAATCTGCAGAAAATTAAAGATTTCAGGGTTCTTTCCCGTAATTCAGTTGAACAATTTAGAAACAATACTACCAAATCTACACCTGAAATCGCAAAAAAACTGGGAGTGAATTATATCGTTGAAGGAAGTGGTCAAAAATATGGTAATAAATTCGTTCTTAGAGTACAATTAATTGTTGCTGAAAATGAAAAGCACCTCTGGGGTAGATCATATGAACAGGAAATACATGAAACCTATGATATAATTAACATACAAAGCCAAATTGCGCAGGCTATTGCATATGAACTGAAAGCAATAATGACTCCTGAAGAAAAAAAGCTCATTGAAAAGACATCCACCGAAAATCTTGATGCCTATTATGCTTACTTAAGAGGGCAAGACGAGTATTCAAACTATTTATTAAATAATAAGAGCAAAGATGCACTGAACAGAGCGGAAGATTTTTACCAAGGAGCGTTGGCATATGATCCTTCTTATGCACAGGCATATACAGGGTTAGCAATGGTATATTGGGAAAAACATTATGATGAAGAATACTTCTCAAAGAATTTCATGGACTCTGTTCTTGTCCTTGCAAATGAAGCTCTTTTATACGATAACAAACTCGCTGAAGCCTATTCTCTTAGAGGAGACTATTACTCGGAAATGGCTGATTATGACAAATCAATTAAAGAATATGAGAAGACTATAGATATAAATCCAAATTATTGGCAGGCGTACTATGGTTTGAGTAGTTTATACTTAAACCGCTATAGGGATGTAATAAATGCAATTCAGAACATTCAAATTGCTCTGAAATTGAATCATGATCCAAAAGAAAGACCTCGTTTAATACATGAATATTCTTTTGATCTTGCATGTTTATTTGGATCTTACGACGAAGCTTTAGAATATGAAAAAGAAGCATTAAAATTGACTAATGATTCAATACAATTCTATTCAAATATGATTATGCCTGCATTATTTAATGAGAAATATTCAGACGCTATCCGGTATTCAGTAAGATCTCTTGCCCTGGATTCAGGTAATATTTATGCCTATAGTTACCTTGCACAAATTTATTATATTTTGGGTGAAAATGAGAAAAGCGTATTTTATCATAAGAAGTTCATTGCTAACCTTGATGATATTGAAACAGTAGGATTACGGGACAGACATCGAGTTGGATTTAGTTACCTGATCACAGGTCAAAAAGCAAAGGCAGAAGAATATTTTGAACTGCAAAAAAAATATTGTGAAGAGTCTATTGAATTGAATAGGAAATATGCACAGGACATTACAGCATATTATGACCTCGCATGTATCTATTCAATAAGGGGTGATAAGAATAATGCGTACAGGAATTTGCATATTTATAATGATAAAATTGGTGATACTGAATATAAAGGTATGGTCTGGTACTTTAAAACTGATCCATTTTTTAACAATATAAGAAATGAACCGGAATTTCAAGCAATCTACAATGAAATAGAGAGAAAATGTAGCAATACTCATGATAAAGTTAGTAAATGGCTTGAAGAGCAGGGGATACTATAGGGACATTTAATACAATACATCCAGCAAAAAAGCTGTTGTCAAATAGGAAAATATAATTATCTTTGCGCCTGCAAAAAAGATAAAGAGGAGTATTTAAAGAGGAGTAATTTTCGAGACCTGTATAAAATAATCCTCTGTATATAATTGATTATAAGCGGTATATAAAAATAGTTCTGGTCCCCTATGGACTACAAATTTTCAGATCAGGAGATTAAAAAAATTTAGAAATGGCAAATCATAAGTCGGCAGAAAAAAGGAACAGACAGACCATGGTCAAGAATGAGAGCAATAAGTATTATGCAAAAACAATGAGGAATGCTCTTAAGGATTTCCGTGCTACAACCAGCAAAAAAGAGGCTGAGGAGTTGCTTCCCAGGATGAATTCAATGCTTGACAGACTGGCCAGAAGACATATTATTCACACCAGTAAGGCAGCAAATCTTAAATCGTCAATTGAAAAACATGTCAGCACTCTGAAATAACCTGATCCATGATTATATTTTCAAGGGGCTTCGGAAGAGCTCCTTTTTTATTTTTTTCTTATATTGCATACGGAATATAAATTTTCGCTGCATGTCACTTAAAATCACTGACTGGGCTGTCGAGGACAGGCCCAGGGAAAAGCTAATCAGGAATGGAACTGCCAGCCTCAGCGACGCTGAGCTTCTCGGCATCTTAATCAGCTCAGGAACAAGGGATAAATCGGCTGTCGATCTTGGCCGTGAGCTGCTGAATACTGTTAACAACAATCTTAACAGTCTGGGTAAACTTTCCATTTCTGATCTGAAAAAGATACACGGAATCGGCCCTGCACGAGCTGTAGCAATTGCCGCTGCACTTGAACTCGGAAGAAGGCGAAAGCTTGCTGAAATACCTGATGCCCTTCAGATAAGGTGCTCAAAAGATGTTGCTGACATCTTCCAGCCGCTCCTGTCTGACCTGCTCCATGAAGAATTCTGGATACTGTTCCTGAACAGGTCAAACAAAGTGATCAGCAGGATGAAGCTCAGTCAGGGCGGTATCAGCGGAACTGTCACAGATGTGAGAGTGGTGATGAAAAAAGCTATTGAAAATCTTGCATCAGGGATCATTGTCTGCCACAATCACCCTTCAGGTAATCTGAATCCCAGTGAATCGGATACAAAGATCACGCAGAAAATAAAAGAAGCCGGAAACCTGATGGATATTCAGCTTCTCGATCATCTGATTATCTCAGAAAAGGATTACTACAGCTTTGCGGATAATGGATTGCTTTAGAATTTCTTCACTCTGCTTTTGTCAGCACATTCCTTCAGCAGCTCTTTTATAGTCTTCCCGAGTTTGGGATGTACTGAATCACCGGCTATTTCATTTAAGGGAACAAGCACAAACTTTCTTTCATGCAGTCTGGGATGCGGGATAACAAGAGTTTTTGCCTCAAGCATCTTATCGCCATAAAGAAGAATATCTATGTCAATCAGTCTGGAAGCATATTTTTTCTCATCTCTGAGCCTGCCCATATTGGCTTCAATCATCAATATCCTGCCTAGCAAACCTGACGGCTTCAGCCTGGTTTCGACCTCCGCAGCGATATTCAGAAAATCACTTTCACTCGTGAACCCCCATGGCTCAGTTTCATATATTGAGGATGTTTGTTTAACCCGGCCAATATGTTCCACAATCATTCCAAGAGCATCATTAATATTCTTCTCCCTGTCGCCGAGGTTTGTTCCAATCCCCAGATATACCTTCATTTTTCTTTCTCTTTGAGCCTGATCATATTAAATACAAAGATACCGTAATATATATTCAACCGGTTTTTCATATATTTAAAATTCATTTAAAACATAAGCTGCCATGAAAAATTTCCTTATTTATACCCTGGCTACAATTACAGGTATAATCCTTACCTCACTCATCTTCTTTTTTGCAATGCTTGCCAGTCTTGGTGCCTTGGTTGCCGCCGGAGAAAAACCTGTTTCAATAAGCAACAATTCAGTGCTTGTCTTAAAGGCAGGTGTATCAATCCCTGATCGCAGTGACTCAAATCCTTTTGCCGGGATTGACATCCTTGATATGACTTTTTCCCCTGTGGCAGGACTTAATGATATCCTGAAAAACCTTGATAAAGCAGCAACGGACACAAAAATAAAAGGGATCCTTATTGAGAACGGCCTGCTTACTTCGGGCTGGGCTACATCTGAAGAGATCAGGAATGCTCTTGCCAGATTCAGGGAGACCAGCGGAAAATTCGTATTAGCATACTCCGATTATCTGCTTCAGCAGGAAGGGTATTATCTTTCATCTGTTGCTGACAGGATATATATAAGTCCCGGGTCAATGGTTGATTTCAAGGGACTTTCAGGAGACGTGATGTTCTATAAAAAAGCTCTTGAAAAACTGGGTATCGAGGTACAGGTAATAAGACACGGTAAATTCAAGGGTGCTGTTGAGCCGTATATTCTCGATAGGCTCAGCAAGGAAAACGAGGAACAGATCAGGGATTATGTCGGATCAATATGGAACCATACAGTTGACCAGATGTCAGCATCAAGAGGAATTCCTGCAAATGAGCTTAATGATCTTGCTGATAAGCTGGCAGGTTATGTACCGACATCAGCTTTTGAGAACAGGCTTGTTGACGGCCTTATATACCGGGATGCCCTGATTGATACCCTGAAAATCCTGTCCGGACTAACTACCAATGACAAAATACAGCTTGTCCCGATGACAAAATACACCAAGGTTCCCGATTCAAAAAAACCTGTGGTATCAAAAAATAAAATTGCCGTGATCTATGCTGCCGGCACTATAGTAAGAGGAAAGGGAAGTGATTATAATATCGGAGGCAGCCATTATTCCGAAGTAATAAGAAAAGAGAGACTTGACAGTAATGTAAAAGCTATTGTCCTGAGAGTGAATTCTCCCGGAGGTGATGCTGTTGCCTCTGACAATATCTGGAGGGAGCTTCAGCTTGCTGCAGAAGTCAAACCTGTTATCATATCAATGGGAAATTATGCAGCTTCCGGAGGTTACTATATTTCTGCTCCGGGTACAAAGATCTTTTCAAATCCGACAACAATTACGGGATCAATCGGAGTCTATGGCCTTATTCCTAATGCAGGTAAGCTCCTGGAACAAAAACTGGGAATAACCACACAATCGGTAAATACAAATAAATATTCTGATTTTCCTTCACCCTTCCGTTCAATGAGCACCTATGAAAAAGAAGTAATGCAAATGGACATAGAAAATATTTACAGCAACTTCACCGGTAAGGTTGCTCTTGGAAGAAAAATGAATCCGGCATATGTAGACAGTATAGGACAGGGCCGTGTATGGAGCGGAGATAAAGCACTTAAGATAGGGCTTGTTGATGATATTGGCGGTCTCAGGGATGCTATAAAAGGCGCCTCTGAACTTGCCGGTATCGATACATACACAATAAGAGAATTGCCTGCTATTGAAGATCCTTATACAAAGCTTCTGAGACAGCTGAGCGGCGATATAAGAATGAATATTCTCAAAAAGGAACTTGGCTCTTCATTAAGGTTTTATAATGAACTTATGGAAATCCGGGATATTACCGGGATCCAGGCCAGACTGCCGTATTTTATTGAGATCCATTGATATATGCAGAAAAGAAGGAGCATATTCCTTTATCCGCTTTCTCTGATATATGGATTAATTACAGGTATCAGGAATTTCCTGTACAACTCAGGGATTCTCAGGTCATATGAATTCCCGATACCCGTTATCTGTGTCGGTAACCTCGCTGTCGGGGGTACCGGGAAGACTCCGCATACAGAATACCTCATTGATCTTCTGAAAAAAGAATTCAATGTTGCAGTACTCAGCAGGGGTTATAAACGTAAAACCCGGGGATTCCTGTTTGCGGGTAACGAACCGCTCGTGGATGATATTGGTGACGAACCGTTGCAGATGTTCCGGAAATTTCCCGGAATAACCATAGCTGTTGACAGAAAGAGAGTACATGGTGTGCGTGAGATCCTTAAAGAAAAGCCGGATACCAATGTGATATTACTTGATGACGCTTTCCAGCACAGAAGCATCACTCCGGGTTTTTCAATTCTTCTCTCCGATTTTGCAAGGCTGATGATAAGAGATCATATGCTGCCATACGGCAATCTGAGGGAAAGCTTCAGAAATATGAGGAGAGCCGACATTATCCTTATAACCAAATCGCCGGAAACAATATCCGCCATACAGCGAAGGCTCATAGTCAAGGAAATAGAAAAAGCACCTTATCAGAATCTTTACTTCACTTCCATAATTTACAGAAATCCTGTGCCTGTATTTGAAGGCAAAGATCCTGATGAAGATATATTTCCCATTTCTCGAAAAGAGGACACAGGAATTGTCCTGGTTACCGGTATTGCAAATCCTGAGCCGCTTTCAGAATATCTTAAGGATAAGGCCGGGGAGTTGATAAATTTGCCATTCGGTGACCATCACAGGTTTAACAAATATGATATTGAAAAGATCACTGTGAAATGGAACTCGCTTAAATCTTCCCTGAAGTATTTAATCACTACAGAAAAAGATGCTGTCAGGTTGAGGGAATTTGCTAATATTGCAGAACCAGTCCGTTCGGCATTTTATTATATCCCTGTTGGAATTCATTTTTTAAATGACGACCAGGAAGAGTTTGATAATCTGATAATTGATTATGTTAGAAAAAATAAACGAAACAACAGAATTTCTTAAGGGAAAAGGAATTGTACATCCTGATGCCGGGATAATCCTTGGAACAGGTCTGGGAGGACTAACAGCAAAAATTGAAAACCGCATTGAAATCGATTATAAGGATATTCCCAATTTCCCGGTCTCTACAGTGGAAGGGCATGAAGGCAAGCTCATTTATGGTGATTTCGGAAGGAAGAAGATCGTTGTAATGAAGGGACGGTTCCATTATTATGAAGGATACGGATCGGACCTGATGGCGTTGCCTGTGAGAGTACTGAAATACCTGGGCATTAAATGTCTTTTCCTTTCCAATGCCGCAGGAGGTGTCAATCCTGCCTTCCAGATAGGTGACATCATGATAATTACCGACCATATAAACCTCCTGCCCAATCCCCTGATAGGCATTAATGATGAGCGGATTGGGGCGCGTTTCCCTGATATGGGAGAGGCTTATGATAAATATCTGATCAAAAAAGCCATGTTCATCGCGCAGGATCTTAAGATAAGGATACATAAAGGGGTATATCTTGCAACCAGCGGTCCCACCTTCGAGACACCCGCTGAATACAGGTATTTCAGGATAATCGGTGCTGATGCAGTCGGAATGTCAACAACACCTGAAGTAATTGTTGCCCGCCACATGAACCTTCCATGTTTTGCAGTCAGTATCATAACCGATCTCGGGGTGGAGGGCAAGATTGAGTACACAACACATGAATCGGTGATGCATGAAGCCGCCAAAACCGAAGACCGCATGACCGCCATCATGACGGAGATGATATCGACACTATAGTCTTTACCCTTTAAGTTCACCCCCCTGCCCCTCCCGACCTTCGGCCGGGACAGGCTCTAAAGGGGGGTTAAAATCCAAATTATTACATATTTTATATATGGGTTTATAGCCTCCTTCAGAGCCTGTCCCGTCCTGTTGTAAGCAGGTCGGGATGGGTTAGGAGGTAAGTTACCTTATTACAGTACAAACCTTTTTCCAGGTTTTGATTTTGCCCTTATCATTGAAAAGCTCAATCAGGAGAATATATATTCCTGTTCTTACAAGATTCCCGTTATCGGCGGTACCATCCCATACAATTACAGCTCCTGTCCCTGCAAACATGTTCTCAGTGATCTTCCTGATATAACTGCCTGTTTCATCAAAAACGGTCACGGTTACTATGTTACCCAATCCCTCAAGATTAAGATCAATAACCAGAAAATCTTCATATCCGTCATTATCAGGAGATATTCTCCCTGAGGAAAAGATAACCTGGTCTTCACTCTGTGGTACCCGGCTGTAAATAGAATTCTCTTTTCCGGGAGTGCCCCATCCGGAACTCTCCGATGCGGAATGCCAGTTCAGACTGTTATCCGATGCCGCCTCCGGCCTTATCTTTTCAAGCGAGACACCCTCTTTTCCGCCAAGAAGGGGATAATGCATTTCATCAGAATATATGACTTCATCAATAATATCCAGCTCCCGGTTTAAAAGAATCAGATGCCCCCTGTCATCAGGCATTGAAGGAAGTGAACGGATACTGAAAATATTTTCCTTTTCAGAGGTGAAATACCTGCCTGTTACTTTATCAGGGTCTGTTGTTGCCAGGTAAAAAGTTCCCGGGATCAAACACCTCGCCTCAGCAGAAACCTGAAAAATTCCTGATGTATCGCCGGTTTCATTTATTGAAGCCAGATAAAGCCTTGAAATATCAATTATCTTATCGGAACAATTACAGAGCTCGATATAGTCCGGATCATCAGGCAGCGGATTAAACAGAAGTTCGTTGAATGCAACATCTCCCTTTTTCGCCTGCCCGGGAATACCAAACCTGAAATTGTTCCTGACAGGCAGGTTACCGGCAAAATCCTCAACTTCGCCTGATAAGTGTAATGTATACACTTGTTCTGAAACCAGAGGAACAGCACCCTTTATAATAAAACGGCGTCTCAAAGGATCATCAGGTGAAACAGAATATACAGGATCATCTCCAATGGTAATCCTTCCATTTTCACCTGTAAGATCAATCACTGTTTCTGAGAACTGAATACTGATTGTCATGCTGTCCTCAGGAAAAACATTCGTGATCCCTGTGAAAATAATATCCTGGTTATCCCGCGTAGCAGAATTGACGCTCCCTGGCGTTCCTCCCCTTCCGGAAGATGATGCTTCCCAGTTCCCCTTCGTAAAAAAGGGATAGTTCACATCTATGATTTCAAGTGACCATCCCCCTTCTTCTTTCAACTTGCTTCCATACCATTCTGATGAATATTCAAGGCCGTGAATAAGGTTGCCCAGACTATCAAAAAGTACTATCATCTTTCCGCCATCTGTAAGTGCCGGGAATGGTTTCATCCCAACTGTATTTCCATATTTTGAAAACAATGAAGTATCAGCAATGGAACATAAAATCAAATGGTCTCCCGGATCTGATACAATGTGAGGAAAGTGTGCATCCTGATCACCGATTGTAAGTATCCAGTCCTTAAGATCATAATGGAATTGTGTCCTGTTGGTTATTTCAAGATATTCCTTTCCGGGAAGGCTGACAGCCGGCTGGGGATCAGCCATGATCTCCGAAAACAGAACATCTCCTGTTTCAGCCCATACCGGAATAAAACTTATCCGGATATCATTTATGCAGTTATCCAGTCTGTCACATATATTATTTATAACCAGGCTGTTAGATATCTTATTTATAAAATTGCCTGCAAACTCCAGGTTGTAGATTGTCTCTGTTTTCCTGGCAACGCCGGTTACGCTGTTGTCCGGATCATCCGAAAAGAAATTTGAAGGCAGCAGAATATCATCAGAAGGTTCTTCATCAAAAGTAATTTCCAGTGACCGCCTGCCGGTTATCCTGCATTCAGTAATTACAGGCGCTTCATTGTCCTCATAAAAAATGCCATTTATTTCCAGGTCATCGAGCCAGAGAAGCCTGTCACGGGTGGAGGTGTATTTATAATTAAGAATAAGCCACGATACGTTGAACAATTCATTATCAAAACCTGTTGAAGTACAAATTAAATCTTTGTCATGATTATATACTGAAATGCTCCAGAAACCAGACTCCGTTCTTTCAGCCCGGATACCGGAAATCTCCGAAGTGCCGATATCAATCTGCCAGTTCAGTGGACAGGTAATAATCACGGATATTGATCCCCCTCGTATTTTCCACAGCCTCAGGGTGTCATCATATCCTGTAAGATTGACCCCAAGGGCATATCCTTTTACAGAAGCTCCTCCGGCAAAAGAAACAGGGTCCGTATCAGACATCAGGTAAATTGCCCAGTTATTGGATGACGAAGGGTCATAACCATGTCTTATAAGGAATTCCCATCTTGTCAGACCCTCGCCGGGATGAAGGCCGGTCAGCGGTAATCCGATGCAATCAGATCCTGATGATGTGTTATCAAAAACATGATGCAGCGAAAAGGTGCCGGCTAAACTGGCCATGGTATCTGCCTGCCAGTGTTCGTCAATTCCCTGGGTCCAATGGGCATCGGTACCTGTTTCAAAGTTTTCAATGATCTGGCCGTATGCCATTACAGGCATAAACAATGCCAGCAAAATAATTTTTTTCATACAGCGAGACGAAATGCTAAAAAAAACTAATTTTGACAGTTTTAATGTAAAGTAAATATAGTTAATTAAATTAATTTTTCAAAACTCAAACCATGAAAACAGCTGTTGTCGGCGCAACCGGGATGGTTGGCCGCACTATGATGAAAATCCTTGAAGAGAGAAACTTCCCTGTATCACAACTTATACCTGCCGCTTCGGAGAAGTCGGTTGGTAAAGAGCTCATATTCAAGGGTAAACCCGTTAAGGTTGTAAGCGTCATGGAAGCTGTAGAGGCAAAACCTGAGTTCGCCATTTTTTCTGCCGGGGCATCCACCTCAAAGGAGTGGGCTCCCTTGTTTGCCGGAAACGGGACGGTGGTAATCGACAACTCCTCGGCCTGGCGCATGGATAAAAATGTTCCGCTTATCGTTCCCGAGATAAACAGTCATGTACTGAAAAAAGGCGACAGGATAATTGCCAATCCGAATTGTTCCACGATACAGATGGTGATGGCGCTTGCGCCTCTTCACCGAAAATACAGGATCAAACGCCTGGTTGTTGCAACGTACCAGTCAGTTACCGGAACAGGTGTAAAGGCTGTCACCCAGATGGAGAATGAAAGAAAAGGTATCATGGGAGAGATGGCTTATGCTCATCCCATCGATATGAATTGTTTTCCTCACGGGGGCACTTTCCAGCCCGACGGATATACAACGGAAGAGCAGAAGCTGCTTGATGAAACACGCAAGATCCTTGAAGACCAGTCGATACAGGTAACTGCCACGGTTGTCAGGATACCGGTTATCGGCGGGCATTCAGAAGCCGTTAATGCAGAGTTTGAAAATGATTTCAATATTGAAGATGTCATATCCCTTATAAGCAACTTCCCGGGAGTGGTTGTTTATGACAATCCTTCTGAAAATAAATATCCGATGCCAATCCTTTCCCATGACAGGGATGAGGTTTTTGTGGGAAGGATAAGAAGGGATCTCTCAAGGGAAAAATGCCTTAACCTATGGATAGTATCCGATAATATCCGCAAGGGCGCCGCAACAAATGCGATCCAGATCGCGGAGTATATGGTGGAGAAAAAACTCTATTAACCCCCGTCCCGCTGAAGCGGGACTGCCCCCTAAAGGGGGCTCTAAATCCATACTGAAACCTGTCTGGTATTACTGAGGTTTATTGCCCCCCTTCAGAGCCTGTCCCGGCCTGCTGTAAGCAGGTCGGGAGGGGTTGGGGGGGACATCGAACAGAAAATTATTATACGGATACCTTGTCACATGTATCTTCTTTACCTCCTCATACAGCAATTTCTGAAGCTCTTCAACATTCTCCCTTGTCTTTGCCGAGACAAAAACCGTCGGGTGGTTCCTGTCATTGGCCATCCATGTTTTTTTAAGATCCGGGAGCGAAATATTTTCTCTTCCCGCAGGTGTCAGATCATATTCATCCCTGACAGTATATGAAAAGGCATCTATCTTATTGAATACAAGAATTGAAGGTTTGTTCCCTGATTTAAGATCAATCAGCGTCTCATTTACAACTTTTACCTGCTCCTCAAATCCCGGGTGAGAAACATCGACTATGTGGACAAGAAGATCGGATTCCCTTACTTCATCGAGAGTTGATTTAAACGATTTGACCAGGTCATGAGGCAGTTTCCTGATAAATCCTACAGTATCTGACATCAGGAAAGGCAGGTTGCCGATCACTACTTTTCTGGTTGTGGTATCCAGGGTAGCAAAAAGCTTGTTTTCGGCAAAGAGATCTGATTTGCTGAGCAGATTCATTATTGTCGATTTGCCGACATTTGTATAGCCCACCAGTGCAACCCGGACCATTTTTCCCCGGTTCTTGCGCTGGGTTGTCATTTGCACATCAATTTTCTTGAGCTGTTCTTTCAAAAACGCGATCTTATCCCTGATGATCCTTCGGTCAGTCTCTATCTCTGTCTCTCCCGGGCCTCTCAATCCGATACCTCCTCTTTGTCTTTCGAGGTGTGTCCACATTCCGGTAAGACGGGGAAGCAGGTACTGGTACTGGGCAAGTTCCACCTGTGTCCTGGCATGTGAAGTCCTTGCCCGCCCGGCAAAAATATCGAGAATGAGGTTTGTCCTGTCGAGGATCCTGCAGCCAAGGGCTTTTTCTATATTCCTCAGCTGGCTGGGCGACAGTTCATCATCAAAGATGGCAATATCAACATCATTATCTCCGACAAACTTCGCTATCTCCATGATCTTGCCGGATCCGACAAAAGTCCTGGGATTTGGTATTTCAAGTTTCTGGATGAACCGTTTTAAAGGAATAGCTCCCGCTGTCTCAGTAAGAAATGACAGCTCATCAATATACTCTTCTGTTTCGCGACTCTCCTGTCCGGGATAACTAATGCCGATAAGGATTGCTGTTTCCCTTTTCCGGCCTGTTTCAATCATCTAATTTATCAGCCTCCTGTTTGATTGTATCGAACCCCTGATTGCCTGCTTAAGGGCTTCTGAGCAGCGTAATACCATTTCAATGTCTGAGGGGAAGGGTAAAGCTGTCACCTTTGTTCGTTCAAGCTGCGAAGGGCTAAGGGCTTGAACGTCTCCGATTGCTCTTGCAGAAACATGTTCAAATGTTGATTGAGCTCCGATCGGATCTTTCTTAAGAAGATTCTTGGGATTCATCTGGATGATCTCAATATCGCCGTCAATCCGGCATGTTTTGGTCTGCAATGTTGAAATGAGGGCACACTGAAGTGTTTTATACTTCTTCACCCTGATATCGTTCCCGAGTGTATCTTTCATGACATTTCCCCTTTTGTCAAGCTGGTATGAAAATCCGTCTTCAACGTCCCTCCTGACAACTGAGTCCCTTTCTTCTGTCCTGTCAGGACTTACTGCTATGTTCCTTACGTTCACATTAATGAAATAATCGTAATTAACGTTTTCATCAAGATTCATTATATGGTATTCCACCCACTCATTGTTCAGCGCCTGAAGGTCAACGGTAAGGAGATCCTCTTCAAATTCCTTCGGGAATACTATCATTGTCGTGTTTTGCAACGAAACGTATACCCTGCTTGTACCCAGGTATTTTGCATCAAGGATCTTATTGTCTATACCCTCATAATCGCCGACATATTCCTTGGCTCTTATAAATTCAGCGTAAGCCTGCCGGTAATTTTCCTTCAGTCCGGTTTTCATAAGTTCCACTCCGTGTTCATAGTAATAGTCGGCTGATTTACGTTTTGCATTCACCATCTCGGGCATATAATCAACATAGGGAAACTCTACCTGTCTGTTCCCTATGCTGAGGGGCATAACGGTCCTGATCATTGACTGCCTGTCGCTCATCCTTTTGGTTAAAAGGTATATTTCATCCCAGTTCTGAGGTCTGTTCTCCATTTTCAGGAATCTTATTCTTTCGTTATCCTGTTCGGTAACTATGTTATAAGAGCGTTCCAGGATTTCTATCTGTTTTTCATTATCAGGATTTTTTCGCAATTCCCTGACTGCTGTAGCTATAGCAGAATCATAATTACCTCTCTGAAGCTGTTTCTTTGATGATCCGCAGCCAGAAAGAATTATAGTCAGTGTGATAAATATGCCTATAGTCTTTTTCATACTATGATTATTTAATTCCTATTGATAAAGATAAGAAATTCATTGAAATAGTAAAATTGTATCAGCATTCTTGCGCTGAGTTTAATATTTTCAGATAATAAAACTTAGCCACATTGAATATCTTACTCTCACCGGTTGTCCCCGCTGAAGTCCGGGACTCCAGTTGGGTGATCCCTGAATGGCTTTTACTGCTTCGTTATCAATAAGCGGGTCGACTCCTTTTACTATTGTGACATTGCTTACAGATCCGTCAGCTTCAATGATGAATGTAAGAAAGACCCTTCCCTGTATCTTCCTGTCGAGTGCCTCCTGCGGATAGTTTGTTCTTTTCTGGATATAATCGCGGAACTTATTTATATCACCGCCCCTGAAAGATGGCATTACCTCAACCAGGAAAAAAGGCTCATCAGATCCATATCCTCCTTCTCCTTCGAACAACTCATCGCCAAAACCCGGGCCTGAGATTTCCAGCTGATCTCCTTCTGAATGAGCAAGGACTTCATCGGTAGCGGCCAGCGCATTTTCCATACTTATAATGGTATCAACCACTTCGGGAGGAACATACCTTATAATTTCCTGAGCAGCCTCTGATTCGGGCGGTGGAGGGGAGGCCGGAACATAAAATTCTTCCTGAGGAGGTTCCAGTACATCCATCTGGACCTTTACAAACCTGCCTCCTCCTGCTATTACATGATCGGCTGTGGGTCTCATGGCAAAAGGGATTATCACCGCGGAGCATCCTATTAACGAGCTTATTATAATACCGGCAATAACTACCGACCTGTATTTTTTTCGCAGCTGGTATGCTCCATATTCCCTGTTCCGCGATTCAAATATCAAATCATCAAAGGATGGTATGTTATTGTTTTTAAACATGAAGGATCTAAAGTGTCTGTTTATTAATCCAATAATGGTGCCATTAATGCTCTTTTCAGGGGAATGAAAATGGTTCCCTGAAATTTTTATGACGTGCAAAATTACAAAATAGCCTCATACCGACAAAACTTAACACCAGAAGGACATGTTAAATAATATTTAATTTTTTCCTTACATTTGCGAAGTCTGTTTGGGGGTTTAGCTCAGTTGGCTAGAGCATTTGACTGGCAGTCAAAAGGTCAGGGGTTCGATTCCCCTAATCTCCAC
>CAYWEQ010000054.1:0-3293 GCA_964457185.1 uncultured Rikenellaceae bacterium
AACCTGATGCTTCTCAGGAGTGATCCTGATCCTTTTAATGAAGCAGCGCATTTTATGGCATCATTCCCGGTCATAAAAGTCATTGAAATTGTTCTTTTCGTCGCCTTGATATTACATTTTTCATATGGCCTTTACGTTCAGATCAAAAACTGGCTTTCCCGGCCAAAAAGGTATGCAGTGGCGCATAAAACGGAGACGTCGTTTTTCTCAAAATTCATGATCTGGACGGGTGCTGCGGTACTTACCTTCCTTGTTATACACTTCTTTAATTTCTACTTCATGAGGCTGGGACTTGTACAGGGAAATCCTGAAGATTTTTATTCAGTTGCCCATGATCTTTTCAAAATACCGGCATACAATATTATTTACCTTCTCTGCTTCGCCCTGCTGGGGCTTCATCTTTTTCATGCCTTCTCGTCAGCTTTCCAGACACTGGGGTTGAACCACAGGATATGGACACCTGTTGTAAAGGTTGCTGCATTGATCTATGCCATAATTATACCGGCTGGTTTTGCACTTATTTCGTTAACGCTCTGGTTATTCAGATAGAAAATATATTACAATGGAAAAACTCGTTTCAAAGATACCTGACGGTCCGCTTGCCAGTAAATGGACCAGATATAAAGCCACCGTAAAGCTTGTCAATCCTGCCAACAAGAAGAAGCTTGAGGTGATTGTAGTGGGCACAGGGCTGTCAGGAGCAGCGGCAGCCTCAGCACTCGGCGAGCTCGGCTACCGGGTTAAGAATTTCTGTTACCAGGATTCTCCCCGCAGGGCGCATTCAGTCGCAGCCCAGGGTGGCATTAATGCTGCAAAAAATTATCAGAACGACGGCGATTCAGTTTACCGCCTCTTTTATGATATGATAAAAGGCGGGGATTACAGGGCAAGGGAAGCCAACGTTTACCGGGCTGCAGAGGTCAGCAACGATGTGATTGACCACTTTACTGCAATTGGAGTCCCTTTTGCCCGCGATTACGGAGGGACCCTTGATACCAGATCCTTCGGTGGTGTTCAGGTATCCAGGACATTCTATGCAAAAGGACAGACCGGACAACAGTGTCTGCTTGGCTGTTACTCATCACTCAACAGGCAGATAAAAAAGGGGAATGTCACGATGTACCCACGGCGCGAAATGCTTGACCTTGTTGTCATAGACGGGAAGGCAAGGGGAATCATAACGCGCAATCTTCTGACAGGTGAAATAGAACGTCACGGGGCCCATGCAGTGGTCCTGGCTACAGGAGGCTACGGGACAATATATTATCTTTCAACGCTTGCTGTGAACTCCAATGCTTCAGCAGCCTGGAAGGCTCATAAGAAGGGTGCGTTCTTTGCAAATCCCAGTTTTATACAGATCCATCCCACATGTGTGCCTCAGCTGAATGACTACCAGTCAAAGCTTACCCTCATGTCAGAATCTCTCAGAAATGATGGCCGGATGTGGGTCCCAAAAGCCAGTGGAGACAATCGTCCTGCAAACGAAATACCTGAAGAGGAAAGGGATTATTATCTGGAAAGGCGATATCCGACATATGGCAATCTAGTACCAAGGGATGTCGGATCAAGGGCTGCAAAAGAGAGATGTGATGCAGGCTATGGAGTTGGCGATACAAAACTTGCGGTATATCTTGATTTCAAAGACGCTATAAACAATCAGGGTAAAAAAGCCATAGAGAACAAATACGGAAACCTGTTTGAAATGTATAAGACGATAACAGGTCAGGACCCTTATGAAGAACCTATGCGGATATATCCGGCAGGTCATTACACAATGGGAGGTCTCTGGGTCGACTATGAGCTTATGACAACAATTCCCGGTCTTTACGCGATCGGTGAGGCCAACTTTTCAGATCACGGCGCAAACCGGCTCGGTGCCAGTTCGCTGATGCAGACAGCCGGAGACGGTTATTTTGTACTTCCTAACACTATATGCAATTACCTCGCTGATGAGATACGGATCCTAAAGATCTCAACCGACAAACCCGAATTTGCTGAAGCTGAAAAAGCATCGGTCGATAGAATCAACAGGCTTATGTCTGTAAAAGGCAAAAAGACAGCAGCGTCATTCCATAAAAGACTAGGTAAAATAATGTGGGACTATGCTGGCATGACACGCAATGAGGAAGGATTGAAAAAAGCTCTTGAAATGATAAAGGAACTACAGGAGGAGTTCTGGAAAGATCTCAATATTCCAGGAACTGCAGGTGAGCTTAACCAGGAGCTCGAAAAAGCAGGCAGGGTGGCCGACTATTTTGAGCTTACCCAGCTGCTCATTACTGATGCACTTAACAGGAAAGAGTCATGCGGGGCTCATTTCAGGGAGGAGTACCAGACGCCTGATGGTGAGGCAATGAGAAACGATGCTGAATATGCATATGTGGCTGCATGGGAATATGCGGGTGAAGGGAAGCCTCATATTCTTCACAGGGAAGACCTGAAGTTTGAAGAAGTGGAAATGAAAGTTAGAAGTTATAAATAATAGCGCAGGGCACAGGGCTAAGGGCGCAGGGTAAAAACAAGCAACCCTGTGCACTGAGCTCTGAGCTCTGAGCAATAAACAATAATCAAATAATGAACTTAACACTTAAAATATGGCGGCAGAGGGATGCAAAGTCAAAGGGCTCCTTCATTACATATAAGATGGATGATGTTTCCCCGGGGATGTCGTTCCTTGAGATGCTTGATGCTCTCAACAATAAGCTAATAGAAGAGGATAAGGATCCGGTAACCTTTGATCATGACTGTCGCGAGGGGATCTGCGGCTCATGCGGGATGTATATAAACGGTCATCCTCATGGCCCGGTTCCGGCAATTACCACATGCCATCTGTCAATGCGGTATTTTAAGGACGGAGATACTATATGGGTTGAACCCTGGCGGGCAAAGCCGTTCCCGGTGATAAAAGATCTTATTATTGACAGAAGTGCTTTTGACAAGATCCAGACTGCCGGCGGATTCATTTCTGTCAATACCGGAGCAGCGCCGGAAGCAAATTCCATACTGGCTTCAAAGAAAAAATCTGATGACGCATTTGATTCATCAATATGTATCGGATGCGGTGCATGTGTCGCAGCATGCAAGAATGCCTCGGCGATGCTGTTTGTGTCTGCTAAAATTTCACAGTTTGCCCTTCTTCCGCAGGGGCGCATCGAAGCAAAGGAAAGAGTGAGGGCCATGGTTGAGAAGATGGATGAGCTTGGTTTCGGAAATTGCTCAAATACAGGAGCTTGCGAAGCGGAATGCCCGAAGCAGATCAGGCTGACCAACATAGCCAGGATGAACCGCGAGTA
>CAYWEQ010000054.1:3393-15005 GCA_964457185.1 uncultured Rikenellaceae bacterium
TTGCCCGTCAGAATGTGTTCCACACCTGATTCCTTTGCCGTATCCAGAGCATTCTTCAGGTCCTTGATATGAAGCTCGATCCTGAAGCCCGGTTTGAAATTGCCTTCAAGGATCATGGGCATTTTAGCATCGAGTGCAGTACTCCCGGCGAGTCCGCCCCTTATTGCCTGGTATACTTTTTCGGGATCTGCACCGGCCTTTGTGGCAAGGACCATAGCTTCACCTATTGCGGCGATATTAAGTGCAACGATTATCTGGTTTGCCAGCTTGGTGATGTTTCCGCTTCCTGTATCGCCTACAAGCTTTACGGATGCACCCATGCAGCCTAGTATATCCCTGACTTTGTTAAAAGTATCCTCCGGGCCGCCGGTCATGATCGCCAGTGTCCCGTCCTTTGCCTTTGGTTCGCCGCCGCTTACCGGTGCATCGAGCATTACGACCTCTTTCTTAAGAAGCTCTTCTGCCAGTTCCCTGGAAACCGAAGGTGCGATTGAGCTCATGTCAATCACTATCGACCCGGGTTTGATGCAATGAATAACTCCCTTTTCACCAAGTATAACTTCCCTGACATCGGGAGAATTCGGAAGCATTGTGATTATTACGTCGCTCCGGGCAGCAACATCGCCTGAAGATTTCCCCTCAACTGCCCCGTCATTAACGAGTTCCTTAACTGCCTCTTCATTAATATCATACACGATTAAAGAATATCCTGCCTTCAGCAGGTTCCTGGCCATTGGCTTGCCCATTATGCCCAGTCCTATAAAACCTATCCTGTACATGATTGCTTAAATTGGTTTTAGTACTACTTTGACTGCTTCTTTTGATTCGCTCATTTCAAATCCTTTTTCCCACTGGTCAATTCCCAGTTCATGAGTTATCAGTTTTTCAAGATCGATCATTCCTTTTCCCATAAGTGTCAGGCATTTTTCCCATACATCCCATGTATGGCTGAAATGACCTCTGAGCGTTACCGACTTTGCTATGATCGGATCCAGGCTGAACCCGACAGGCTGCCGTCCCCATCCTATTTTGGTAATCTGGCCGGCAGGTCTTACGGCATCCATGGATAATTTTAAAGCTGATGAACCGCCTGCCAGGTCAAGCACAAGGTCAGCACCATATCCGTCACCCAGTGACATTATTTTTGTCAACGGATCTTCCCGGAATGAGTTAATGATAATTGTTGCTCCAAATTCTTTTGAGAGTTCAAGTCTCAGGTCATCACCTTCGGTACCGACAACCACAATTTCACCTGCTCCGGATAACTGAGCCAGTTTTGTGCATAATATCCCGATGGATCCCGGTCCTATAATCAGGACCGTATCTCCCGGATATACTTTGCTGTTTGAAACCAGCGCTTTATAAGCCACACAGAAAGGTTCGGTAATGGATGCTGCTTTCAATGATACATTATCCGGGACATGATGAAGTATTCTTTGAGGTACTTTCACATATTTGGTGAAAGCACCATCAACATGGAATCCGTATCCTTTTCTTTCCCTGCATAATGGATAGTTATTCTGTTTGCACAGAGCGCATTTTCCGCAATACTCCGCATGAGTTTCAGAGGTTACCCTGTCTCCGTCGGAAAAGCCTGATACTTTTGATCCGGTATTTACAATTGTCCCGGCAAATTCATGTCCCAGGATAAACGGGCGGACAAATTTGAATGCGGATGTGTTTTTATGCAGATGAGGATCTGTTCCGCATACCCCGGTATAAGCCACCTCAACGAGGGCATCTGTCTCCCCGATCTGAGGAACAGGAACATCGCGAAGTTCAGTGGCTCCTGGAGCATCAGCATACTTGACAACTGCTTTCATTTTTTCCATGATCTGTTTTACTCCATTAGTTTTTTATCAAAAATATACTTAGTATCCAAAGTACAATTCCTGCAGTTGTCCCGATAATAAAACTGCCAAGGCTTTGCAGCTTGTACCCGGTCTTTACATCCATATGCGACATTTGGGTTACAACCCAGAAAAAACTGTCGTTGGCATGAGAAACCACCATTGCACCTGCTCCGGTAGCTAAAACCATCAGGGCTCGGCCGGTTTCAGAATCATAGCCAAGAGCCGGCAGCAGCGGGACAATAATTGAAGATGTCGTGATCAGGGATACTGTTGATGATCCCTGCGCAGTTTTTATTGTGGCGGCAATGATAAACGGAAGCCATATCCCGAAATTCATTCCTGAAAGATTGTTCCCGATAGTATCAGCCAGTCCTGAATTCTGCAGCACTTTGCCAAAAGCTCCTCCGGCTCCTGTTATCAGTATAATAGTTGCAGCTGTAACAAGCGCTTTGCCTACCCACCCGGTTTCCGAGAACATACCTTCAGTTCTTTTTCGCGGCAGCATGAAAGCCAGGAGTACACCAATAAGCAGTGCAATAACCGGCTCTCCGATAAAACTGAAAAATGTCCTGATTGCTCCATCTCCAAAAGGATTTGTCGGAAAACCGGAAATTGATTTCAGCACTATGAGCAGGATTGGTATAAAAACGGGACTCAACGCTTTAATTGCCGAAGGTGATTCTTTCATCTTGGCAATTATTTCCGGTTCACTTATTTCAGGATTTGGATCAATCTGAGTTCCGGAAGCAAATTTCAATGCGAAAATCCATCCGGTCACCATGGCTATCAGACTGACCGGCACTCCGATAAGGATCACCAGGCCAAGATTAGCTTCCAGTATGCCTGCCGCCGCTATTGGTCCGGGAGTCGGCGGAACCAGGCAGTGAGTTGAGGTCAGCCCGAGGCTTAAAGCTATTGCCGGACCTGCCAGTGAGATCTTTGCTCTTTTTGAAAGAGCTTTATTCAGGGGGGAAAGGATTACAAAGCCTGAATCGGAAAATACCGGGATCGATACAAACCAGCCTATAATTGACATCGCCAGAGGAACACGTTTTTCACCGATGATTTTCAGTATTCTGTCAGCAAGAGTGTAAGCGCCGCCTGAACACTCAAGAAAGACCCCTATTATTGTACCTGCAACTATTACAATCCCTATATAGCCCAGGGTGTTGCCGAATCCCGTGTTAAGCGACTGAACGATCTGCTGCAGGGGCATCCCCGTGAAAAGTCCAAAGGCAAGGGCGGCAAAAAGCAGGGCCAGAAATGAATGCAGTTTAAGCTTTGTCGATGAAAAGACTATAAAAAGAATGCAGAGAAGGAGGACGATAATTAACAGCATAAATATTTCTGTTGATCTTAATTTTTAAGGATCTCTTTCACGGAACCCATAATGTTGTCCGTATTCAGGCCATATTCGTCGAGAAGCTCATCATAGCTGTGTGCTGATTGTCCGAACTGGTCCCGGATAGCTATATGTCTGAATGGTATTCCATTCCCGCCAAGGATAAAGGTTATCACACTTGCCAGTCCGCCTATAACTGAATGTTCCTCTGCGGTCACGATACCTTTCATGCCATGTGCAAACCTTTTGATCTCACTTTCATCAACAGGTTTTAATGAACTGACATTCACCACTCTGACGGATATCCCGGCTTTTTCAAGCATCTCTGCAGCTCTGAGGGCCCTGTATACCATGATGCCGTTCCCGAAGACAACAACATCTTTTCCGTCCCTGATCATGTAAGGCTTCCCGATGATGAATTCCTCGTCTTCAGGGAAAATATCCGGAAGGTCATGCCTGTTAAGACGGAGGTATACCGGACCATTATACTCCACCATTTTACGGATCATTTTCCTTGTTTCAATACCATCGGCCGGTGCCAGAACGGTCATATTGGGTATTGCCCTCATGATTGCAATATCTTCCACTGACTGATGGGTTGCGCCATCCCCGAAATCAGAGAGCCCCGCACTTGATCCGACGATTTTCACATTTAATCCCGGAATGCATATCCCCTGCCGTATCTGGTCAAATGCTCTTCCTGCCGCAAATACCGCGAAGGAATTGGTGAAAGCAATTTTACCGGTCAATGAAAGGCCTGCGGCAAAAGAGGTCATGTTTGCCTCGCCTATACCCATCTCAAAGAACCTGTCCGGGTACTCCTGTTCAAACAATGTGGTCATAGTCGATTTGCAAAGATCTGCTTCCAGGACGACAATGTTCTTATTTTCACGGCCAAGCTCAAGCAATGTCTCGCCATATATCTGTCTCTGATTCTGAAGTCTCATAAATGCAAGATTATTTTTCAAGTTCTGAACATGCTTTTTCAAATTGTTCCCTGGTCAGCTCCCCGTTATGAAATGCCACTACATTTTCCGCGAATGAAATACCTTTCCCTTTTACTGTATGAGCAATTATCAGCTTAGGTTTGCCTTCTGATTCATCAACCTTGTCGAGGATTTTTATGATCTCTTTTATATTATGGCCGTCTGTTTCAGCAACATGCCAGCCAAATGCCCGCCATTTCTCAGCCAGGGGATTTGTATCATACCGGTCGGCCACACGACCCATTGCCTGCAGGCTGTTTTTATCGAGGAATACTATCAGGTTATCCAGTTTATAGAACGATGCTGCCATTGAGGCTTCCCATATTTGTCCTTCAGCTATTTCGCCGTCACCTATAATACAATAGACTTTGTTATTTCTTCCGTCAAGTCTCAGTCCGGCCGCCATCCCGCATGCCATTGATAATCCCTGCCCCAGCGAACCGGTATTGCCCTCAATCCCGGGAGTTGTTGTCATATCCGGATGACCCTGGAGCATTGCGCCCAGCTTCTTTACCGAGTCGAGTTCTTCTTTTGGAAAATAACCTGCTTCCGCAAGTGCAGCATACTGAATAAGGGCAGCATGCCCCTTACTGAGAAGGAACCTGTCCCTGTCTTCCCATTGCGGATTTTCCGGATCATGCTTCATCCTGCTGAAATAAAGCACTGTAACAATCTCGCTGAGCGAACATGATCCTCCAAGATGACCTTTCTGGCCGACACCTACCATTCTGATGACATCAAGCCTTAGGATCCGTGCAATACTTTCAAGTTCTTCAATAGTCTTATTCATCATTAAATACAGATCTTCAGAGATAATTTTTACTACAATATAAGATATTTCTGAATGTAAAATCAGAACAATAAATTTAGCATTTAATCAGGAAATGCCTTACCATTTAATACAATATCACAATAATTGAATAAATGCAGCAAATGTCAGGATTTATATGTACGGGACTGAGATAAGATCCATTGTATTAATTTCAAGGGCAGACAGGTTTCCGTATCCCATTTCCTTTTCATAAACACAACCTGTATCGATGGGGATCACCTGTGAATTTTCGCTGATACGCTTTCTCACAAATTCAATTGTTTTTGGACGATGCCCGTGGATTATTGTCCTTCTGTTCAGAACAGGATTTTCATAATGAGGGCTGCACTCCCATACCATGGTATGTTTATCGGAAAAGGGATCAGTTGTGTAATCATTGAAACCGGCATGGACAAATATATATTTCCCGATCTCTTTATAAAATTCAAGACCGATGAAAAAATCGATATATTGTTTGTCAATTTCCGCGATATCCTGTATCCCAAGGCTGAACAGAGTTGTTGCTCCGCTGTTCATATACCACTGGTAAAGAGCTTCGGGATCGTTCCAGGAATCCAGCAGCATAAGTTCATGGTTGCCGGCAAGAGGGGTTACGTTGAATCCCTTCTTTATCAGATCGATTATAAAATCTACTACCTCTTTACTCTGTTCGCCGCGGTCGATATAATCACCGAGAAGTATAAGCTGATCTGATTTCGTCAGCTTAATCACATTGACCACCATCTCATAAAATGGTTTGAAACAACCGTGAATATCGCTTATGGCAAAAAGGCGGCTCATCAGCCACAGATTGTTTCGACTTCGGTTATGGTTTTTGGTATAGGTTTGCCAAGAACTTTATGTCCCTTTTCGGTGATCAGGACATTGTCCTCAATACGAATCCCTCCTATTGACATGTATTTATCAATTTTGCTGTAGTTAATGAAATCCGTGAATTTACCTTCTGACTTCCACTTGTCAATAAGTTCAGGGATGAAATAACATCCCGGTTCAACCGTAAAAACATGTCCGGGCTTACAGGGCAGTGCAAACCTCAGAAATGCCAGTCCGAACTGGTCGCTCCGGTTCACTCTGTCGTCATAACCGATATAATTTTCACCCAGAGCCTCCATGTCATGGACATCGAGCCCCAGCATGTGGCCAAGGCCGTGAGGCATGAAAAGAGCATGTGCACCTGCAGCGACTGCCTCATCCACATCTCCTTTCATCAGATCAAGCTCCTTCAGTCCTGCAGCAATAATTCCGCATGCCATGATATGGAGTTCCTTGTTTGACTTTTCGGGACCAGCGGCTTTGATCGCCTCGGTATTAGCTTTCAGTACGATCTGATAGATCTCTTTCTGCAGTTCGCTGAATTTCCCTCCCACAGGGGTGGTCCTGGTGATATCGGAGGAATAGTGCAAGTTTGTCTCTGCGCCGGCATCAGTAACCATCATCCTTCCTTTTTTAAGGATATTGCCATGCGCATGGTTATGCAGTGTTTGTCCGTTCATGCTCAGTATTATCGGGAATGATGTTCCCGCTCCTTTGGCAAGGGCTATTCCTTCAATAGTCCCGAAGATCTCCTGTTCCCTTACTCCCGGTTTGCACATCTTCATTGCTGTAACATGCATATCATAAGCAATATCCACAGCTTTTTCAATCTCATCAATCTCCGCCTTCTCTTTTATTGACCGCATTGAAACAACAGCTTTGATAAGGTCAACGGAGGCAAGGGTTTTCATCTGGCAGGGATTTTCCTTGAGCAGTGAACCGAGTATCATTTTATTCTCACCCCTGTATGGTGGAAGAAAATGGACTTTTATCTTTTTTGCCAGTGCATTTCTGACAGCCTCCCCGAGCTTCGGAAAAGGTGCTGTATTTGTGACTCCGCATTTTTCAGCAAGCTCTTTAACCGTAGGCTGCGGTCCCATCCATATTATATCATCAAGTTCAACATCATTGCCGAAGATCCAGTCCTTGCCCGAATTGAAATCCATCAGTCCTGCAAATCCGGGAAGATCGAGTCCGAAATAATAGAGGAAATCGCTGTCCTGCCTGAAATGATAGGTATTTGCCGGATAGTTCATTGATGCTTCACTGTTGCCCGGGAAAAGTGCAAGGCCCATTTTCATTTTCCTGTGGAGCTCTTCCCTGCGTCTGATATATACTTCACTTTTGAACATTGAATACAGTTTTAAGTTTAAACTCCTAAGTTAATACCATAAAAGAAGGAATCAAAAATGAGCGGATCTATTTTATTTTCTGCCTGTTTAACGAAACATTGAAGGCACATTTTTCGTATAATATATTATGTGAAAGTGTTATTAACAACACGAATCTGATTCATTCTTTTTTGAACATTTTAATAATCAGCGCAATTAAAATGCGAATACTGTTTGTTATTAACAAAATTGTATTATATTCGCAGGAGTTGCCAACAACTTATTAACAGCCTGATAAAAATGCCATACAGAAGATTGCCCAACACGGATGCAGCCAGGATCAGAGCCCTGAAGACCGCTCTTGAGAAAGGGAAAGAGCTCCCTCCGTACAAGATGGCTTATTCAGCAAAAACAATTGTCAGACTTCAGAAATTCCTTCCATTGTTTGAGCACAGCATTCAGCTGCAGAGGCAGTCAATAGCGTCACAGAACAAAAAGAGCAAAGACTATTGCGAGACTGCAAAAAAAGCAAGGATCTATCTGACACATTTCATCAGGGTAATGAATATGGCGATATACAGGGGTGATCTTCCGCCTGAAACAAGGGCATATTACGGCCTTGCAACAAATGAGTCCACCGTGCCATCCCTCAATACCGAGAATGAACTGATAAGCTGGGGGCGCAGGATCATAGAGGGCGAAGAGTTCAGGATACGCAAGGGGGGAGGCCCGATAACCAATCCGACAATTGCCGTTGTAAAGGTCAGGTTTGAAAACTTCATTGAAGCCAATAATTATCATAAGACACTTGCCAAAAAAACCATGGATTATACTGAGAGAACCTGTGACATGAGAAGAGAGGCTGACAGTATAATTCTTGATATCTGGAATGAGGTTGAATCAACATTTGCCTCACTCCCTGAAGATGTCAGAAAGAAAGAGTGTGAAGAGTACGGACTGGTTTATTTTTACAGGAAGAACGAATTCAACAGGGCTCATACTTGAATATAGGCAGCATATCGTTGGGTGATCATCCGTTGTTCCTCGCTCCAATGGAGGATATAACGGATACTTCTTTCCGCATGGTATGCAAAATGAACGGAGCCGATTTCATGTATACCGAATTCATTTCATCTGACGGACTGATAAGGGATGGTGAAAAAAGTGTCCGGAAGCTTGAGATTTATGATTTTGAAAGACCTATGGGGATCCAGCTTTATGGCCATCTTACCGGTGCCATGGTGGAAGCTGCCCTTATCGCCGAAGAGGCAAAACCCGAGATCATTGACATCAATTTCGGATGTCCCGTGAAAAAAATCGCAAACAGGGGCGCAGGTGCCGGCATACTGAGGAATATACCTATGATGATTGAAATGACCTCGGCTATTGTAAAAGCTGTAAAACTTCCTGTTACTGTAAAGACCAGACTCGGCTGGGATGATGAGAACAGGAATATAGTTGAAGTTGCCGAAATGCTCCAGGACACAGGTATCCGGGCAATTACGATTCACGGACGCACACGCGCGCAGTTATATAAGGGCAGTGCCGACTGGACACTTATCGGTGCTGTAAAGAACAATCCAAGGATGAAGATACCTGTCGTCGGCAACGGTGATGTTGATGGTCCGTTAAAGGCAAAGGAAATGTTCGACCGCTACGGCGTTGACGGAATAATGATAGGACGTGCATCGGTCGGAAGACCATGGATATTCAGGGATATCAGGCATTTCCTTGAAAAGGGGGAGCTGCTTCCCGAACCCACAGTAAATGAAAAGGTTGATCTTGCTCTGCTCCATCTTGAGAAATCGCTTGAGTTCAAAGATGGCAACAGGGCTATTTATGAGATGCGACGCCATTTTTCAAACTATTTCAAAGGCCTGCCCAATTTTAAGGATACAAGGCTAAAACTGCTGATCACTCTCGATGTAAATGAAATCAAAGATATTCTTGAGAATATCAGGGGAATATGGGGTAATTTCAGGACGACTGAAAAAACTTCCGTTTATGGTATTTGATTTACAACCTTGCTCCTTTCCACTTTTCCGAACAGAACTGACAGATTATCCCACCTGAAGATTAATTTCAGGATAAAAATAACCAGTATTCCCATAAACAGCATAGTGACAAGGTCAATCCAGGGATTGATTTCAAGTTGTTCATAAAGAGCCGGCGTCTGCAGGGCTGATGATTTATTTGTGACCATTATGCAGAGGAAAGCATTATTTGCAGAATGGGCTCCCATTGCCGCTTCAATGCCGTCATCAAGGATTGTTATTGTACCGAATATCAGTCCGAACAGAAGATACTGAGGCATCATCCTGAGGAATCCGAATTCCTCAACTTCCGGATTCAGAACATGCATGAGAGCAAAAAAGAGTGATGTCATGATAAGCGGAAACCACCTGTTCCTTACCAGGACCGTGAATCCCTGCATCAGGTAGCCCCTGAAGAGGATCTCTTCAAAGGAAGCCTGGAACGGAATTAATAAGATGGAGATTATAATAAGGGGTATGAGTGAAAGAGACCTGTTGTTTATTGTAAAATTCGCCGGATCAACCTTAAGATAGACAAACAGGTATATCGACGAGATGATAATCCAGACCAGCCCTGAAATAAAGAACCTGTTCCACCTGAATGAACCGGTACCGTTGATTATACGGTTTAAGCTCCTTTCATTCAGTGGTTTTATAAGCAGAACAAATGCAGCGAGTCCGATCAGGAAAGGGAAGATCATTGTCAGCAGGTAGAGGTTTGGTTCGAGACCCAGGACACTCAGGTCGTTCGGATTTTCAGCCAGCAGTTCAATTATCTGCGGATTGCCGGACGACTTAGTTGCCAGGACAATAATTAAAGGTATTCCACCAACAGTATTTGTAGCAGCAAAGAGTGCTGCCAGCATTACAAAATATCTCCAGAAGGCATTTTTCCCGGTAAATGAAGACTCAAGATGATTCATAAAACAAGTTCAGTGTATATAGAGAAAGGCTTTCAGCGTACGGGTTTATTGTTCCGTGTTCAGTGTTCCGTGTTCAGTGTACCGAGTTCAGGATTTATTGGATGCTTTCTTAGGATAATCGATTGAGTAATGGAGGCCGATGCTTTCCTTACGGGCCATTGCATGTTTTATTATTATGTAACCGACATTGATCTGATTTCTCAGTTCACATATCTTTTTGGAGATCAGGGAGCTTTTATAGAGGCTCTCGGTCTCCTGGTAGAGGATCTCAAGGCGGACCATGGCTCTCTCGAGGCGAAGGTCCGATCTGACGATCCCTACATAGTTGCTCATTATCATCTGAACCTCCTTGATGCTCTGGGTGATAAGCACCATCTCTTCAAGGTGTGTTGTGCCCTTGTAGTCCCATTCCGGTATCTTTTCCTCGAAAGTCAGTTCCTTCACTCTTTTACCTGCATGCATTGCGGCCCTGTGCGCATATACAGCTGCTTCAATAAGCGAATTGGAGGCAAGCCTGTTCGCACCATGAAGTCCTGTTGAGGAAGCTTCGCCAATAGCATAGAGCCTGTCTATATTGCACTGACCGTCTATATCGACTTTAATGCCGCCGCAGGAATAATGCTGGACAGGCACCACGGGGATCATATCTTTTATAATGTCAATTCCCCGCGTTATACAGTGTGAGTACACATTCGGGAAATGGTCTTTCAGACCTTCAGGGCTAAGGTGGGTGCAGTCGAGCCACACGTGATCATCTCCCCATTTTTTCAGCTCATTATCAATTGCCCTGGTGACAATATCTCTCGGTGCAAGCGAACCCCGGCTGTCATACCGGCTCATGAATTCCTCCCCGCGCATGTTTTTCAGTACGGCACCATGTCCCCTCAGCGCTTCAGTTATCAGGAAAGATGGCCTCACTTCGGGATCATAAAGTGATGTGGGGTGAAACTGGACAAACTCCATGTTCTCAATCGTTCCCTTTGCCCTGTATACCATTGCAATGCCATCGCCGGTGGCTATTTCAGGATTTGTGGTCGTAAGATAAACATTGCCAATTCCTCCTGTTGCCACAACAGTAACTTTTGAAAGAAAGGCAATGACCTTCTGGTTCACCAGGTCGGCAACATAAGCCCCGAAGCACTTGATTTTCGGATAGTTCCTCTTGACGACTTCACCCAGATGATGCTGTGTAAGGATCTCAATGGCAAAATACTGTTCATAAATATCTATGTTCGGATCCTTTCTGACCCTGTCCATCAGCGTTTCCTGGATAGCCTCTCCTGTCTTGTCCTTATAATGAAGTATCCTGTGTTCGGAGTGGCCTCCCTCCCTGGCAAGGTCGTACGTTCCGTTTGTTTTCTTATCGAACGGGACGCCCATTCCTATCATATCCTTTATCCTTTCGGGGGCCTCGCTGACCACCATCCTTACCACATCTTCATCACAGCAGCCGTCGCCTGCGACCAGGGTATCATTGATATGTTTTTCGAAATTATCAG
>CAYWEQ010000055.1:0-11666 GCA_964457185.1 uncultured Rikenellaceae bacterium
CCTGCTCCGGCAACCACCTTCGCACACCTTGATGCAACAACGGTTTTAAGCCGTAAAATTTCGGAACTTGGCATTTACCCTGCCGTTGACCCGCTTGATTCAACATCCAGAATCCTCACGGCTGATATTGTCGGGGAAGCCCACTATAAATGTGCTCAAAGGGTGAAAGAGCTGCTCCAGAGATACAATGAACTTCAGGATATAATTGCCATCCTGGGAATGGACGAACTCTCCGAAGAAGATAAGCTGGTGGTTCACAGAGCAAGAAGAGTGCAAAGATTCCTTTCTCAGCCATTCCAGGTTGCCGAACAATTCACCGGTATAAAGGGAGCGCTTGTATCAATAGAAGATAATATCAAGGGATTCAATATGATCATGGATGGTAAGGTGGACCAGTATCCTGAAGCTTCATTCATGCTTGTCGGAACAATTGAAGATGCGATTGAAAAAGGAGAAAAAATTCTTGCTCAATCTAAATAAACTTTTTCCTGATGAAAATAGAGATCATCACTCCTGATAAGAAAGTATTTGAAGGGGATATTAAATCAATAAGGGTCCCGGGCAAGAAAGGATCCTTCCAGGTACTCAAGGACCATGCCCCTATTATTTCAACTCTTGATAACGGTACCGTTGTTATGGTGGATCAGGATGACAATGAAAAAAGATACGAGATTGACGGGGGAGTGATTGAAGTAAAGATGAACAAGATCATTCTGCTTGCCGAATCGGTAAAATAATTCATTCAGAATGACTCCCGATGAATTCCGGAAACATGCCCATGAGCTGGTCGAATGGATGGCCGCCTACATGGAAAATGTTGAAAAATACCCTGTTAAATCAACTGTAAAGCCAGGCGAGATCTTCAGTCAAATACCTGACAAACCACCTCCGGATCCTGAATCTTTCAGTGCCCTGATGAGTGATTTTGAAGAGATAATAATGCCGGGCATATCCCACTGGCAAAGCCCCAATTTCTTTGCCTACTTCCCTGCAAACACAAGCCCTCCCTCCATTCTTGCGGAAATGCTGACATCAACGCTGGCCGCCCAGTGCATGATGTGGGAAACATCTCCTGCAGCTGCCGAACTCGAGGAAAAAATGATGATCTGGCTCCGCGATCTGATAGGGTTATCCAATGATTTTGAGGGAGTTATACAGGATACCGCTTCAACCGCCACCCTTGCTGCCATCATTACAGCACGGGAAAAAATCACCGGATTTACAATTAATGAAAAGGGATTCAATAGTGCAGACGTATTGAGGGTTTATTGTTCAGGACAAACCCATTCCTCGGCTGAGAAAGCTGTTAAGATAGCGGGTATAGGCAGAAAAAACCTCGTAAAACTTGCGGTGAAGGACGATTTTTCAATGGATGCAGAAAAACTGAAGGGAGCCATCAAAGAGGACCTGAAAAAGGATTACAAACCATGCTGTGTCATTGCTACAATAGGTACAACAGGCACTGCCTCAGTTGACCCCTTACGTGCCATAGGAGAGATCTGCAGGGAATATGGCATATGGCTTCATGTCGATGCCGCAATGGGCGGTACAGCCCTTATTTTGCCCGAATTTCAGTGGATGATTGACGGGAAGGAATATATCGATAGTTTTGTCTTCAATCCACATAAATGGATGTTCACCAATTTCGACTGCTCCGCCTTTTTCATCAGGGATACAGGATCTCTTATCAGGACATTTGAAATACTGCCGGAGTATCTCAAAACAAGAACCAGGGGTCAGGTTAATGATTACAGGGACTGGGGTATTCCTCTTGGCCGGAGGTTCAGGGCCCTGAAACTCTGGAGCGTCATAAGGTCATACGGGACCAATGGCCTGCAGTCAAAGATCAGATATCATATCAGCCTTGCTTCACGCCTTAAGGAAATGATATCTTCAGAACCTGATTTTGAACTGCTGGCTCCGGTTTCACTTAATGTTGTCTGTTTCAGGTATCATCCTTCGGGAATGTCGGAAGACAAGCTGAATGCTGTCAATGAAATGCTCAATCACATCCTGAATGATACCGGCAGGATATACCTTTCACATACAACACTCAGCGGACATTACACCCTGAGGATGGTTACAGGCCAGACCAATGTTACCCTTGATCATGTTGAAAATGCCTGGGATCTGATCAAGGATAAAGCACGGGGAATAAGTATCTGATCATCAGAGCAATTTCCCAATACTCATACCATAAATATCGATATTGAATATAAGTTCAAACGAAGGAGCTTCACTCAGGCTTTTCCACGCCGCCTGTACTCCGGCTGATATGGGATAGGGGATCCTGAAAAGATATAGATCAGAAACCATTTCAATGCCGAAAGAGCTGAAAGTTTCGGTTCCTTTACTAACATGATCGACCGCCCTGCTGCCATCCTTAATTGTCAGATAATAATTATCATTTCCCCTGGCGTAATCATAAAAAAGGCCCGTACGGATCCTCGTAATATAAAGAAAAGACGCAATATTGAAATCCGGATATGCCAGCGGGGCAACATAATCCACTGAAAGGAAATCGAGCTTAGTCGAAATTATATCATTATAACTTCGGGGGAAATGAATCTTGTTTGAGGTAAGATATTTGACAAATTTCTGGTTTTCTGTCTCATATCTGATCCTTATCCCATGGTTTCTGAAAAAACCCGGAAAATAGAATGCAGTCTTTAAATTGATATCTGATCCATATATCAGCTTGTCAAAGGGAGCATATTTATATGCGGCGTCAACTATCTGTGCCATCCTGGGGTAAATATCACGGTAAGCCGATTTGTGATAATTTGCGAAATAGAGCCGTCCGGTTAACTCAGTCTGCCCGTAATCATAATTGCTGATTTCCTTGAGGTACAGGTAATTGTTTGTGTATTCTGCTGATAATGAGGGATAAAAATACTGGGAATATTTTCCTGTGCTGAAAGTCCATGGGATATAAATGCTGTTATTGAAACGGAGACCTGGTCTTACAGGAGAAGGGAGCCAGCCCGGAGTTGCTCCGTACAGGTCAATAACCGGCTCATTTCCATAATCGAGACGGGATTCAATGACCGGATACCAGCCTTCCCATAAAATCCGGGAATGAAACTTATGTCTTTTATCTGCTGAAAATTCATACCCTGCTGAAGCAGTAAGAGTGCTCAGCTGGTTTTGTGACATTATTGTAAATCCCGGTCTGATTGATGCCGGATCTGACTGGATCTGTTCAATATCGGCATATACCGGCATCCAGCTGTGGATCCCCAGAAGATGCTTCCATTTTCTGTATGGCTCAGCGGTATAATCAATAAACGGATCATTTTCCTCTTTTACCTCTTTCTTTTCAAACCTGTCAATGAGATATGCCCCGGATCCTGCTGCAGTTTTTTCAGTTTCAAAAGCTTCGGAAAGGGAAGCTTTACAGATGTTATTCCCGGATGCGCTGTAATTGCTGAAATAAACTTTGTCTCCGGATACATTCAGATCGGTTGCCCCGAATTTTGAACGGGTTAAAACTGATGATTTACCCTCCGGAGTAAGAATATATACATTATCGGTTCCTGAAACTGAACTGATGTAAAAAAGGGAATCATTTCTCAGGAATGATCCCTGCAGGTCATCTGTTCCTTCTTTCACCAGTGTTGTCCATTTTTTATCAGCAAGGGAAAAAGCAAGGATCCCTTCTCCATCTTCTGTTAAGGAAATAACAGTAATTTTTCCCCCGTCAGCTGACCACTGAGGACGCTGAAGGTATGAATTACCCGGAGCCGGTACGTTTAACATGACACTTCCGTCCCAGGTATTTAAGAGGACCAGGTTATTCAGGTTTTCCGTTGTATTCTCCGATGAAGCGATAAGGTTACCGTCAGGAGAGATCGATGCAGATAAATATCTTGAATTAAATGTCAGTTGCCTGGCTGTCAAGGTGTTCAGATCAAACAGGATGATTACTGAAAAATTCCTGTTTTTCCACCTGGGATCAGGCTGTGATTCGACCCACACGATTTTCCCCCGGGAATATGAGAGGAACCACGGGTAAAGATTACCGGGCACATGCAGCTTCTTTTCTGATTTTTCCGACGGCCTTATGAGTACAAATGATACAGGGTTTATCAAAGATATTTTTACGGCAATAACCGAATCTGTTCCTGCATAAACAGCTGAGTAATAACCTTCATAGGAGGATTTTTTTGACGGGTTTATTGTTTTGTAATCAATGGCGCCGCTCATTTCAATATCCTTTTTCCACAATCTTGCAAGAGTATCAAATGTCTGATAGTAGAGTTGCTTTTTTGTTACTCCGGCATTTCTGTTAAGGCTTATATTAACGGGATTAACGGTAAATGGCTGGTTGGCAGTAAAAGCAAGAACCTTATTCCAGATCTGCTGGTCATTGTTCAGCAAAGCCCATGTAACCATCTGGTATCCAAACTGGTAGTAATCAGGCGTAAAGTCCCGGTAAGATCCGTTGAACAGCTTATCATACTTGTAGAGCTTTCCATTTTCGACAGCAATTGCCTTAAGTGAATTCTGGAAACCGGGGCTTCTTCCCCTGCCTGATTGGGACAGCAAAGTTTCAGTGAATACGGCTTCACCCTCAATATACCACATTGGCAGCAGGGCAGCCATCGCACCCGGGAATTGCTGACCGGCAATAAATGACATTGCCTTTGAAAAACCCGAATTGAGTGATTCCATCTGCAGCACGTGAGTAAGCTCATGCAATGCCAGCTGCCTGGAATGATCGAGCGGAATGGTGTTCTGGTCAGGGGTAGGATAGATTTCCATTCGTTTGGGAGCCCATGCCACATAACCGTTGGATTGTGTAGTGTAATTGTGGATAATAACGGGGATTCTGAATTTCTTTTCAGGATATAGTGCTGAAAGATCCGAATATGCTTTTTCAAGAGCCGTGGCAAATTCTGTTCCGGCTGAACCATAATTCTGCGGATAAATGATATTAAATCTTCCGGTTTTAATCTGCAGCCATTTAAGAGAAGCCGGATCCTGTCCTGTATTATAATACTGAGCTGAAGTGGCCGGACACACCAGCAGAAGTGAAGCGGAGAAGAACAGTGATTTGAACCTGAAGCCATGAATCATGGCTCAAAAATAGCAAATTATGCGAGTTGCAGGCAGATGGTTATGGTAAGAAAAAAAATAAGTACTTTAGCCACTTATCTGTTACTGCAGGTTTAGAAAAACAAGGTATAAATGAAGAAGTTCAGGTTGATCAACAACATATCAGGATGGATTGTTTTTGTTATTGCTGCAATTACATATCTCCTGACAATTGAGCCCACTGCCAGCCTCTGGGATTGCGGTGAATTTATCGCATCGGCATACAAGCTGGAAATCGGACATCCTCCGGGGAGCCAGGTTTTCATGGTTCTGGCCAGGTTCTTCACCCTTTTTGCCGGAGGTGACGTTACAAAAGTATCGGCAATGGCCAATTCAATGTCGGCAATATTAAGCGCTTTCACGATACTCTTTCTTTTCTGGACAATTACCCATCTGGCAAGGAAAATTATTGTCAGGGAAGAAAGCATGTTCAGCCCTGCAAGAATTGCCGCCATAATAGCTGCCGGCATTACCGGAGCCCTGGCATTTACATTCTCTGATTCGTTCTGGTTTTCCGCTGTTGAGGGTGAAGTATATGCAACATCTTCTCTCTTTACAGCAGCAGTTTTCTGGGCAATCCTTAAATGGGAAGATGTAGCGGATGAAGAGCATGCCGACAGGTGGATCATCCTGATTGCATTCCTGATGGGGCTCTCAATTGGCATACACCTTCTTAACCTTCTCGCTATTCCGGCAATTATACTTTTATATTATTTCAGGAAATTTGAGTTTTCATGGAAAGGTTTAATTATTGCCATATCATCATCATTTGCTATCCTGGCATTGCTGATATGGGGTATAATGCCCGGGATAGTAATAATCTCATCCAGGTTCGACCTTTTCTTTGTAAATACACTGCACCTTCCTCCCAACAGCGGAATGATCTTCCACTTTATAATCCTGGCAGCTGTTTTTGTTCTTGCAATCAGGTTTACAATTGATTCAGACAATAAAATAAGAAGCGGAATTTTTGCCATTGCTGCATTATTCCTGACCGGGGTATGGATTGTCTTTGAATCAGCTTTTATGAACATTCTGATTCTGATTATAATAGCTGGATTTACCTGGTATTTTGCCGGCAGGAACAGGGTTGCGATGAGCACTATGCTCACGGCATTAATGGTGATCCTGATCGGGTATTCGACCATAGCTATCATAATGATCAGAGCATCCGCCAATCCGCCGCTGAATGAAAACAATCCGAGCAATCCATTTAACCTGCATTATTACCTGAGCAGGGAGCAATACGGAGAGAGGCCGCTGATAAGAGGAGCTTATTACAACGCTCCGATCCTTGATTATAAAGACGGGAAACCGGTTTATGCCCTTGAAAACGGGAAATATGTCATTACCCATCGCAATATTGAGCGCGTATATGATGAAAGATTCATTACCCTATTCCCAAGAATGTGGAGCGATCAGTCTCCGGACCATGAAGAAGTCTACAGGGAATGGGGAGGGAACAGGGGAATACCTATACAGGTTACGGACCAGTCGGGAGAGAGAAAAACAATTAAAAAGCCGAAGTATAGCGAGAACCTTAAATTCATGTTCACCTACCAGTTCGGTTACATGTACTTCAGGTACTTCATGTGGAACTTCTCAGGGAAGCAGAATGATACACAAGGAACAGGAGGAGCAATAAACGGGAACTGGATCACCGGCATCAGATTCCTTGATGAGCCAAGGACAGGAACTGTTGATGTGCCAGCGGGGCTCAAGGATGACACCTCAAGGAATAAATATTACCTCCTGCCTTTTCTCCTGGGAATAGCAGGCTTGTTTTACCAGCTTAACCGTGACAATAAGAACTGGTGGATAATTCTTTTGCTTTTCATAATGACAGGAATCGCCATAGTCTTCTGGCTCAACCAGTATCCGAATCAGCCAAGGGAAAGGGATTATGCATACGTGGGGTCTTTTTATTTCTATGCAGTATGGATCGGCCTGGGAATGCTTGCATTGTTTGAAGGCATAGCAAAGATCACCGGCGAAAAGATCGCCGCACCTGTTGCAGGATTGTTGTGCTTTCTTGCTGTGCCGGCATTGATGGCTTCCGAAAACTGGGATGATCACGACAGATCATACCGGTACCTTGCACGTGATGTGGCATTCGACTACCTCTATTCATGTGCTCCCGACGCCATCCTGTTTACAAACGGGGATAACGACACGTTCCCCCTTTGGTACGCACAGGAAGTAGAGGGAGCGAGGACTGACGTACGTGTCTGCAACCTGATGCTCCTGAATACCGACTGGTATATTGACCAGATGAAGCGGAAAACATATGAATCTGATCCCCTGCCTGTCACACTCCCGGTCAGGAAATATTATGACGGCATCAATAACCAGGTCTTCATTATTGAAAAAACCAAAGATCCGGTTGATATTTCAACTATCATCGACTGGGTGAACAGTGAGAACAAGGCAACCAAGATCCAGATCTCACCTACGGAAATACTTGATATTATACCATCCCGCACAATCCGCATCCCTGTTGATGCAAAAAAAGTACTGGAATCAGGAACCGTGAAACAGGAAGATTCGGCGAAGATCGTGCCATACATTGATATCCGGCTCAAGGGGAATTCAATCCTGAAAAGCCAGCTGATAGTTCTTGATATTCTTGCTCATAATAACTGGGACAGGCCAATCTATTATGTTACGGGATATCATAATGATGCAATGGGACTTGAAGAATATTTCCAGCTTGAAGGGCTTGCTTACCGCTTTGTGCCAATCAGGACAGAAAACAACAACTGGCTTGATTACGGGCGAATCGATACGGATATCCTGTATGACAATATGATGAACAAATTCGTATGGGGAGGAGCAAATGATGAAAGAGCGAATATTGATTATCATCACAGGCGGACACTGATAGTGATCAGGGCAAGACTGAATTATGCAAGGCTGGCAAAAGCCCTTGCCGCCGAAGGTAAAAATGAGAAAGCCGTAAGCGTGCTTGATCATTGTGTGGAGGTCCTGCCTCTTGATAAAGTACCGTATGATCCTTACGTGCCCGACATCATTGAAGCTTATTTTAATGCCGGTGCCGCAGAAAAAGCGGTTGAAATGACCATGGCCCTTTGCGATTATTATTATAATCAGCTTGATTATTACCTTAAGCAGACACCCTATATAGTCAGCTCGGCTGAATATGAGATACAATCTGCCATTCAGTATACGTCAAAAACCGCCAATGCATGTGAAGCGAACGGTAAAAAGGAACTTGCGGACGAGATAAACAGCAGGCTGGAAAATTATTATGGCCGATATCTGCAGATGCAGGGGCCGGTTTCAAGATAAAACGTAAATCAGCTTACAAAAGAGGGTGATACCTCATGCTTAAGGTATTTTTCAATCAGGAAGAAAATCTTCTCCGGGTAAATGGGCTTAAGCACATATTCATTGCAACCGGCAAGATAGGCTTCCGTTTTTGATTGTTCCGAAGAATATGCTGTAAGCATCAGTACAGGAACGTTCTTCCTTTCTTTCCTGAAAATCCTCAGGCATTCTATTCCGTTGATCAGCGGAATAAGTAAATCCATGAAAACCAGGTCAACCTTGCCGTGTTCCTGGTTTATATAATCAACGAATTCCTTCCCGTTATGGAATATTTTCAGATCCGCGCCCGAGCTTTTCAGAAGAGTTTCATAGTACCTGATTGACGGTTGATCATCTTCAACGATTATTATCTTTTTATCGGTAAGCTGTAAGTCGTTGATATTCAGGGCCATAATATGGATTAAAAAAACTTGCTTAAAATTACGATAAGATTGGCAGGTTGAAACAGGACATAAGACCAGTTATTAACATTTTTTCAACAGGTTATTAAATACATGATATGCCGGTTATTTGGTTTACTGAAGAAAAATGTGCAATTTCGTAATGGAAAACAGCCTGAAATTATGATTAAAAAAACGTTTCTTATCAGGGCAGCGATCGTTTCTCTGACCATTTATATATCTGCAAATATTGCCAGTGGACAGGCAGGATTTGATAATCCGACAAGGGCATTGTTAATTTTTGATCTCTCGAAATATATTGATTATGGTCCCGGTTTTGCCGATTCATCAAATTTCAAGATAGGCATTATGCTTGGTGATTATGACCTTTTTTATGAACTGGGGAACCTGGCAAAAACAAGAAAAACAATTCAGGATAAGCCGGTTGAGATAATAGGATTTAAAAACATTGAAAGCATTAAGCATACTCAGGTTCTCTACATGAACAAGACAGCGGAATTCAACATAGATAAGATTAAATCAAAAATTGCAGATCATCAGACTATGCTGATGACTGAAGGATATGAATTCAGGGAATCAATGATGAATTTCATTGTTGTAAACGGTAAACCGCGTTACGATATAAACGAGGAATTAGTTAAGAATGCCGGGATGAGCATTCCGCAGGAAGTGCTGGTTATGGCCGTAAAAACCAAAGAAGACTGGCAGAACCTTTTTGATATTGCAAGCAAGGAAATTGAGGTTCAGAAGGAAACGATCCGTCAGCAGGTTGAAACAATTGAAATTCAGAAACAGGAAATACTTAAGCAGAAAGCCCTTCTCGATAGTCTTGACAAAGAGATTACCGAGAAAGAGAAAACCTTGAATGAGAAACAGAAGATACTCGACAGCCAGTTTAAGCAGATCAGCCGCCAGCAGAGTGAAATCTCCGCACAGAAGCAGACAATAGTTATACAAATGAAGGAAGTGCAGGTTCAGAAGGATACCCTCTCAAGCCAGAAAGAGAAAATAGCTGTTCAGATAGCCATGATGGATGAGCAGCTTAGGAAGATCAATGAACAGGAAGACAAGATTAAAGTACAGCTGGCCACTCTTGAAAAGCAGAAGCTGATCCTTTATTTTGTCCTTTTTGCCCTGCTTCTTGTCAGTTTTCTGGGATATTATATTTACCGGGGATACAAAATCAAAAAAGAAGCCAATATCAGGCTGGAGGAAAAGAACAGGACCATATCCCTGCAGAAAGATGAGATTGAACGGCAACGTGACCTTGCAGCAGCACAGAGAGACCAGATCGCTTATCAGAAAAAACATATCACGGACAGCATAATGTATGCCAAAAGGATACAAACAGCCCTAATTCCCTCCCTTGAGCTGTTCAGTGACAAGCTGGAACACTTTGTACTCTATAAACCGCTGGCAATTGTAAGCGGGGACTTTTACTGGGTCAGCAATGTTGAAAACAAACAGATCATTATTTGTGCCGACTGTACAGGGCACGGTGTTCCGGGAGCATTCATGAGCATGCTCGGCGTTACCATGCTTAACGAAATAGTCAACAACAAGCATATCATTATGCCTGACCAGATCATTGAAAACCTCAGGCAGGGAGTGATAAAATCACTGAACCAGGTCGCTGATGAAGATAGTATCAAGGATGGAATGGATATTGCTGTATGTACCGTTGATTTTGAAAATGATACACTCTGGTTTTCAGGAGCAAACAATCCCCTCTATCTGATAAGGAACCATGAGCTCGTTCATTACAGGGGCGATAAAATGCCGGTGGCCATACATTACAGGATGCAGCCATTCACCCTTCACAAGATTGATATAACAAAAGGAGATGAATTCTATGTATTTTCCGACGGTTTTGTAGATCAGTTCGGAGGGCCCAGGCAGAAAAAATTCATGTCTACCCAGTTCAAGGAGACACTTATTGAACTTGACAAAGTTCCAATGCTGAAGCAGGCGCAAAGATTAGATGAGATATTTGAGGAATGGCGCGGAGATTCTTCCCAGGTTGATGATGTGACTCTGATTGGAATCAGGTATTAACGACATTCCCAGACAGTTGTAGAATTCAAAACAGTTGTCGGACCTTTTGCTTCAATTGCTAACAGAGCTGCACCACAATATTCAGCTTCAGGGCCTTGAGTAATATCACCGGTTGAATTATCTGTCGTAACAGTTCTGCAAAACTTGCAATCCTCAAGAGCAGTGCAGGATGTGGCAGCCCATGCAATGAATAAAAATGCTGCAGCATACAATACTTTCTTTTTCATACGGTTTTTATTTCGCATCAAAATTAAAAAACTCTTTGATACTAGAACGTATTTATCAGAAAAAGGTTGCTTTATAGCATTTTTTTGAACAAACGATGCATCAATTGAATAAATTACAAGTCATTTGATCAGGAATGAAGAAATTACTAACTGAATAAATGATAAAAATCATGGAAGAAGTAAAAGTTTCGGGAGAATCAAAAATGAAAAAGCACGTCACCATAGTCGGAGTGATACACATAGGATTCGGAGTGCTTGGATTGATTGGTGCAATGACAATCTTCTTTGCTCTCCATTTTGCCAGGGGATTTGTAAGCAATGAAGAAGTCCCCAGAATGGTACTCACCATCCTTGGCCTGAGCCTGCCGCTGCTTATAGGTTTTATGTCGACACTCGGACTTGTGGGAGGTATAGGCCTGATAGCATACAGGAACTGGGCGAGATACCTGGTGATCATCGTTGCAGCCCTGGGCTGCCTTAATATTCCCATCGGGACTCTTAAGGGAGTCTATTCCCTGTGGGTGCTCCTGCAGGATGA
>CAYWEQ010000055.1:11766-14582 GCA_964457185.1 uncultured Rikenellaceae bacterium
TCAATGTACCGTGTCGGGAAAACATTTCCTCCTCATCGCCAGGTACTTAAAGATATCTCTCTCTCTTTTTTCCTGGGTGCCAAAATTGGTATAATCGGTTTGAACGGATCAGGGAAATCAACCCTTCTGAGAATAATTGCAGGAAAAGAACAAGAGTACCAGGGCGAGGTCACTTTCCTTCCCGGATATTCAGTCGGACACCTTCCGCAGGATCCCCTTCTTGATGAAAAACGCACGGTTAAGGAGATAGTTGAGGAAGGAGTGCAGGAGACAATAAACCTGATTAAGGAATATGAAAAGATAAATAACAGTTTCGGAGCCCCCGAGGTATATGAGAATGCCGACAAAATGCAGCAGCTTATGGACAGGCAGGCTGCAATCCAGGAGAAGATAGATAATACTGACGGATGGAATATCGAACACAAGCTTGAAAGAGCAATGGATGCACTTCGCTGTCCCGAAAGCGATTCAAAGGTAGATATCCTTTCAGGAGGCGAACGAAGAAGAGTGGCTCTGTGCAGACTGCTGCTTCAGCAACCCGACGTTCTGCTTCTGGATGAGCCTACCAACCACCTTGACGCCGAATCGGTACAATGGCTTGAAACAACACTGAAACAATATCATGGCACGGTGATCTGCATTACTCATGACAGGTATTTTCTTGACAATGTTGCCGGATGGATACTGGAACTTGACAGGGGAGAGGGTATACCATGGAAAGGCAACTACTCATCATGGCTTGAACAAAAAGCAAAGCGCCTTGAGATTGAAGAAAAGGGCAACATTAAAAGACGTAAGATACTTGAACGGGAGCTGGAATGGGTAAGAATGTCTCCCAGGGCACGCCATGCAAAATCAAAAGCAAGACTTGGTGCATACGAGAACCTGCTTAACCAGGATGTAAAGCAAAAAGAAGAAAAACTCGAAATATTCATTCCTAACGGCCCAAGACTGGGGGACAAAGTGATATTGGCATCTCATGTTGCGAAATCATTTGGCGACAAGCTGCTGTTTGAAGAACTTGATTTCAACCTTCCGCCAAACGGGATTGTAGGTGTTATAGGTGCAAATGGCGCAGGCAAGACAACTCTTTTCAGGATGATTATGAAACAGGAAACCGCCACAAAAGGAACGTTTGAGACAGGAGAGACCGTATCTGTCGGATATGTCGACCAGGCTCATTCTGCCATTGATCCCTCAAAAACTGTTTATGAAGTCATTTCGGGAGGACAAAACGATATAATGGTAGGTAACCGTCTTATAAATGCACGGGCCTATGTAGCCAGGTTCAACTTTTCAGGTGCCGACCAGGAAAAGAAATGCGGAGTTCTTTCCGGAGGAGAAAGAAACAGGCTTCATCTTGCTCTTACCTTGAAATCGGGAGCCAATGTGCTTCTTCTTGACGAACCAACGAATGATATTGATGTGAATACGCTGAGGGCCCTTGAGGAAGGACTTGAAAACTTTGCAGGATGTGCAGTCATAATATCACACGACAGGTGGTTTCTCGACAGGGTAACAACACATATACTGGCATTTGAAGGCAATTCAAAAGTGGTGTGGTTCGAAGGCACTTATTCCGATTATGAGGATAACTACAGAAAAAGAGTAACCGATGCCACACCGGCAAGGATCAAATATAAGAAACTGGTATAATGTCGTAAAGGCTTCTCGGCGCAAAGGAGCAACGGCTATTTAAGTATTCCAATAGCTATTCCTGCAACAGGAGAGACTCCTGAAAAATCAATATTGAACCAATCCTTGTATTTGGTAAATCCCTCCTCATTGCTGTAACCGCTGAGTTTTATGTTGCCTCCTGCAAAAATATCAATGGCAAGAGCATTGAGAAGAGGAAGCTTAAATCCAAGAATGACGCCACCGGCATAGATATTCAAATGCTGTTTTATCTCAACAGTCTGCCATTCATATTCACCCGTTTCAAGCTCGACATATTCCTGTTTATTTCCTTTTATCTGAATTCTCCTGTACATTAGCTGAGGAGCTGCATATAATCCAAACGGGGCTTTTTTTCTCCCGGGATGATTGGCCATCAGATAATTCCTTATCTGAAAATTAAGACCTCCACCGGACATAACATCTCCCTCGTAAGTGTAGTACTCTTTAGTGGAAGTATTTAAAGCTGCAAAACTCTGGTTCATGAAATAATAGTTCGAAATACCCTGACTGGTCGAATAGGTTGCCATACCTGCGACGTTAAATGAAAGTGCAGTTGTTAAAGTCCTTTCATAGGAAAGGTAAAAGGTTCCTTCCATGAGGCGAACCGGATCAAGCATTATTGCTGACCTGAATGAAGGTATAAATGCCGGAATTTCCGACTCAATGACGGGAGACGGTCCTTCATAGACTGATACAACCTCGGGACGCGGCAGTTTCATCACCGAATCAATCTCATTGAGTTTCCTTGTTACCATCTGCGGATCAAAATCCATGGAGTTTACTTTACTGTCAATTTCATTAAGCCTGATATCAAGTTCTTTCGGCTTAGCTTCCCATAACTTGATCTTTGTATCGAGAAGATCAAGCTTGGAATCAAGAAGCTGGAGTTTCAGGTCCAGCATTTGTGATTTCTGCGATGTGGAATCCTGACCGTAAATCTTCTGGCAGGACAGCAAAATCAGCAGTAATCCAATGACTGTCAATTGTCTACAAATAATTGGTTTCATTTTTTAATTTTTTAGGGTTGATTAGGAATACTATTTTTAAAGTATGCTTTACGTTCTGGTCAGGTCATAGAATCTGTACAAAATCCCTGCCAATTATTCTTAATTCCGGATCATTTCCATCCTGACTGGCTG
>CAYWEQ010000056.1:0-4718 GCA_964457185.1 uncultured Rikenellaceae bacterium
TCTTCAGCACATCCCACACAAATGCCCTGATGCCAACTTCTTCGCTGATGGCATCAATCTTTTTTACCTTATCGAGAATGATATCAACCAGAGTATCATCTACGATAGTCAGCAGACTTTTATTTATTTCAGGCCAGGCATGTGTGCCCAGGTGAGGAACACCGGTATTGCTGCCCCTTCCCTGGACATTTTCCCAGAGTGTGTAACCTTTAATTCCCAGCTTATCCATGAGGTACTCCACCCTTTCAGTATGGGCCTGGTTATATATGATCATAATTGCTTTCATAATTTTTCAATTGACAGGTTAGAATTTATTTTGTATTTCCGTTACCGTTCATAAAATCGAAATCTGAATATACGGCCAGGGCTTTGTTTCTCTCACCATGTTTTGCGAAAATTGCATAGACAACAGGTACAAGCACCAGTGTAACTAATGTTGAGAAAACAAGTCCTCCAATAACTGCAACTCCCATCGGGCTCCAAAGTTCTGATCCAGAGCCCGTGCTGATGGCCAGAGGAAGCATACCCAGGATAGTTGTGGCGGATGTCATAATAACCGGTCTGAGCCTGGATCTTCCGGATATCGATATCGCTTCATACAGCTCATTACCCCTTTCTCTCATAAGGTTGATAAAGTCTACAAGAACTATGGCGTTCTTTACTACTATACCAATAAGCATCACTGCTCCGATGCCTGATATTACGCTGAGAGTGGTGTTGGTTAAGAACAGAGCTATTGCCACGCCTGAGAATGCAAACGGTATTGAGAACATAATAATGAATGGCATTTTCAGTGATTCGAACTGAGAAGCCATGACAAGATAAACAAGTATGAGGCTCACCACTATAAGAAATGCGATATCCATAAAGGATTCCATCTGCTCTTCTATTGCTCCGGATATCTGTACCATAACGCCTGTAGGCACGGGTGTTTCGTTGATCGCCTTCTGAACTTCTGTCTGCAGTTCCGTAAAAGATCTCTTATACGGTGTAAATGACACATTTACAATTCTTTCCCTCCGCTTTCTCGCGATACTCGGCGGGGACCAGAACTCCTTGATGTCTGCAATCTCGCCAAGCCTGATTATCTGACCCATGGGATTTGTTATACCTATATTTTCAATATCCGTCAAAGTACTTCTAGAGGTCTTTTTAAAACGTACAACAACATCATACTCATCACCCGACTGACGAAGACGGGTTGCCGTCATCCCCTCAACCCTGTTCTTAATTGCTGATGATACCATCGCCGTATTCAGACCGTTCGTTATCATTTTATTCTGATCGAGAATAATCTGAAGCTCCGGTTTTGATTTGTCGCGGCTGATAGTCACGTCTTTTGCTCCCTCGATCTTATTTATTTTTGCTGCCAGTTCCTCGGCAACTATATTTGTTTCAGTAATATTATAGCCGTAAATTTCAACGTCAACGGTACTGGTACCCATGCCGGGCATATTTTCAGAAGTGCTCACTGTAAAGTCAATAATTTCAGGCAGTTTCGCAAAATCAGCTCTCATTTCTTCAGCAAGGACCATTACATTTTTCTCACGTTCTTCAATCGGGACGAGTCTCATGGAATAAGTGATCACATGAGTTCCTCCAGCGCCGAACAGTGATGCAAATCCGGCCTGGTCGTCAGTACCGGTTGACGATGAGATCAGGTTGATTTCCGGATATTCTTCTTTTAACAATTTATCGATTTTGTCGGTTGTTTTCAAAGTCTCATCTACTCTTGTACCTGTCTGAAGCTCTATTGTCGCTGTAATTCTTGACTGGTCAGCCGCAGGAAAAAACTCCGTGTCAACAACAAAAAACAGGCTCATTGATCCCGTAAAAACCACTATAGCAATTATGGTTACTATAGTTTTATGATGAAGTGCCCAGCGAAGAGTCTTCTCATAAAACCTGTCAAACCAATCCAGTCCTTTCCGAATACTTCCGTCATAAGTCCAGAAAGGGGCATTCTTTTTGATCGGGTACCATTTGAGCAGAAGGGCGCTCATTGTAGGGGTAAGAGTTATAGCGGCAAAAACTGATGTTATGATTGTAATTGACACCAGCATACCCAATTGCTTGAAGAGTATTCCTGTAAATCCCTTTACGAATGTGAGAGGGAAGAATACTGCAACCACTGTTAAAGTTGTAACTATAACTGCCAGCCAAACCTCATTTGTAGCATAGATAGCCGCTTCCCTAGGCCTGCTTCCTCTTTCAATATGTTTTGTGATGTTCTCGAGGACAACAATCGCATCATCCACCACCATACCGATTGCTATCGAAAGAGAAGTTAGTGAAATAATATTTATTGATTCCCCTGTTACAAACAGGTAGATAAAAGCTACCACCAGGGAAATGGGGATAGTGACAATAATTATAACAGTTGCCCTCCATCTTCCAAGGAAAAAGAGCACTACAAGAATAACAAAGATTGCCGCATACAGGAGCGTCTCTGTCAGGTTACTTATTGAATCTTTGATAAATGTTGCGCTGTCAAAGAGCTTTTCGATCTTTACATCAGCCGGCAGATCTTTTGTTAAAGATGCAAGTGTCTTCTCTATTTCTTTTGTTACTTTAACGGTATTACCGCCTGATTGTTTCTGAACATACAACGTCATCCCGGGCAGACCGTTAATCCTGGTGTCAAGTTTTGTTTCGCGTATTGTATCACGAACCTCTGCAACATCCTTAAGGTAAACGTTATTGCCGTTATAGCTGCTTACCACAATATTCTTCATGATATCGCTTTCAGGAAATTCACCCTGGATTCTCAGCGGATAATCGGTTTTGCCCATTTCTATATATCCTGCAGGCATATTCATGTTTTCAGCCCGTAAAATATTGCCAATCTGTTCTATGGTAAGGTTATATGCTTCCATTTTCCGTGGGTCAACATCAATGTAAACCTTACGGCCGGGAACACCAGCAAGACTGACTGATCCGACTCCCTCTATCCTGTTGAGGGGATTTACTATTTTTTCATCAAGTATCTTTTCAAGCCCTCTGTAACTCTCTTTAGCTGTGATAGCATAGAAGATAATAGGCATCATACTTGAATTGAATTTCATAATTGTTGGCTTCTCACTGTCCTCAGGCAGGTAATTCTCTATAAAACTAAGGTTGCTTCTTATATCATTGGAAGCCTCATCAAGATTGGTACCATATTCAAAATTCATAAAGATGACTGAAATACCATCACTCGACGTAGAGGTTATCTCTTTCAGATTGCCCACTGAATTAAGCATATCTTCAACAGGTCTTGTAATATTGGTCTCAATATCAGATGCGCTGGCTCCCGGATAAGTTGTAACCACCCCGATGAACGGGAGTTCCATTTCAGGGTAGAGGTCCACAGGCAGCTGAGTCAGTGAATAGAGTCCGATCACGATCAGTGCCACGAAGATCAGGATAGTCGTTACCGGTCTCTTAACGGAAGTACTGTATATACTCATTTTAATATGTTGTTATTCTGAAATTACTTTACTATTTCTATCTTGTCATTATTGAGAAGCCTGGCTTGTCCTTCTGATACAAGCCTGTCTCCTTCTTTAAGGTTATCCGAAATGATCTCAAGCTGGTCATCAAAACGTTTACCAATAAGCACCTCGACGCGCTTTGCAATACTCTGATCCTCAATAAAGACATACCTGACATTAGTACCTTCCTGAAGAAGAATTGTACCCGCCGGAACAACAAAGGTCTCTACCTCGCCAAGATCCATAGAAACTCTGACGAACATTCCCGATTTAAGAAGGTCGTTCCTGTTGGGAAGCTCAATTTCAGCAATGAATGAACGTGAAGCTGAATTTACAGTCGGAGCAACACGGAAAACTTTGCCTGTAAAAGACTCGTTTTCATATACATCTGCAGTTATTATTGCTTTCATCCCGATTTTGATAAGCGGATAATACTGTTCTGAAATGGCAACATTGACTTTTAGGGGATTGACCTGCATGACAGTTACAACGGCAGCCCTTCCTGAAGTTGTTGTGGGAGCGCCTGAATACAATTCACCATTTTCAAAGTATTTCCCTGTTACAATGCCTGTGAAGGGCGCTTTCAAAAGAGTATTTTGCTCCATGAAATTCACATTGGTTTTCAGAATATCATATTGTGTTTTTGTCTGATCATATGTCTGCTGCTTTACGCTGCCTGTCATTAACAGAGTATCGAGCCTGCCAAGATCTTTTTCAAGGCTGACGAGCTGGAGCTTCAGCTGGTAAAGCTGTGTACGGTCCATCAGGAAAAGTTTGTCGCCTTTGTTCACTTTATCACCTATCTCAACGTATATCTGTTCAATCCTGCCCGGAGTGGAAGGTGCCATATTAACCTCCTCGAATGGCAGAATAGTAGCCGTGTAGTCAATAGTTCTGGCTATCCTGGTTCTTTTAAGGGAGATAACCTTAACCGGAATTGCAGCTTTTTCAACCGATGCCTCATTCTGAACTGCTGCCGAAGATTTATCAGGCCTGGATGAACATGCTGAAAGCAGCATTATGCTGATCAGTATTACCGGAATTATTCTTAAGTATTTCATTATTAATTGTTTTATTGATTTAGTATTTGGTTTTTACATATTGTTTAACAGCTTGTCAAGTGCCAGTCTGGTCTGAAGCAGGTTCATCAGGGCTGATATATAGTTGTTCTCTGCCTGAAGGAACAGGCTGTTAGCCTGCGTAAGTTCAAGGCTGGATGCCATTCCCTGTCTGAATTTATTTTCC
>CAYWEQ010000056.1:4818-14418 GCA_964457185.1 uncultured Rikenellaceae bacterium
GTTAGCCTGCGTAAGTTCAAGGCTGGATGCCATTCCCTGTCTGAATTTATTTTCCATGCTCTCATAAACTCTCTGCGAAACTTCAACATTTTCTTTCTGGCTTTTATACTGCAGGTTTGCATTTACCAGATTGTACCGCAGCTGTTTTTCCTGGATTTTCAGCTGATCAGTGACCATTTCTTTCGTATTTTTTGCTTTCTCCAGGTTGAACTTAGCCTTTTTAATTGAAGCATAGCGCTGACCGCTTGCTATAATTGGAATTGACATTTGCATCGCGACAAGCGAACTGTTGTACCAGTTTATATTCGACACCTCATCCCCCATTCCTGTTTTTGTTGTTGATATAACTCCTGCCACTGTCGGTAAGACCCGGGCTTTCTGCGCTTTCAGTCCAAGAGCGGACAATTGTTCCTGTCCCTCCACAAGTTTGTAAGTCAAATTACTCGTATAATTGAATTCCTGTGATAGCAGCGCTTCCACATTTATCTCCTTTATAAAATCTTCAAGGGTCCCTGTAAGTCTGATCCCGGTATCAGATGGCACTCCAAGCTGAAACCTTAACATATTATAATTAAGCTCAATGGTTCTTCCCAGTGAGCTCCTTGAATTTTCAACCATATTGACATTGGAGACCATCTGATCAACATCTGTTGATTCAGCCATCCCTACACTGAACATAGTCTGTGTCGACTTCAGTGTTTCACGAAGGTTGGCCAGGTTACCGTCAAGGATCCTCAGTGATTCTTCAGATACCAGTATCAGGTAATAGACAGATGCAACAGACTCACGAATATCCAGCTCGGTGCTGTTGACATTGGTCTCTGCCAGCTTTCTGGCAAGTTTCGTGGTCTCTATTCCCACAAGGTATGGTGCATTGAATAACAGCATGCTGGCCTGCAGCCCAACAGATGCATTATATTGGGATCCCATGGTAATTTCTATTTTCTCATCAGGATTACCAAAGAAATCAGGAATCAGGAAAACCATCTGTTTAAGGTTGTCGGTAAAGCCCGCGCTTGATGAAATCTGCGGGAGTCCTGCTGAAACTGTTTCCCAGAACGCCATCCTGGACGCATCTACATCCAGTCTTGCAGAAATTGCCATCTTGTTGTGCTGAATGGCATATTCCTGTGCCTCCCCCAGCGAAAGTACCATTTCATTTCCTGTCTCCTGTCCCGACACTGTAGCCCAGGAGACTGCATAAGCTACCATTGAAGCGATTAAAAATTTCCTTTTCATAAAATCCGGTTTTGTCTTTTTTCTGTTAATTCTTTTGACCTTTATTTGCTGGTGTTCTCTTCTTTTCATATAAGTTTATCAGATCAAGACCCTTCCGGGTACTGATACCTCTTATATAATTGATAAAAAAATCTCTTATGACATCCTGATCCGAAAAATTCCCGGGAGGAAACAGATCCTTGTCGTTGGAAATTCTGGTAACTTCCACCAGGCATTTATTCGATATTGCAATATCAATATCCTTACGAAAGATCCCTTCTTTTATTCCTCTCAGTAATATATCAGTATTATTAATATAGTATGGGAGCTTCCCCGCTTCCTCTATCTTAGTGACAATATCATTATGGTATTTTTTCATATCCAGTTTGAATGCAGGACTCATATTCCGGAAATGCTCCGTCATTATATCGAGTATTTTAAATATCGCCTCGACAACATTTTCTGAGCCTTTGAGGATATCAGTCATAAGCTCCTGCTGCTTTTCTGTCATCCACCCCAATACGCCATTCAGGAGTTCATCTTTGTCGCTGAAAACCTCGTAAATCGTTCTCTTTGAAATACCCATCCGGCTTGCAAGCATATCCATGGTTACGGATCTTATTCCGTAAGCCCGGAACATGACTGCAGCTTCTTCTATTATTCTCTGCCTGTAATCCATGTTTCAAATTAAAACGCCGCAAAAATGGGAAAACTATTCTAGTTTACAAAGTTTTCTTAGTTAAATTTTCAAAATACTCAGTAAATTGCAGTTTTGTACCGGTGAATGACGGCGCAAAGGCTCAATGACACCCTTATATTTAAGTATATGAAACCGAAAATAATTTACCAGGTCGATGCATTCACAGCCGAACCGTTTAAAGGGAATCCGGCAGGTGTATGCATTCTTGAAAAAGAATTGTCAAAGAAGTGGATGCAAAACGTTGCTGCAGAAATGAATCTTTCAGAAACTGCATTTATTGTAAAGGCAGGTGAAAAATATAAAATAAGGTATTTCACCCCTGAATCGGAAATTCCCCTTTGCGGTCATGCAACTCTTTCATCAGCACATATTATGTATCAGACAGGGATGGTCAGTAAGGATAAGACTATTACTTTCGATTCAGGTGCAGGAGATCTGTTCGTCAGAAAGTCAGGAAACTGGATCATTATGGATTTCCCGGCCTATCAGGTTGAGCGTGTGCAGATTCCGCCAATCGCTGAGAAGCTTATAGGAATAAAACCGGTTGAGCTTTACAGAACCAGTCACGGCTGGACCCTTGCGCTGCTCCACAACGAAGAGGATGTCCGGAACCTGAAGCCCGATTTTAACCGGATGAAGGATTCCCCTTTTGGCGATCTTATAGTAACAGCTCCTTCTGAAGACACTAATTTTGATTTTTGTGTCCGTTGCTTTGCTCCTGCTCTTGGAATAAATGAAGATCCCGTAACCGGGTCGGCACATTGCGCACTGACTCCTTTCTGGAGTGGCAAAACAGGTCGCGAAGAATTTTTTTCCCGCCAGGTATCAAAGAGAAGCGGGATACTGAAAGTTACTCTGAAAGGTGACAGGGTTGAGATTGCAGGCCATGCCAAAACAATATTCAGGGCTGACCTGTATGTATAAGAACGGTTCAACGGCTCAACGGCTCAACGGCATAATTGTTTGATCCAAAAAGAAAATAAAAATGCTTTTTGAAATGAAAACAGATCCGGATTTAATAATAATTGAAATGGGGCTTGAATTGCCTCCGCCTCCGAAACCGGGAGGGATCTATAAGCCTGTACTGATTGCAGGTAATTTTTTATATGTATCCGGTCAGGGACCTCTCAGAGCGGATGGTTCACTTATTACCGGAAGGCTCGGACAGAATATGAACACTGATGACGGAAAGCTTGCTGCAAGGCAGACTGGTCTCACTATGCTGTCAACAATAAAAACCTATTTCGGGGAGCTCAAAAGAATAAAACGGCTTATCAGGACATTTGGCATGGTGAACAGCACCCCCGATTTTAATCAGCATCCTGCAGTGATCAATGGCTTCAGTGAACTCATGGCAGAAGTTTTTGGAGAGGATAACGGCATTGGCACCCGGAGCGCTGTGGGAATGATGCTCCCGTCAGGCATAGCAGTTGAAGTTGAAGCTGTGTTTGAAATAAATACTGACCGGGATGGAACAGCATAAAGTCTTAAATGATAAATGGTATTTAATTGGTAATGAGGCTGATGTGTTTTCGCCCGCTCTTCTTGTCTACCCCGACCGTATTGAAGAGAATATACGCAGGATGATAGCTGTAGCAGGAGATGCCGACCGGCTGAGACCTCATGTCAAAACACATAAAATGCCTGAGATCGTACGTCTGCAGATGAAACATGGCATCAGGAGATTCAAATGTTCAACAATAGCTGAAGCTGAAATGGCTGCCAGATGCAGTGCTCCCGACGTCCTTCTGGCATATCAGCCTGCCGGGCCAAATATTAACAGGTTTTTTAACCTGATGGAAGGTTACCCGGGAACAAAATTCTCCTGTATTGCCGATTCAGAGGACGTAATCCGCCTGCTATCCAAAACAGCAGTACTAAAAAATATTCAGACTCACATCTGGCTTGATATAAATGTCGGGATGAACCGCACAGGAATAGTACCAGGGGATAAAGCCGAAAGACTTGCAGAACTGATTAATGATATGCCAATGCTCAGGTTTGAGGGACTCCATGTTTATGATGGTCATCTGCATGAGCCGGATCCTGCTCTCCGCAGGAAAATGTGTGATGAATCATATGCTCCTGTCTCAGATTTCATCGGACATCTTGAGAAAACCGGCATTAAATGCCTGAAAATTGTAGCAGGCGGTTCTCCTACTTTTCCGTTACATGCGCAGCGCAAAGAGGTGGAATTAAGTCCGGGCACATTATTGTTATGGGACTATGGCTACAGCACAGCATTTACTGATATGGACTTTTTGCATGCAGCTGTGCTTTTCACCCGTGTTATCAGTAAGCCGGCAAAGGACCTTCTTTGTATTGATCTGGGTCATAAATCTGTAGCTTCTGAAATGCCCCAGCCAAGGATTAGAATTCCGGGATCAGCGAATTACTCAATTGTCTCACAAAACGAAGAGCACATGGTTATAAGGACAGAGGAAGCCGGGAGGATGAAGATCGGAACTCCTGTCTATGCAATACCGTTTCATATCTGCCCCACAGTTGACAGATTCGATGTAGTCTCAGTTGTAAGGGATGGAAAAGTAACAGAACAATGGAATGTAGAAGCACGCAGACGAAAGATAACCATATAAGACAGGTTATCCCGTTGTGCCTTTGCACCTTTATCTGAATAGATAGAGAAATCCCCGGTACTCCTTGCTGTCATACCTTATATCATCCCACCCTAATGCACGGATGATATAAAAATAGACGCCGGGGCTTGCTTTTCTTGAGGAATTATTGACATTACCATCCCAGCCTGTCCAGTCTCTCAGAATTTCTCCCTCTCCGCTGAAACCATATACCTTCATTCCCGACTGGCTGAAGATTTCCATACTCATAAATCTTATTGACTTCGACTCAACCATGAAATAATCATTATATCCGTCGCCATCAGGTGTGAAGACATTTGGAATGTTAAGGGATGACGGGTCAACCTTTATTATAGTCGACCTGAGCGAATCAATACAATGACGATCACTTTCAATAGTCAGCAGCACAGTATATTCCCCCGGTTTATAATAAATATGAGGATCCGGATTTTCCAGGTCTGAAAAGGTGCTGTCACCAAAATCCCACAGGTATATATATCCCCTTATCGATGTATTTGTCAGAGCAACTTCCAGCGGCGCTTCTCCTTCAGCGGGATCAATAGTAAAATCAGCATTGACATGTATCGATTCATAGAAAAATGATGCTTCACTGCTGCATGCAAGGGAGTTTACCTTAAGTGAATAGGTCACATCTTCAAGAGGAGGTGTAAAGGTAATAGGATCTATTTCGATAGATGGATAGGGAATTGTAGATGAAGGATCTGAAGACCATATGAATTTCAGTTCGTTTCTGAGGTTCAGCTGTATTCCGGTTACAACATCATAGTACCGGAAAGTCTTTACCGTGGCAGATGTATCGCCGTCAAGAGCAACATAATTGCAGTGTTTCATCGGATTCTTGAGCTGTGCCCCGGCATAAGGAGGTTTATCAAAAACTATCCAGCCTACCAGGCTTGTGTCATAAATCCCTGAATTTTCTATTTCAACTTTATACCCGCCTCCTGTAAGATTGCTTATAGTTGAGGAAGTCACTCCGGAATCGGTTTTGTCGGCGATGCTGAAGCTGTTTGTCAGTTCGTTCCGGCGAAACCATTTGAAGGTAAAAGGCCCTCCTCCACCGGGCCGGGTGGCAGTAAGTGTTCCCTGTTCGGTTCCGGTAAGGCTGCAGTAAACAAATACCGGATCCTTGATTCCCGGTGATGACGGATAAGAGGTATAGCGTACCGACAGAGCCCCCGGTGCGGTAAGCTGACCATGAAGGAGTAAAGGCAGAAATACGGTAACAAATACAATCCAATAACGCACAGGCAAGGCGATCTTTCTATTATTAACGGATTCTATAACACTATTTGTATAATACTCCACAAGTTTAATAAAATCCATTAAATTTGTCCCACTCCGAACGCTGTAATTCTGAATAAATAAATGACCCGTAATTACCTCAAAGACCTGAATGAAGCTCAGCAGCAGGCTGTTATCCATTCTGAAGGACCATCTCTTGTTATTGCCGGAGCAGGTGCGGGTAAAACACGGGTTCTTACGTACCGGATAGCACATCTTCTTCAGAAAGGAGTTCCGGCCGGAAAGATCCTTGCTCTCACCTTCACTAACAAGGCAGCCGGAGAGATGAAGGAAAGAATTGCCAGAATAGCGGGTGCTGAGATAGCACGTTACCTGTGGATGGGCACCTTTCATTCAATATTTGCAAGGATACTGAGGATCGAGGGCGACAGGCTCGGATATAAATCCAATTACACCATTTATGATGCCGTTGACTCAAAAAGCCTTGTACGTTCAATAATCAAAGAGCTCAGCCTGGATGACAATGTGTACAAGCCGGGAGTAATAGCTTCAAGGATATCAACTGCAAAAAATAATCTTGTAACAGCAAGCATGTATTCGGCTGACGGTTCAATGTACGAATATGACAAAGCGAGCAGGATGCCTCTGCTGGCTGAAATCTTTAAAATATATTCATCACGTTGCTTTAAGGCAAATGCAATGGATTTTGACGACCTGCTGATGAATACAAACATATTGTTCAGGGACTTCCCGGATGTACTCGCAGCATACCAGGACCGGTTCAGATACATCCTAGTGGATGAATACCAGGACACTAACTATGCACAGTATCTTATTGTAAAGAAACTTGCAGCAATTCATCATAACCTCTGCGTAGTGGGAGACGATGCTCAGAGCATCTACTCTTTCAGGGGAGCAAGAATCGAAAATATCCTCGACTTTAAAAATGATTATCCCGATTATCAGCTCTTCAAACTCGAACAGAATTACAGGTCAACACAAACTATCGTTAATGCAGCAAATGAGATCATTGCAAACAATGAGGGACAGATCCACAAGAAGGTCTTTTCAAAGAATGAACCCGGGGAAAAGATAATGGTCATGCAGGCTATGACCGATACGGAAGAGGGATTCAATATTGCTTCTGATATCCTGGACAGGAGCCTGTCACAGCAGCTTGCCTGGTGCGACTTTGCAGTGCTGTACAGGACAAATGCACAGAGCAGGATATTTGAAGAGACGCTGCGCAGGAAGAATATACCGTATAAAATATATGGCGGTCTGTCGTTTTATGAACGAAAGGAGATAAAAGACATCCTGGCTTATTTCAGGATGGTTATCAATCATGACGATGAAGAGAGCCTTAAGAGATCCATTAACTATCCGAAAAGAGGCATTGGTGATACAACAGTTCAAAAGATACTGGAACTTTCATCTGAGAAAAATACTTCAGCATGGAATATAATTTCTGATGCCGGGAAATATCCCGGTCACTTCAATGCCGGGACAGAAAAAAAGCTTTCCGGTTATGCGGAATTGATCGATAAGCTTGCTCTCGGTAATGGCAATACAGATGCTTTTACCAGGGCAAAAGAGATTGCTTTTGGCTCCGGCATCATGAATGAGCTCAGGGATGGTAAGCTGCCTGAGGAGATAAGCCGATATGAGAACCTCGAGGAGCTGCTGAACGCGATCAAGATATTCACCGAAGCTGCTGAAACCAATGGAGAGCCTTCAACTCTTGAGGCATACATGGCAAATGTTTCACTGCTCACCGATCAGGACAATGAAAAGAAAGAGGACCGCAACAAGGTAACCCTGATGACGATGCATTCTGCCAAAGGATTGGAATTCAAGCATGTGTACATCGTCGGGATGGAGGATACTCTTTTCCCATCTCCTTTATCGGCAGGAAGTGCAAAAGAACTCGAGGAGGAACGGCGCCTTTTCTACGTCGCAATTACCCGTGCGGAAAAGCTCGCTACCCTGAGCTATGCACTGAACAGGTACAAATGGGGAAACCTTGAGAGAAGCAATCCGAGCCGGTTTCTCGGGGAAATTGATCAGAAATACCTCTATTATCCTCAGACGGGGGGTAAACCGTTTCGTACAAAAACCGGAATCAGGGATATGTTCAGGGAGGAAGCATCCTCATATTCTGAAAAGCCCCGGGGAAGAAAAGCTTTAAAGACGGTTACTCAACAAAATACACCTTTCAACGGCAGCGATTCGTCAGAGTTTTCGGAAGGCGATACCGTTCAGCATGAGAGGTTTGGCAACGGAATTATTGTATCCATCGAAGGTGAACCTCCAAACACCACCGCTTCAGTCGAATTTGAAAAGGATGGCCGGAAAAAGCTTTTGCTGAGGTTTGCAAAACTGAGAAAGATCTAGCGCTCACGTACCCACACCCCCTTAATCCCCTCCGAGGCTTCGCTCGGAGCAGGCTCTCCCTGCTTGCGCACTATCCTTTATACACATCTTTGGAACGATTATATTTATAAGAAGAAGATTCCTCATTGCGCCTCCTTCGTCGGCTTCATTCGGAATTACGCTATTATTAAACATATTTACCTATAATTCAGATAAACAACTAATTATGCGATAGTATGCAGAAGCCGGAGGCTTCAAAGTCCAATATCCCCGGTTATATCCGGGGCAGGATTAGTAAAATATTATGCAACCCCGGAAGGTGGTTGAATATAGTTTTTGTATCAATTTTATTCAACACCTCCGGTGTTGTCAACAGAATTTATGACCTTACCATGGATGTTACCATGGATATTGGAATTGGACGTCTCCGACGTCTTACACATAAACATTACTTAATCTCAGATCAGGATATGTATAAAGGGTAGTGGTTTACCAGGGAAAGCCTGCTCCGAGCGAAGCCTCGGAGGGGGTTAGGGGATGGGTATATGTAAAGTATATTATTTCTTCTCCTTCTGCCCGGCCTGACTGAAATTCATCTGCCTGAATGAGAATCCTGTTGTTGAAATGTCATGCTTATAACCAAGGTTTACCTCTTTGGTCTCTGATTTCATCTCGAGTTCTCCTTTTTTGCTATAGCCTTCCATTGCAAGTACAACAGAATTATCCAGATCCTTGCTGCCATAATACGGCGACATTCCGGCTTTTGAGAAGGTTCTTTTATCGGCCTGAAGCTTTAAGTCCTTGGTAGCCCAGATAAAACCGTACTCTTTTGTGTCATTATCAACATATTTGTACTCATCGCATTTATATCCGGCAATCATTCTAGTATTCCCTGTTTTAGTAAAGGTTGCATCTGTATCTTCTGATGTGGCCTGACCTTCAGCAGTATTCTCATCAGGCACCTCGCTGATGACTCCAATCCTCATTCCGCCCATATCTGTCATCATCATAAATGATTTATTATCGCCGTCAACGATAAAAGATGTATTTACCTCAACCTGTCCGCCTTCATCAGATGTAGTGACCATTTTTGATTCAAATCCGGCATTTGCATTCTCGTCATTGAAATAGATGAAGTAATTCATTTTCGCTACATCCTTACCATCATACATCTCCATCTCTGTATATATCCTGTTGTTAAATGAATAGGATTCACTGTATTTTGATGTGACTTTCCCGCCTCCCATCAGTCCTCCTAAGTTAATTCCTCCTGATGGCCTTTTATCTGATTGCTGCTCTGTATCTCCGGCCTGCTCTCCCTGTTCTGCCTCTTCTGCCTGTGCTGCCTCTTGTGCAGCTCTCTCCTGTTCAGCTTTATCATAAGCCTTCTGAGCTTCTACAGTTGCAGTTGAATCAATTTTCTTGTCCGCTTCCTTGTTCAGGACTTTG
>CAYWEQ010000057.1:0-6981 GCA_964457185.1 uncultured Rikenellaceae bacterium
GTATTGATTTAACCTGATCAGCTATGACTAAATTATATCAAAAACCCATTAAATCATGTCCTTCAGAGAATGATATCAGGAAGGGACTTAAAGATGTCATGGGGTCAGTCCCTGGAGTTCCCGAGAAGCGTCTTCTGATGAAGATCCTGAATCTTATCGACCTGACAAGCCTTAATACTACAGACAGCAAGAGCACTATAATTCATATGACCGGGAAAGTAAACAGTTTCCAGGGCAGGTTTTCCAACATTCCAAATATTGCAGCTATTTGCGTCTATCCTAATTTTGTCTCTGTTGTCAGGGAAAAGCTTGCTGTCAAGAGTGTTAAAATAGCAGCTGTTGCTGGTTCATTTCCGACGTCACAGACATTCAGGAGCATAAAGATTGCTGAGTGCAAGATGGCAATAGAAGCCGGTGCCGATGAAATTGATATTATGATGCCTGTAGGGGCTTTTCTTGCGAAAGATTATGAAACGGCAGCGGATGAAATCAGGGAAATAAGGACAGCTGTCGGGGATAAGCTTCTTAAAGTAATAATTGAATCAGGCCTTCTGGGGGATTATGAGCAGATATTCAGGGCATCGCTGATTGCCATGGACGCAGGGGCTGATTTTATCAAGACATCCACTGGAAAAGTAAATATATCGGCAACTCCTGAAACAGCTTTTGTCATGTGCCGTGCAATCTCGGATTTCTATTCCGAAACAGGCATAAGGGTCGGTTTCAAACCGGCAGGCGGGATTATCACTGCCGGTGACGCTTTGCTTTATTATCATATTGTCAGACATTGCCTTGGCGAAGAGTGGCTCAATAATACTTTATTCAGGATCGGAGCAAGCCGTCTGGCAAACAACATTCTGTCCGAAATTGCCGGCGAGCAACATGATCATTTTTGAATCTGATACTGCTTCTGTTTGCACGAGAAACAGCATTTCCGATGTCAGTTTCTACGATTCAACAAGTTTCGTATTTACTATTGAACCGCTCCGCACTGACAGGTTTCCTTTTGTTTTTATAGAGAAAAACTCAATCCGGGAATCAAAGGAAAAAGAAATTTTAATGGAAAAACTCAGGGACGGGAAAGAAATGCCTGCGCAACCCTTCAGTGACGGCTGGATAATATTTGCAGTTATGGCTGCGATATTCCTGTACTCCCTGATCAGTGCCATATCACGAAGATTTTTTCATGATATGAAAAGGTTTTTCCTTTTCCGCGGAGTGGGGGATCCGGCTTCCCGTGACATGCAGGCATTATTTCACTGGCAGTCAACGCTGATCAACCTGGTTTCATTCCTTAATATCGGACTGTTCGCGTACTGCGCGGCTGATTACTATGAATTCATACCTGAAGCAATACCCGGGATCATCTTCTGGATTATATGCTGTGTAATAATAATAGCGGCTGTCACACTACGGCACTTTCTCTGTTATATTACAGGAAATGTCAGCAATGAAACTGAAGCTTTCAACGAATATAACATCACGATGTATCTTTCATACAGGTATGTTGCAGTAATTTTGTTCATACTTTCTGTCATGATTTTATATACCGGTTTGTTTGGGACAAAACTGCTTTTTCTTGCGGGACTGATTATGATCGGTGTTGTGTACCTGATATGTATTACCAGACTCCTTATGATTTTTATAAGAAGGAATATTTCAATATTCTATTTGATTTTATACCTTTGTGCGCTGGAATTTTTGCCTGTTGTGGTATTATTGAAATATGTTACAGGCCTGTTTTAGAATAAAGAGTGTTCACTGGAAAGTAAACCTAAAACTGTAAGGCGTTGAAAATAAGGAAGATTTTAGTGTCGCAGCCGGAGCCTTCGGAGGCAAAATCTCCATACTTTGATCTGGCAAAGAAATACAACCTCAAAATAGACTTTAAACCATTTGTTCAGGTTGAGGGGGTCCCGATAAGGGATTTCCGGCAGCAAAAAATAAATATTCTCGATTTCACTGCCGTAATTTTCACCAGCAAAACAGGAATAGATCATTTCTTCAGGATCTGCAATGAGCTGAGGATAGTAGTGCCCGATACAATGAAGTATTTCTGTATCACCGAGAATGTAGCTTTTTACCTTCAGAAATATATAGTCTACCGGAAACGGAAGATCTTCCACGGGAAAGCAAAATTCCAGGATCTGATTGACGTCATTGTAAAACACAGGGAGGACAATTTCTTCGTTCCCCTTTCAGAGCCGCATAATGCGGAAATTCCGGACCTGCTTGACAAGAACAATATCAAATATATGATCGGAACCCTTTATAAAACTATCAGCAGCCATTTTTCCAACATAAAGGATTTTGATTATGATATTCTTGTTTTCTACAGCCCGTCAGGAATTAAGTCGCTGAAAGAAAATTTTCCTGATTTTGTCCAGGGAGATGTAAAAATTGCAGCTTTCGGACCCACAACAGCCTGTGCTGTGGAACATGAGGGGCTGAGACTTGATATCAATGCTCCGAATCCGAAAGCGCCCTCCATGACAATGGCTCTTGATATTTTCCTCAAAGAACACAACAGGAACCAGAAGTAAGATTATTTCACCATGACATCCTGCCTGAAGCCCTGGTGAAATAACAGGGATAGTTCTCAGGATATTTACCTTTTATATGAAAACCGGGAGAGAAACATTTCAGAAATCTGAAAGGCTTTGCAGCCGAAAAATAATTATATCCCTGTTCGATAATGGTAATGTTTTTTATTCGAAACTTTTCAGGATTGTCTGGAGCAAAAGTCCGGAGGCTGGTATCTTCCCTGCCCGTGTGGCATTCAGCGTTCCAAAGAAAAGCTTTCGTCTCGCCGTGACGAGAAACCTGCTGAAACGCAGAATGAGAGAAGCATACCGCAGGAATAAACATGTGCTTTATGACTTCCTGAACCGGGAAAATACCGGTATAGTATTTGTTATCATTTACAAGGAAGATTTTGTATCGGAGTACCGGGAGATTGAAACTTCGGTGAAGGAAATGATTGAAAGACTAAGTGTTTTAATTAAAGAAACCGGTTAATAATGTTAAAGTTGTATTAATTATTTCCTTACCAGGCTCTCTCCCGAATATTCTTTCTAATTTCACCATTCAAATTCAATTTGACTCAGAAAATGAAAAAAACAAAACAGATCAGACTGATAATAGTATTCAGCTTATTGATCTTTGCGGGCATAAGCACAGCCTTCCTGGTAACCCAGGAATCGCGCGATTTCAGGATCGCAAAAAATCTTGATATATTCTTTTCACTTTTCAGGGAGCTGAATGCCTTTTATGTTGATGAGATTGACCCGGACAAAATCATTAAGTCAGGGATTGACAATATGCTGCAAACACTCGATCCTTATACTGTTTACTATCCTGAATCGGATGCGGACGATTTTACCTTTATGACAACCGGCAAATACGGCGGGATAGGATCCCTGGTCAGAGGAGGCGGTGAATATGTGGTGATCAGCGAGGTATACAAGGGTTTCCCGGCCGACCGAGCCGGAATAAAAGCAGGAGATCTCCTTAAAAAGGTAGATGGTATTCCGCTTAAAGGCCTTTCAACAGATAATGTAAGCAACAAGCTTAAGGGCAGCCCCGGAACAGATATAACTGTTACCGTGGAAAGAAACGGAACTGAATCCGACTTCAGGATGAAAAGAGAAAGGATCATAATTCCTCCCGTTCCCTTTTTCGGAATGATTGATGAGAAAACCGGATATATCCGCTTTACGACTTTCACACAGGATTGTGTTGAAGAGGTTAAAAACGCCCTGGTTTCCTTAAAGACCAATAATCCTCAGCAAATCATCCTTGATGTAAGAGGAAATCCCGGGGGATTGCTTACGGAAGCTGTCGGAATAGTAAACCTGTTTGTAGGCCCCGGAAATGAAGTGGTCTCCACAAAAGGAAAGGTTAAACAGTTCGATGAAGATTTCAAAACGACAAAAGCAGCCATTGATGAAAAGATCCCCCTGGCGGTTCTGATAAACAGGGGATCCGCATCAGCGGCGGAAATCGTCGCTGGCGCCATCCAGGACCTTGACAGGGGAATAATTGTGGGGCAGCGATCCTACGGAAAAGGACTTGTCCAGATAACACGGTCACTCAGCTATAATACCCAGCTTAAAGTTACTACCGCAAAATATTATATTCCAAGCGGCAGGTGTATCCAGGCTCTTGACTTCTCACATCCCAATGAAGACGGAAGTGTCGGAATAATCCCTGATTCTCTAATATCGGAATTTAAAACAAGAAACGGAAGGGCTGTAAGGGACGGAGGCGGCATAACTCCTGATGTTGAAATTGCTCCAGAACCGCTAAGCCAGGTCGCAAGCGAACTTTTCCTGAGGAATTATATTTTTGATTTTGCCTCCAAATATTACTGGTCGCATCCTGACATAAACTCTATCTCTCAGTTTAGTTTTACAGACTCAGACTATGACGATTTCAGAAGCTTCCTTATCGATCGCAAATTCAATTACAGAACCTTTACCGAGGCTTCCCTGACCCAGCTTATTTCCAATGCAAAAAGGGAAAAATATTACGACCTTAATAAAGATCTGTTTGCAGAACTTGAAAAGGATATAGCGCATAATCTCGACCATGACCTTACAATGTTCCGTGATGAAATTTCGGATCTTGTTGAAGAAGAGATTGTCAGCAGGTATTTTTACGAAAAGGGAGCTATTGCCTGGGGAATAAAAAAAGATGAACAGGTAATTAAAGCTCTTGAAACACTAAATAACAAAGATAAGTACAGTTCAATACTCGGCGGAAAGACCGGATCAGTTCTGATTACCGGAAAGGAAAATAAACCCGGTATTAACAATCTGTAAATCCTCAAACCTGTTTGTTTTCCGGCATCCCTGACTGCATTTTATCCTCCCGCAAACGGAGGCATAAGTGCCACCTCATCGCCGTCATTCAGCAAAGGATCGCTGTTAATAATCTCATGGTTGACAGAGATCCTGTAATTATAATGAATTATTTCAGGAAAATCGTCCTGAATTTTCAGCTGCAAATCACCGAATGAATTCACATTACGATAGTGTTTGATGCTGGTTTGCGCCACCTCTGCCAGCACTCCGAAAAACAGGACGGTGATATTCATAATTGTCTTAATTTCTGCTCCTTTCACCCCCCTGCCCCCCTGAAGGGGGGTTGAAACCCAGAGCATATTTTATAACTGAATGGGTTTATGGCCCACCTTTAGGGGGGGTGGGGGGTTAATGCGTTTCCATCCAGTTCTTTCCCGTTCCCCAGTCCACCTTCAACGGCACCTCCAATTCAGCAGCAGTTGACATTTCATGCAGAACCATATTCTTAATCTCCTCAAGTTCAGGATTATAAGCTTCAAAAATAAGTTCATCATGAACCTGCAGGATCATTTTTGACCTGAATTTTCCGGACCTAATCCTGTCATGTATTCTTACCATAGCAATTTTGATAATATCGGCAGCAGAGCCCTGGATCGGTGCATTTATGGCGTTTCTTTCAGCATTTCCCCTGACCACCTGGTTGCGTGAATTGATGTCCCGGAGATACCTCCTCCTGCCAAACATGGTTGTTACGTATCCTTTTGCTCTTGCTTTGCGGATGCTTTCATCCATGTAGGACTTGACCCCGGGATATGAATTGAAATACCCGTCAATAAGCTCTTTGGCTTCTTTTCTTCCTATTGTCAGCCGTTCTGAAAGTCCAAACGATGAGATACCGTATATAATGCCAAAATTGGCTGTTTTTGCTTTTGCTCTCATCTCCCGGGTGACATCCTTAAGGTCAACACCGAATATCTTTGATGCAGTTGCCGCATGAATATCATTTCCTGAAAGAAAGTCAGAGATCATGCTCTTATCCCTGCTAAGGTGCGCCATTAGCCGCAGTTCAATCTGGGAATAGTCTGCCGAAAAGAAAACATGTCCCTCTGCCGGAATAAAAGCTTTCCTGATCTCCCTTCCTCTTTCCTCCCTTATCGGTATGTTCTGCAGATTAGGATTATTCGAGCTCAGCCGGCCTGTGGCTGCAACAGCCTGGTTGAATGAGGTGTGTATTCTTCCCGTTTTTTTATCGATCAGTTGCGGAAGAGCCTCGACATAAGTTGATAATAGTTTCTTAAGCCCCCTGTATTCCAGTACCTTTTCAATGACCGGATGCTTATGCTTCAGCCGCTGAAGGATCTCTTCGCTGGTGTTGAATTGTTTTGTCCTCGTAACCCTGGCGTTATCATCCAGTCTGAGGCTTAAAAACAGTATGTCGCCAAGCTGTTTCGGAGAAGAAATATTGAATTCCGTACCGGCAAGTGAGTAGATCTCTTTTTCAAGCGTAATTATATCGTCCCGAAGGTTCCCGGTTATGGCATTCAGTTCTTCCCTGTCAAGAATGACGCCGTTCCTTTCCATTTCGGCAAGAACTCTTATGAGCGGCATCTCAATTTCCGAGGCCAGGGCAGAAACGCCCTCTGCCTCCAGTTCTGGTTCAAAAATATTCTTCAGCTGAAAAGTTACATCAGCGTCTTCAACTGCATATTCTTTGAGCTGCTCAACAGGTACTGATCTCATGTTTTTCTGTGCTTTGCCCCTTTCACCGATAAGAGATTCAATATGTACCGGTGTATATGAAAGATAGGTTTCCGACAGGAGATTCATATTATGTCTCATATCAGGTTCCAGCAAATAGTGGGCTATCATTGTGTCGAAAAAGGGTCCGTTGACCTCAATACCGTAATTGGCCAGGACCTGGATATCAAACTTGATATTCTGGCCTGTTTTAAGTATTCCCGGATTTTCAAGCAAGGGCCTGATGATCTGAAGAAGCTTCTCTGTCTCTTGTCGTGATTCAGGGAAATGAATAAGGTATCCGGAGCCCTTTCCCCAGGAGAGTGCAAGGGCGACAATTTCCGAGTTTAGCGGATCAATGCCTGTTGTCTCGGTATCAAAACAAAACTCCTTCAGCCGTTCCGCCTGGCTGATAATCTCATTCAATTCATCTTCTCCC
>CAYWEQ010000057.1:7081-12607 GCA_964457185.1 uncultured Rikenellaceae bacterium
ATTATTGTGGCCAGTTTTTTGGAGATTTCTATCTGCTCCCTGTTATTTTCAATTATCTCTCTTAGTTTCCCTTTCAGCCTGCCTGTGTTCCTGAAGAGCTCCTCTATTGATCCGTATTCCCCTATCAGCTTCATGGCAGTCTTTGGTCCGACACCCGGTGCGCCGGGAATATTATCAGATGAATCACCCATGAGAGCAAGTATATCAATGACCTGTTCGGGCCGCTGAACTGAGAATTCCCGTTTTATATCCTCAACGCCCCACTGAATCGATTCGTTACCGCTTCTTGACGGTTTAAACATCAGCGTATTATCGGTGACAAGCTGAGCAAAATCCTTGTCGGGTGTCATCATGTAGGTCGTAAATCCTTTTCCCGAGGCTTTTCTTGCAAGGGTTCCTATAACATCATCAGCTTCAAAGCCCGGGTAATCTATTACCGGAATATTATATGCCTCTATGAGCTTTTTGATGTAGGGAACTGCCTTCTTAATGTCCTCCGGGGTCTCATCCCGGTTGGCTTTGTAATCTTTGAACATTTCGTGCCTGAAGGTTGGCACGGGTGTGTCAAAAACCACGGCAATATGAGAAGGTTTTTGCTTCTGAAGCACCTCTTCAAGTGTCAGAAGAAACCCGAATATTGCAGAGGTATTCAGTCCTTTTGAAGTTATCCGTGGATTTTTAATAAATGCATAATACGCTCTGAAAATCAATGCATAAGCATCCAGGAGAAAGAGTTTTTTTGTATTATCTTCATGCATATTTCAGTTATTCATTATCGGCAGCATACCATTCGGCAAACGATTTTGCAGTTTCAAAGAGCCGGAGACTATGTAATTTCACTCCTTCGGGCATTTCATCCTTAAGGCGCTGCGCAAAATCTGCTACCAGGTTTTCACATGTGGGTTGATAATTTACAATTACAGTGTTGCCGAATGCCTTTTTCATCATCTCCATTTTATCTCCGTCAAAGTCACTGCTGACAACAACCGAGTGATCAAAAAGGCTGACTATTTTTCTGAGAACAATATTCTTAAGTTCCGTAAAATCAATTACCATTCCGTTTTTGGGATTTTGACCATCCCTGACAGGAGTGCCGGTTAATGTAACAAAAAGCCTGTAGGAATGTCCATGCACATTCCTGCAGGGTCCGTCATAATTCTTTAATGCATGGGCCATTTCAAAGGAAAATTCTCTCGTTACTCTGATAACAGTGTCCATAGTTTCAGCCGAAATTTAATATTCAAAATTAATGAATCCGGGGGATATAAAGGTATTTGTTTGTTAGTGCTTTATTTTCAGGTAAATAATAATTAAGATTATTGTTATTCAATAATCAATATTTGAGTAAATTTGTGAACTTTATATTGAAAATAATTCGTTCAGATGGAAGAGAATACCAGGCTTACCTTTCCGGCATTATTTTATGATACCGTACAGAAGCACGGCAATTCGATGGCATATTCATTTGCGGGAGAAGAACCGATAACCTATTCTGCGGCTGCAGCCATGATAAGGGCTTTATCTGCATTTCTTGAAAAGGCAGGGGTTACCCGGGGAGACCGGGTAGCTATCCTGAGTACAAACATGCCAAACTGGCCCATTGTATATTTTTCAATCACATTCATTGGAGCAGTGGCAGTACCGGTACTTCCTGATTTTTCAGGTACCGAGGTATTTAATGTTCTTGAGCATTCAGAGGCAAAAGTTGTATTTGTATCATCGGGGCTTTTATACAAAATAGAAAGTTCAAGGCCCGTAACAGTTAAATCTTTAATCCAGATTGAGGATTTTTCGATTATTTCCACTGATAATGAACCTGTTCTGTTTGATGCCAGTGCCCTGCCTTCAGAAAATTATGAAGTTGAAGAGGAGGATATTGCATCTATCATCTACACTTCAGGGACTACCGGCCAGTCAAAAGGAGTTATGCTTACTCATAAGAATATTTGCTTTAATGCCATAAGAGGAAGAATGATCCAGGATGTTGACGAAAATGACCGGTTTTTATCTGTGCTTCCCCTGTCACATACTTATGAGAATACACTCGGACTGATACTTCCGATGCTCGGGGGATCATGTGTTTATTATCTAAGAAAACCACCAACTCCGCCGGTATTATTGCCGGCCCTGGAAACGGTCAGGCCCACAATGATGCTTACTGTTCCGCTGATAATTGAGAAGGTCTATTTTAACAAGATTCTGCCTGCCTTCAGGGAAAAAACCATCCTGAGACTTCTTTATAAAATCCCGTTTTTCAGAAAGAAATTAAATGCTGTTGCAGGAAAGAAATTATACAAAACCTTTGGCGGACATCTTAAGTTCTTTGGTATAGGAGGGTCTAAAATCAATAAGACCGTTGAAAGGTTCCTGCGTGAAGCGAAATTTCCCTATGCCGTCGGTTACGGCCTTACCGAAACAGCACCTCTCCTGGCCGGTGCAAATCCTCAGAAAACCGTTTTTGAATCAACAGGACCAGCCATCAATGGCATTGAGCTTATTATCAATAACCCGGACAAAAAGACCGGCGAGGGAGAAATCTGGGCAAGAGGACCTAACATTATGAAAGGTTACTATAAAGAACCTGAAATGACATCCGGGGTGCTTACACCTGACGGCTGGTTCAAAACAGGAGATCTCGGCATTCTTGATGCCCGGAACAACCTTTTCATTAAAGGTCGTCTTAAAAACATGATCGTGGGCGCGAGCGGTGAAAATATTTACCCCGAAGAGATTGAATCTGTTATCAATAATTTTCGTTTTGTGGCAGAATCGCTGGTGATCCAGCAAAAGGGCAAGCTGGTTGCTCTCGTACACCTGAACATGGAGGAACTGGAAAAGAAATATCAGCACCTTAAGCATGAAATGGAGGAAAAGTATGAAGAAAAGAAGGAAGAATTACTTATAGAGATCAAGGAGTATGTTAATGCTCATGTGAATAAATTCAGCCGGATCAACAAGGTGATCCTTCAGCCGGTTCCGTTCCAGAAAACTGCTACACTGAAAATCAAGAGGTTTTTGTATATGCAGTAAAGACCCCCGTCCCGCTGAAGCGGGCTATAATCCAACTTATTAACAAAATCCCAGTACATCCGCAAATTAATCCCCCTTCAGGGGTATGTCGCGGAGCGACAGGGGATTATTTCAAAGCCTCCCTGTACCTCTCATTCACAACATCCCAGTTCACCACATTCCAGAATGCCTCAACATATTCGGGTCTTCTGTTCTGATATTTCAGATAATATGCATGCTCCCAAACGTCGATTGTCAGTAACGGGATTCCCTTTATCGGGGAAATATCCATAAGAGGATTATCCTGATTAGGTGTGCTTCCTACAGCAAGATTTTTATCGGGAGTCATGTAAAGCCATGCCCAGCCGCTTCCAAACCTGGTTTTTGCGGTGTTGCTGAAGGTCTCCTTGAATTTGTCGAATGAGCCGAATGCTTTTGTAATTGCGGCTGTCAGCTCAGCAGACGGCCCGGATGAACTTTTGCCGAGATTCTGCCAGTAGATTACATGGTTATAATAACCACCTCCGTTATTTCTTACTGCATCACCTGCCTTTGAAACCTCTTCAAAGATCTTTTCAATAGGTGTGTTTTCCAGAGCTGTGCCCTTTACGGCATTTGTAAAATTATTAAAATATGCTCTGTGATGCTTGTCATAATGTATCTCTATGGTTTTTGCATCAATATAGGGCTCAAGTGCATCATAGGCATATGGCAATGCCGGGAATTCTTTTGTGTCAATCTTTTTCATATCTGTTTTCTTTAAATCGTTAACTTGTCCTGTAAGGGATATCCCTGACATATAAACTATGGTTATCCCAAGGAAAAGGATTCTGATTAAATTTCTGTGTTTCATTTTTCACACTTTAATAGTATTGAAACAAACCCTGAAGAAAAATGTTCAATCAAAACATTACAAAGAAATTAGTTACTTCAAAAATATTATTAATTGTGCAACTTTTAATGTATTTTTGTCGTTATATGAATAATTAAACAGTTTACGTATGAAAAAGATACTCACATTATTGCTGTTGACTGTTTTTATGGCCAGCTTGCTTACAAGCTGTAAGAAGAAGAAGGGAGATCCTCCTGTTCTGCCGCCTGAAGAATCATTTCTTATTGATTTCAGCAATTTTGAATCAGGCAAATCGGCTGATTTTTACTCATTTGAAAAAGGTGTGGAAAACAGTAACTGGGAATTCGTCGTACTTGTGTCCGGATATTTCAGAACAGTTATTGCCAGCACACTTATTGTCCCTGTTGCAGCATTTAATGTAGCTATTGATCAGACGCCTGCATGGGTGGAAGAAAAAACCTGGCAATGGAGCTATTCTGTGAGTGTTGCTTCCGTTACATATAAGGCCAGGATGGTGGGGCAGATCAGGACTTCTGATGTGCTGTGGAAGATGTATATAGCAAGGGAGGGAACCGGTGCATATGCAGAGTTTCTCTGGTTTGAGGGAACTACTACTTTTGATGGAACAGGAAACCCTACAGGAGGTACGTGGACGCTTAATGAAAGTTCCACGGTACAGCAGCCTTTGCTTCAGATTGACTGGACAAAAAGTTCATCCGGAATGGGAGCTATCAAATATACTTATGTCAAAACCGGATCCTTTAAAAACAGCTATATAGAATACGGAAAAACATCCGGTACTTTTGATTCCTATTATAATATCAGTTACAATAATGGCACTGCATTTTCCGAAATGGATGTGGAATGGAGCTCAGCCGTATATAACGGAAGGGTTATGTGCCCGCTCTGGTTTGGAGATAGTTTGTGGCATTGCTGGGATGGCAATCTTGCTAATATCACCTGCCCGTAATATAAGGAATAATAAAGAAAAGAGGGTGCCCTTTCAGCGACACCCTCTTTTTATTTATTGGTATTTATTTTTTTGCTATTTTGCGCTGAATAAACATTACTGTCTGAAATGTCTGCCGGTAAAAAAGCAATATTGCTGATTGTCGTGATACTTGTTGCCGACCAGATCCTGAAGTTCTGGGTTAAGACTCACATGCACCTCGGTGAGGAAATTCCTCTTTTCGGAAAATGGGGAATGTTTCATTTCGTTGAAAATAACGGTATGGCATTCGGCATGGAAATGGGAGGAAAAACAGGAAAACTGATCCTGAGCAGCTTCAGGATCATCGCAATTTTTGCAATTGGATGGTTCCTGAATTCTATAATCAGTAAAAAGGTTAACCTTGGACTTATCATTGCTGTCAGCGCGATCCTCGCCGGTGCTATCGGAAATATTATTGACAGTGCCTTCTACGGGATAATCTTCAGTGAAAGCTTTTACCAGCCGGCAGTACTGTTTCCTCCGGGAGGTGGTTATTCCTCCTTTCTGCTTGGCAAAGTTGTTGATATGCTTTACTTCCCGGTGATCAACACGCACTGGCCGGACTGGTCGCCATTCAGACCGGGAGAATCATTTATTTTCTTCCGTCCCGTATTTAATATCGCCGATTCTGCAATAACCTGCGGGGTTATTTCTATACTTCTTTTCCAGAAAA
>CAYWEQ010000057.1:12707-14002 GCA_964457185.1 uncultured Rikenellaceae bacterium
TATTCTTTCCTTCCCTTTTTGAGGATAACACCCCTCTGTCCTTAAGTATTACAAGATGGTGTGAAGCGGCAGCCTGTTCAATCCCGAGATGCTTGTGTATTTCTGTTACACTCCTTTTCTTTCCGTCTTCCAGGTAGCCCACTATAGAAATCCTTACCGGATGAGCCATCGCTTTGAGCATGTTGGAGGCTTTTTCAAGTGTTTCCGGATCCAGTTTATTAAGTTCCATGATCTGAAAATTAAAATAAGTTGCCGGTTGCTTGCTGACTGGCAACCAGTAACAAGGAACCAGGAACATTTAAATCGGATTATTTAATACAAATATATGTATATATATAAATATGACAAATTACTTATTGCCCGGTTACGTTGACCTGAAATTGCTATATTTGAATGAAATAATCAGGTATGTCTTTACTGGACGATATCAGGAAGCCTGTTGATAAGGAAATGGGGGAGTTTGAGTCTTACTTCGGAAGGACGATGAAAAGCAATATACCCCTGCTGAAAATAATCCTTAACTATATAATCCGCCGGAAGGGAAAACAGATGAGACCGTTGCTTGTTTTCCTGACAGCCCGGCTTAATGGCGACATATCCGAATCAACCTTTGTTGCAGCAACGCTGATTGAGCTTTTGCATACAGCATCACTGGTGCATGATGATATTGTTGATGATGCTCACGAACGGCGCGGAGCGTTTTCTGTAAATGCCCTCTGGAACTCAAAAATTGCTGTACTTGTAGGCGATTACTTGCTTTCAAAGGGTTTGCTCATCAGTGTTGAAAAAGCACGCTACGATATGCTTGAAATTGTCTCTGAAGCAGTAAAATCAATGGTCGAGGGAGAACTTTTGCAGATCCAGAAAGCCAGAAAACTGAACATTAAGGAAGAGGACTATTACAAGATAATTATCAGTAAGACTGCTGCGCTTGTTTCAGCATGTACGGCAACAGGAGCAAGATCAGTAACAGAAGATCCGGATATTATCCAGCTGATGAAGGATTTTGGAGAAAATATAGGTATGGCTTTCCAGATAAGGGACGATATTCTTGATTACGAGGTAAACGGATTGACAGGAAAAAAGATCGGGAATGATATCAAAGAGAGAAAAATAACTCTTCCCCTTATTAATTCCCTTGAGCTAGCCTCTTCTCTTGAGAAAAGGCATATCCTTTCTATTGTAAGAAGCCGGAAAAAGACAAAATCAGAGATAAATGAAGTAATAGATTTTGTAAGAAATACCGGTGGTCTTGAATATGCCGAACTAAAAATGAATCAGTACCGTGACAAGGC
>CAYWEQ010000058.1:0-13556 GCA_964457185.1 uncultured Rikenellaceae bacterium
AACTAATTATCAAGATTATATTGCATCAAACTTTATGCCATAATAACAAATTTATAACGTGAAATTTAACTATGTAAAAGGTATGTCAGAATTAATCCTGACATACCTTTTGTAGTACTGATTATATATAAAAACTCCGGCCTGGTTTTAACGGATAATATTCAGACTTACACTGGATTTATAATCGTCAATAATTGCTACTATATAATATGTTCCTTAAAACATATTATTGATGATTTATTATCAGCCTTGATATAAATAATCTTGCTTACAGGTATATACTTGTAACCTAAAGAAGTTCTTATTTCCAACCATTTTAAGATTTCAGAATCTTTCTTTTTTCCCAATTCTTCATTAAATACATGCATTGCTACACATCTTTTATGAAGGCAACAGATAAGATAGAATAAACTTCAGACTTTTATCCAGGTCTATAGTAAAACCCTGATTAATAACAGTTTCAATCTAAAGAACAATACGATGCTCCGACCAAAGAATTCCCCCGAAAATTGCATTGCAGACCAAAGTTATACCAGATAAAATAAAAGTCAAAAGAAGAAGGTAAAGAGTATAGCGTACAGCGTTCAATTTTTCTTGCAATTCCACCTACACTTCGTTTCGGTGGCCTAATAAAGCCTCGATGATAGAATAGAGCGTGCTGAAGAAATAGTATCGATCTCAATCAGAAGGCAATAGATAATGGAAGCTTCTGGCTATTTGATGATCCGTTTACTTACCTTTATATTTTTCAGATTCTCCATAACATCGGCACTCTTAGTCTCTGCTGAATCAAGTTTGGTACTTACTCTGGCCAGCCTTAAATTGAATTCATTAATGCCACTGGACAAATTGCTGACCGCAGTATTCCTTTGACTTTGAGTGGAATGCGGATCAGATAAAACACCAAGCTGATTGTTAAGCATAGCTATCTGACTGACAAGTTCTGCATTTTCGTTTTTAAGCTCTATGATCTGCTGCTGCAGTTCGGCAACCTGCTGTGTTGCAGTCTCGATCTCAAGCTTGATCCCTTTGACATCAATTGAAATTTTGCTTGCAAAAGGCAAAGCTATCAATACAACACCAAATAGCAGAAAAAGCGTTGTCTGTAAGCCGGTCGGAGGTTTACTGGTAAAAAGCTTGATACATATAGCAAGGATAAGTATTCCCCCTAAAATGTATAACCCTGATGAAAATAGAAACTCTTTCATGTTTTATAAGCTTAAATTTTAAATTCTGCGAAAACTGCAGCATGATCGGAAGCTTCAGTTGTCTTTCCGGTCACACCCGGGTAATGAGGGTATTTCTTGCTGTAAATGCCTCTCCTTTCAATAGAAATATTCTGAACATTTTGTTCAAGTGGCTGGCTGACAAGTAAATAATCAAACTGTTTCTTCCCCGTCTGGTAAGTACCTCTCTCATCCGGGGGTAACTTCAGGTTAAGATTATACAGATCATTATGGTTTACTAGAGGAGCTAAAGAGGCACTGCCAGGATCTGCGTTAAGGTCACCGGCAACGACAACATAGTCTTTCTTAAGATTGAAATTTTTTAGAATATCAACTACCCTCTCTGCCTGTCCGAGACGTCTTTTATTTCCCTGCGGATCATTCTTATCCGAGTAACCCTGCGATTTAAGGTGATTAATAAATATATTCAAAGGCTTATCTGCTTTAATATCCAATTGAACATGGAGGCAATCCCTGGAAAAGGTCTTTACTGTTTTCCCCATGTATTTTGTTGTGTCGTCTATGTAGCTTTTAACCAGATTTATCGGTAATCTCGACATAATACTTACATCAATTCCGCGATCGTCATTCCCGTCAATCAGCATAATATGCTCATACTTCTTTTTGCCTGCCGGTTTTAAATAATGCTTATACAGTATATCGTCGTGGAACTTTTGAAGGAGAGTCCGGTTCTCAACTTCAATAAGACAGATAATATCAGCATCTACATCCGTTATTACCTGCGCCAGATTCTTTATAGCACCAGCATTTGCAGGTTCTTTTTGAAACTCCATCCATCCGAACCACTCATTCGCTCCTATGCCAGGTTTATCATGCTTATTCCTTATATCATTTATAATAACATAGCCCTTAAGATCATTCTTTAGTGTTTTCAATATATTCTGATCAAATACCGGCTTAGTTAATTCTTCCTGGAGCTTAGCTACCCAGGCAAGAAGCTCCAAGGACCTGCTTTTGTTCTCTCTGAAAATCCTTGTCCTGCTAAAGAGATTTTCACAATTGTAGGTGGCAATCTTAATATTTTGCGACATAATACCTGATGATTTAAATTACTGAGATATCAAATAATCAGACGCAGATTAAGTCTCCAATTTCAAATATTTTTTGAAAAATGTCAATCCCCGAAAAGGGTGATTTCTACCTGGACTGAAAAATAGTATCGTTATTGAGAAATCCTTCCAGAAAAGCCTTCTGAATGAGGTGGGGAGAATTTTTTGCAGAAAATTTGCTGAACAGGTGTCTTCTGTGTGATTTAACTGTTTCTTCAGATACAAATAAACGACTGGCTATCTCCTTACTGGATAATCCTTCTGAAATCAAACTCAGAATTTCAAGTTCCCGTGCAGACAAAGATTTCAAAGTGATAAATTTCGTCAGACAGCATTAATAAACAATCTTACATACTTCTCACCTAAATAGCATTAAAACCAGGCTTCAGACATTAACAATATCAAAACTAAGCTATTAAACAATATAAGTCAAATATATTTTCACTCACAATAATCTGCTTTCACCTAAAAGTCAGGTTGAATATAGCAGGGAGTTATGGAAGGTTCATCCTGGTTTTGTCATCAGCTGTATCAGGATATACAGCTCCACCCTTTGTAAGCCAGGAGATGCCGAATGCTATGAGAGCAACAGCCTCTCCCCAGAATACTACACAGGATTTTGAATTGTCGGTCTTAATTAACTTTAAATAAATAAAAATCGCTATCAGGCAACCAAACATTACTATTCCACAAACCTTATATATCCTGTTCCTGATCAGTTTTTGTCCTGTTTTTTCAGGCTTGCTCTTAGTAAATACAAAATAAGAATAGCAGGCAAGCAGGATAAAAAATAATGATGCACAGATAAAATGGACTGATCTCACCCAATCTGTCTGCCCTTTTTCAGTCGCCGGGAAGAAAGCAATCCCGATAGCTAAAAAGCCGCAGGTATTGGTAATCCATTTATCCCAGTTAATTTTTCCCCAATTATCATAGCCGCGGTAGAAGAATAAAAATAATGCAACACTGCATAAAGCACCAACCAGAACATCTCTCATACCGGAATAGTAGTACTGACTGATTGAACTTAAAATCCTGTCAGAATTGAAGAACACGCATAGGCCAAGCATAAGTGCAAAAGGTAAAATAATTCCAATCCAACCAACAGCTTGTCGTAAAGCCAGGTAAGAATGAATCAGCTTTTGATTTTGATCATTTGATTCCATAATCCGGAGAGTTTAAATTAATATATATTCATAGTGTTGTCTTAAGTCATGACCCCCTCCTGTCCGTTTCCTGAGTCGTGCAGCCGGAATAAAATGGTGTAAGGCATCGAACTATAGGAGTTCAGTGTTTAGTGTTCAGGGTTCGATCATCTTGTTTCCTGTTTCTATTATCTTTTGTCTTGTTCTAAACTCCCGTTCGGTCAGTCACAAAACATCGGCTTCAGGCGACAGGCATAAGACGTCAGGAAGAAGTACTGGTTCAAACTCCCGTTCGGTCAGTCACAAAAGCATGATAAAGAGCCTTTAAATCTCTATTAACAGATCAGACGCCTTTGTCTGACTACAATGGTTATTGGAAAAAACCTGCGGGGGCAATCACGAGATCAAATTTACGAGATTAACATAATAAAAGTCAAGTTTTTGAAAGAATATTTCAGGTGACAGAAAAAAGTCCTGCGGTCTTGCAGTTCCCGATTCGCTGTGCAGAACTGCGTCACGGAGTTTACCCCGCAAGGCGGGTTTCCCTGAGTTGTACAGTTACCATGTTTAATCATTCGTACCTTAAAGCGTCCACAGGATTGATCCGTGATGCTTTATAAGAGTGGATAAATACTGTTGAGAAAACTACAAGCACAGCGACTGCAAAAGAGATAACAAAAATCCACCAGTCTATACTTGTTTTGAATGCAAAATTATTCAGCCACTTTTCCATAATATAGAGAGTAACAGGAACAGAGATCAGGGCAGAAACAAAAACCATGATAAGGTTGCTTTTCAGGAATGAATAAATAATTGACCGTTCAGAGCTTCCAAATGCCTTCTTAATACCTATTTCCTTTATTCTCGAACGTGCTATAAAAAGAGTCAGTCCGAATAATCCGAATGCAGCAATAAGCAGGGTAAACAGCGCGAATATTGAAACAATCGTACTTAAATTCCTTTCGGAAGAATAAATTTCCCTGATCAGGTCTTCGATCGTTGTGTAGCTGAATGACCTGTCAGGTGCGGCTTTCTTCCATTCAGCTTCGAGCATCGGAAGAATGCCGGCCAGGGTGCCCGGCTTAAAATGTACTGCAACCTGCATTATATACCTGTCTGTCATGTTAATCATCAGGGGCGGAATATCGGAATGTATGGAATGAAGGTTGAAGTCTTTTACAACTCCGATAATGGTACTTTCCCCGATCAGCTTTCCAACGGGATCGGTAATCCCCAGCTGTTTGACGGCTGTTTCATTGAGCATACATGATTTCGTAAGGTCGCTCCCGAAATCCTGTGAGAATGCACGGCCCCTGAGTATTTCGATACCCATTGTCTCAACAAAGTTATAATCAACAGCCAGCCCTTCCATCTTTACCTGTATTGTATTATCCTGGAAATTAGGTAACATGAAAACCCCTGCTCCCCGCATCGGAAGACCCTCCATAACCCCTCCTGCCATGATCACGTTCGGATTTGATTTAATGCTGTTGATATATGCAGAATAGCCCCTGAAATCACGACCAAGATCAATTAGCAGGATATCCCTGTTATAGTAGCCCGGATCCTTGGCAAGGGCATATTTATACTGTGATCGTATGATCAGTGTCCCTGAAACAAATGAGCAGAAAATAACAAGCTGAAGTATAATAAGGATGGAACGGAAGAACTGTTTTTTCCTGCCTGTCTGAGAGCTGCTTTTAACGATATCCATGACCTTCAGTCCGGATAAGTATGATGATGTATACAGGCCGGAGACAACTCCGATAATTATTGTCAGAGCCAGGTAAACACATATATAAATACCAATATTTGAGCTTATTATGCTCAGCCGGGTCTGAAACAGTCTCCCGGCATACGGAAGAGCAATCCTCATCAGTACAAGAGCAACCGGCAGCACTATCAGAGCCATTAATACTGATTCGCTCAGCAGCTGGTTTTTGATGCTCCTGTTTATAGCGCCGAAAGTTTTTCTTATCCCTATCTCCAGCCTTCTGCCTGTTGATACTGCTGTTGAGAGAATGATATAATTGATGGCTGCCACAAGGATGATCAGAAATGCTATAGCAGAAAAGAGCCTTACATTGTTTATGTTACCTGAAATGCCGGAATTTGCCACATTTGCCGAACCCAGGTAAACATCGCCCAGGTTCTGAAGTAAATACTGGTATGGGGGCTTTTCGCTTATGTTTTTAACCTCAAATGCCCTGAATTGATTTTCAAGTGTTTTGACGTCACTCTCTTTTGAAAGAAGGATCCAGGTGATCCAGAAGTTCATGTCCCAGTTCACATCAGCATTGTCAATCCCAAAAGTCTTATTTATAGGTTCAAGCGTCCACTTGCTGTTCAGTAAACAGGTGGTCCTGAAAGTTGAATTCTGAGGCAAGTCTTCAAAAACTCCCATTACCATGAAGAGCTGCTCAGTATTATTTACATATCCGGCGATCTCCTGCCCTGCAGGATCCTGCCCGGGGAATATCTTTTCTGCCAGAGAGCGTGAGAGGACAATTGAATTCTGTTCATCAAGGAGGTTCTCTGACGGGGAACCGCTGATCAGCGGAATCGTGAAAATGTCAAATATCTCTGAATCAGTTGCAATTGCGTCGCTTACGTTAATAGTTTCTTCTTTATACTTCAGGCTGAAACCGCGCATATATCTCGTTCTGACAGATTTCTCAACTTGCGGAAATTCATCTTTCAGGGCTGTAGCAAGGACATACGGAGTTCCTGATTGTATCTGTTTGAAATCGACATACAGGTTATTAACCCTGTAAACCCTTTTGCTGTTCTTGTGGCACCGGTTGTAGCTGAGTTCATTAATCACAAAAAGCAGCATAATGAACGAGGCTGCAAGAGCAATCGAAAGACCCATTAAATTGATGCCGGCAAAGACTTTGTTGTGCCGGATGAATCGGATGGCGGATTTAAGATAATTCTTTAGCATGGTGTATGAGTAAAGCCTACCTTCCGATGGTCTGTCCTTTACTGTCGCTTTCTACCTCAACCTTATGGTCGAGCTTTTTAATATTCCTGCCCTTATTGAATCTATAGGAATACTGGAGCTGAAACCAGCCAGCGAAATCAATACCGGTTGTATTGGTTGAGGTAAAAGCAATCGTCTCGGTTTCAGTTTTCTGGTAATCCAATTCTTTCGTGAACGGAAGCAGCCAGAACAGTCCCATAGAGTGGTTCTTTAACTGCCACTGGCCGCCAAAACCATAAAGAGGAAGAGTGTATGTCTTCGATTGTGCATTTATATTCACCCCGTTATACTGCAGATATGCAAATGTTGTTATAGTCTTCTTCTTGTCAAGATTGACAAATGCAGTACTTGTAACCGTAAATGAAAAATAATCCTTTGCAGGTATTGTAAACAAACCCTCAGTATACTTCTCGTAATGACCGCTGTAGATCCTTGCGCTCATATTCACATACCATAACATGGCATTTACGCCGCCTCCGTATTCATAACCACTGAGCAGGTTGAACGGCTTCGCAATTGTCGTAAGAGCACCATTGATCGGAGACCGTATCATACTGTAGCGGCTGCTGGTCCTGTCGGAAAAGTACTCATCATAAATAAAGGGCGAGAAATAATTACTTCCGAAATTCCATGTATAGGTAAGCTGCAGGCGGTCGCGGTAATCAGGCCTCAGATCAGGATTACCCTGGGTAATGTCGTACGACTGGCCGACTTTCCAGTATGGATTCATATCATAAATCCCCGGGCGGTTTATTCTCCTGTTATATGTCAGCTTTAAATTATGAGATGCTGAAAACTTATACTGGATATTGGCAGCAGGCAGGATACAGGAATAATCAGGTTTTGTGACCGAGTCAGCGGCTATATGGCTGTTCTCAACCCTCAGTGAAGCCTGGAATCCGAATTTCTTAAGATTCATTGCAACTCCGGCATAAGCTGAATTCCTGAACTCGGAATATTCAAACAGGTTGCTTTCTGCCTGCTTGTCTATTTTAAAATCATAACCCAACTGCTGGTAATAGAAGTGATAACCTGTTTCTATTTTTGCATTCATTCCTAAAGGATATACAAAATCGAGCTTGGTTGAGAAATAATTTCTGTCGTTCAGATCGTCTTCCACCCTTGAATATGTATCCAGGATCACATCACTGTTATAGGGATAGCGGGTATTTGTGAAATAGTTACCCGAAACAGAATTGAAAATGTAATAGCTGGCTTCAGCTGTGAATTCCTCGACAGGCTTCAGGAAAGTTCTTTTATAAAAGAACGAAAATGCAGTCTCATCGCTTTGCAGTTTATTGGTTGTAGTTGATGAAAGCGTATTCAGCGGATTATCACTCTTGAACAGGGTTGTGGTGCTGGGAAGTTCTACATTCTGGTTTATCGGTTTATAACTGACGTTGAAGCTGAGATTGTTTCTGTCGTTCATATAATAATCCATTCCGGCATTCACGGATCCCAGGGAGACTTTTATCTTTCCGTCACTGCCGTAAGTATAGGTTGTCGAATCAATTGCTGTGAACCGGCTGTCAGTGGTCGAGCTTATATTAAGGCTCTGCGTTATATATGAAGCTGTTGTATAAAAGGTTACTTTACCCAATGAATAATCAATACTTCCCTGTGTAACGCTTGTAACTTTGTGGAAAGGTTTCAGGGCTTCAAAAATATTGCCGTTCACCCCGTACCTGGCTTCTTTTTTCAGGATGATATTTATCACTCCGTCTATATTGCCTTCGTATTTGCCCGATGGATTGTTTATGATCTCAATAGTCTGTATATCTGTCGGAAGAAGCCTGGCAAGATACTCCCTGTCACGCTGCCTTCCATCCACCTGGATTATGAAATTACTGCTGCCGTTAAGAGTTATATTATTCTGGAAATCGACATTGACCTGGGGTATTTTCTTCAGAAGATCATACCCGTTGCTTGACGATTTGGATACAACTTCAGGAATGGAATAAACAGTACGGTCAACCATCTCCTTGCCTTTAAGACGTTCACCAACCACCATGACTTCATTCAGGGCTGTTGTCATTTCTGCCAGGTATATGGTATCGACAACAATTTCTTTTTCTCCTCCACTGACAGTAACTGCCTTGCCGTTTGATCTGTACCCTACAAAACTTGCCCTTACAAAATAATTACCGGGATTTATTTTTTCAAGCAGGTAGCCCCCGTCAGTCAGGCTAATGACTCCCGTAATCATTGCCGAATCAGGCAGCTGAAGCAATGCAACAGAAGCAAATTGCACGGGCGTTTTATCCTTTTCGTAACTGACGTTCCCCCTGATGTTTTGTGCCTGAACAGCAACAGAGACAAACAATAGCAATATTGCAATATAAATTTTCCCCTTAATCATGGCTCGACCTGTTTTATTACTGTACTGCTGTGACTTTTGTTTCTCCGGTGATATCCATTGGCATCTGCATGCTGAAGCCAGGAGCGCTTATTCCCAGGTTTCCTGAAATGCGTGTTTTGGCATTATCTTCAACCACCAGCCCGGTGCGGATATCGACCACCAGGCTTGATTTGCTCATCCCTGCCAGGTTATCGTAGGTCACGGTGGCACCGCCTGACTTGATTGGAGCTGCATTTTCTGCTGCTTTGATGCTCGATTCAACAGTTATATCAGCGTTATTGCCATTTATCCGGTCCAGGCGGCAGGTGGTGGTTATGGCGAGTAACATTCCGCCTGAATTTGTTTGCTCAGTTATCTCCCACTTATCACCCACGGAAACCTGTCGGCCCGGAAGGCGCCATGTAAAGCCGCCGATCATTGTTTTCAGGTTATTGTCGCTTACAATACCTGCTATCTGTGTTTTCATGGCAGCAGCCAGCGGTTCTGCCAGAGTAATTGAAGCAGTATCCTTCAAAACCATGTCAGAAAGCATTTTTGCATTCACGATCTCAACAGGTTTCCCCGTAAAATCCATTTTGACATAAAGAGCATTCCTGCTTAACCTGTTCATTATGCATGACATGATATCTCCCGTTTCCGTTGATTTAATATCACCTTCAACAGTTGAATTGATAGTGGTCATTTTGCCCATCGAGTTGGTATTTGTAATCAGAGTATCAAAATGTACCTCGGTGACCATAAAATCAGGTGTCACATCAAGCACTCTCACAGAAAGCGTATATTCTGCTTTCGTTTCTACAGTTTGCTGGTTGCCGTTTACCGTCTGAGTGACTGTTTGCTCGGAAACAGACTTTAAACGGTATAATTTGTTTTTCTCCAGGTTCATCTTCAGGCTGGCGCTCTCCTGTGCCATTAACGAAATAACGAACAGGGATGCAATAGCTGATAACAAAATCTTTTTCATTAGTCTGATCTTAATAAATTAATGCGAAGTTATAATTGATTTAGTTATTTTATCATATAATTCGGCGAACAGGGGATTTTCGTCGGTGAATTGAAAGAGGAAGCCAATGTGTGAATCGGATGCATGAGTTCCGGGCAGGTCACATCAGGAGAAAGTCCAAAGTTCTCATTAAAAAAATACCTGCGGCAGATTTATAAGTCAAATATTAATGTAAATAATTCTTAATTTTGGTTTTAATCATCGGTGCGGAAAAGACTAAAACCTGCACATAATAAATTGCTTCAATAAAAGAAAGGGGGTATATCATGAAGAAAAATCAGATAATGACATCAGTTGTTATTACCGTAGCTATGGTTTCAACTATAGTTTTATATACAAACTGTAAAGGCAGGGCTGATAAAACAGGATCAGAAATAACAGAGGTTAAAACAGAAAAGATATCAGATGAAAAAGCAGAACAGCCTCCTGCCGTAAAAAAAGAGAAAGAAATGTATCCCATAATAGCATGCGGTACCTTTTCAACAATACTTCTGAAGGAAGACGGGACGGTATGGGCATGGGGAAGCAATAGTTCAGGTGCGCTGGGAAACGGCACAAATACAAACAGCTCTTCCCCGGTGCAGGTATCAGGGCTTACGGGAGTCACCGCAATATCGGCAGCAAGCGATTATAATATCGCTCTCCTGCAGGATGGAACCGTATGGTCCTGGGGAAGCAATGAGTATGGAGGACTTGGAAACGGGACCAAGACGAACAGTAATGTCCCGGTGCAGGCGACAGGGCTTACCGGAGTAATGGCGATTGCCGGCGGATCGGACCATACACTGGCTCTGAAAAACGATGGTACTGTCTGGATATGGGGAAACAACTCCTTCGGACAGATAGGAGACGGCACGAAGAACAATGAATCCTCAAAGAACGATCCTGAGAATGACCAGCTTACACCGGTACAGGTCCAGGGACTTACCGGAGTCCGGGCAATTGCAGCTTCACGGGGTCACAACCTGGTCCTTAAGGATGACGGCACAGTCTGGGCATGGGGAAGAAATGATCTCGGACAACTGGGAGACGGAACAAACCAGGAACGGTTTACCCCGGTACAGGTGCTTGGTCCGGATGGCAGTGAACCTCTGACTGACATTACCATGATTGCGGCAGGCGGTTTCTATGGAGGAAACTCTGCTGCCGTCAGGAATGATGGTACGCTTTTTCTATGGGGTGATAATTACAACGGGCAGCTGGGGGACGGTTCACAAACAGAAAGGCTGTTAGCCGGTGTGGTACCCGGACTTGATGGTGTTAAGGCTGTTGCTGTAGGAGGGCAGCACGTGATTGCCCTTAAACAGGACGGTACTGTTTGGGCCTGGGGATACAATAACGACTACCAGCTTGGATTCGGCTCAGGTGATGACCAGTACATACCTTTTCAGGTTCCGGGGCTTGCAGGAATACGAATAATCTACGCCGGAGGCACCCATAATGCAGCTATCGGTGAAGACGGAACAGTATGGATCTGGGGGGATGATTCCTCCGGCCAGCTTGGCGACGGGACAATGGCAACTCATCTCTCATAATATTGAAAGGTATTTGAACTTAATTAATTGTTTCACGAATAAGGAGATACTATGGCATTTACACTACAACCGGGTGAGAAAGCGATCAGCTTTGATCTTCCGGCTACCGACGGACATAGATACAAGCTTTCCGACTTCGATAAATACAGGTACGTGGTCATCTTCTTCACCTGTAACCATTGCCCATACGTTATCGGCTCTGATGAGGTAACAAGAGCTACGGCTGAGAAATTCATGAATAAAGAGGTGGGATTCGTGGGGATAAACTCAAACAGTGAACAAACTTATGCCGAAGACAGCTTCCCCAACATGGTCAGCCGGATGGAGAAATACAGGTTTCCATGGATCTACCTCTATGATAAAGACCAGTCCGTCGCAAAAGCTTATGGCGCCCTGAGAACACCTCACTTCTATGTGTTCGATGAGAAAAGAAAGCTGGTCTATACCGGCAGAGGTGTCGACAGCCCCCGCGATACTTCCCGCATGAGTGTCAACGACCTCGACAGAGCCCTCGAAGAACTTACATCAGGAAAAACGGTTTCAGTCGCTTTAACAAATCCTATCGGATGCAATATCAAATGGGAAGGCAGGGATGCTCACTGGATGCCGCCGGAAGCCTGCGATCTGATTTAAATCAGGCGACCGGTTACCTAATTCTCCTATTCTCCCCTTCTCGCCATCCTGCCATCTATCCCTCACTCAGGAGAACTACTGGCACTTCAGGTTTTTGCTCTGGGCCTTGGATGCCTCGGCAAAGGGTCCATACATGGCATACTTAAATGAAGCGCATGCATCGGCGGTCTGTCCTTTCCCTGCCTGGGCAACAGCCAGCTGATAATAGAATTTCGCTTTGGCTTCGGCTTCACCTGTTTCAAGTGCCAGACCTTTCCGGGCGTATTCTGCCCCGCTGTTGAAATTCTTCTGCTTGTTGTTCACGTCGGCAAAGTAGTAGAAAAGGTCTTTGTCGTCACCGTATTTTGCAGCTTTATTAAGACTGGCAAGTGCTTCGTCAAGATTTTCAGCCTGGTTTGCCTTCGATCCGGCTGAACGGAAATATTCAAGCGCCAGGGTGGATGCCTGCTTTATCTTTGTAGTGTCATTCCCACCCTTAAGCTTTTCAATATAGAGATCTATCGTTTGCTCAAAATTGACAGCATCATTCTGCTTAATGTATACCAAAGCCTTGTTGTAAATTGCATTCACATAACCCGGATTGATCAGCAGAACGCTATCGAAGGTAAGAAGTGCATTTGCATAGTCATTCTGGCTGAAATAACTGTTAGCCATTGTGTTATAAGCCTGCACCATGATCTTCCCGGCATTTGCCTTATGCGTGTCGGTTCCGTATTTTTCTGCTTTAGCAACAGCTGTCTTTGCAGCTTTCATAATTTCCCCTGCAGGTTTCTTCTCGTTGATTGCAGCAAGTGCGGCTTTGTTATACAAACCCGGCAACACTCCCTGGGCTTTCTGCTTCAGGTCATTAGTTGTCTCGCCCACCTGGTCAGCAAGGGTGATCACATTTTCGAATGCCCTGATGGCACCAGGGGTATCAGTCTGCATCAGCTTTGCCCCTTCGTTATAAGCGCTTATAACAGCATTCCTGTCCTGTGCCAGAAGGCTGACACTAACAAGAGCAGAGACTATCAGTATCCCTGCGAACTTTCTCATGATCATAATATTCATTTTAGTTAGCTTTTCAAAATTAAAAGCTGTAAATATAGAAATAATATTTAAAACCAAAAGTTACAGGTGTACAGGGTATGGCCCACCTTCGCTACACTTTTATAAATTTAGCAAAGCTTTAATATTGTTGTAGCTTGTGGTGACGTCATCGTAGGGTCGTACCTTCGATAGGAGCCCATTTGGTTGCATGGTTATGGAAAGCAAACTGAAGTCCTGCTTTCCTGCATGCTTCCCCAGCCTTGCTGAACATCACAATTGCTTCCTTTATATCGTCCATTGTCCCAACAGCTGTCGAAGCGCATATAAGGAATTCAAGACCTCCTTCACCAGCGTCATCAACAAGCTTCTGCAGGTTGTCAGTAAGATTGGGAGCCTTCTCCCAGGGCAGCTGCGCCCGATGCTTTCAGGAAATTTCTGCGACTTGTCATAGGAAATATGTTTAGTGGTTTAATGGTTTAATGGTTTAATGGTTCAGGGTTGAAGTAAATTTATAGTTCCCTGATTTAAGCTCACATATTGCTTTCCCGGATTCAAATTTAATAAAAGTGACTC
>CAYWEQ010000059.1:0-13528 GCA_964457185.1 uncultured Rikenellaceae bacterium
AAACTTACTGAATCAATGCTTAATGATCCGGTCAGCCTCCATATCAGGGCTATACCGATGATCATTATTGAATCTGATGCTCCGATAAGAATAAGGGTTTTCTTGGCAGTAGCTGAGCTCTCCTCATCACGACCGGGTATCAGTTTGTAAAGAGTGATCCCCAGAATACCCCAGAACGTCAGGAATAACAGGAGATTGTCAGATAGAACCGCACCATATGAACACCCAATGGTTATAAGAAACCACGGGTAGTAATTCTTCACCCTGCCGGCCTTGATATATACAAGTGAATATAATAAAATAAGAATAGAGAAGATGCTGATAAACAGTGTTATAAGCTTACTCAGATTATCAATTGTAAAGGTAAAGTACCTGTCAGCACCCTCAAGGAGATTTGAACCAAACAAAAGAACGCATGATTTTCCGATGATCCCGTCAAGCACTGCCATCTGAACTGATGAGCTGAAAAGCGAAAGTGTCATATACCCGGTGAAAAGGCTGACTACCAGAGCAATGATCCCCTTTATTGTTTTTGACTTCTCAGGAAGCAGGAATAACAGAACACCTGCTGCAACGGGTACAATGATCAGGAACTGCAGGAAACTGCAAACAGAAGGTTCTGATATTATGGAGATAAACTCATTCATTTTGACTGGATAAGGTTTTTCTTCAGTTCAGAGGTTTTACCCGTTGATAAATCAATGAGATCTTTTGCGTTCCAGATCTTCCTGCCTGATTTCTGATCATAGGCAACCGCCAGGCGTTCAGTACAGCAGTAGCATGGATCCACCGCAGCCAGTGAAATGGTGGCATCGGCAATGGTCTGCCCTACACATGCCTTTTTAAATGTGGCAATATTAACATAGCTCGGGGCTCTTATCTTATGCCTTGCAGGCGAATTGGAGCCGTCTGAAACCACGAAATGAAATACCTCTCCCCTGGGAGCTTCTGCACGACCTGCCCCGAAGCCTTCAGGTATCTCCTTGACTATTACATTGATGTCACCCTCTTTTGTTTTTTCGAGTCCCTCAAGACATTGTTCGAGAATAGATATTGATTCATACATCTCCAGGAGTCTTACCTCAGCCTTTGCAAATACATCGCCTGCTTCAGCTGTAATGACCTTCCAGTTGACAAGGGGATAAGCAGCATAGGGATCATCCCTCCTGACATCAATAGCCACTCCTGATGCACGGGCCGTAGGGCCGACAGCAGCATAATCAACAATATCCTGCTTTGTCAGAATACCTACTCCTTTGGTCCTTGCGTGGATCACAGGATCATCCATGACTGCACCTGTCAGAAGATCTGTTTTTTTCTTTGTGTCAGAAAGTATTTTCCTGATAACAGGTATCTTACTGTTTTCGATATCACGACGAACACCCCCGACCTTAAACATCGCATAACTGTTCCTGTTACCGGTGATCATCTCAAAAAGATCCAGTATCGGTTCGCGGTATTTCCACGCCCACATGAATACCGTATTATATCCGAGAAAATGACCGGCAAGACCTACCCACAGGAGATGACTGTGAATACGTTCAAGTTCGCCTATGAATGACCTGATGTATTTCGCCCTGTCGGTTATCTCCACGCCGGCTATCTCTTCCACAGCATTTGCAAAAGCAAAAGGATGTGATGTGGAACAGATGCCGCATATCCTTTCAACAAGAAAGAATACCTGCTCATAGGTCTTTGATTCGCTGAGCTTTTCGATGCCCCTGTGATTATAACCTGTTTCCCATTTTATGTCCTTCACGATCTCCCCGTCGCAGAAAAGCTTGAATAGCTCAGGTTCCTCCTGCAAAGGATGGTATGGTCCGATTGGTATGAGTGTCTGTTTGCTCATCTTCAGGTTCTTATTTAAACTCTTTCCTGTAAGGATATACTCCTTCTGCCCAGTTGCCGTCAGATAACAGTTTCTCCTGGTTAGGGTGATTGAGAAAATTGATACCGTACAATTCATGCATTTCCCTTTCAATCCAGTTTGATGCGCTGAACATGTTGGAAAGCGATTCAATCTGTGGATTATCCTTATCAAGTATTACATGAATGTTAAGCACCAGTCCGATCTCATCCATACTGAAATGATAATGTATCTCAAATCCCTTCTTTGTATGAAGGGCTGATGCTATTATAAATCTTAATCCCGCTGTTTTATACAAATACTCCGCGACTTTAAGAATGGCCTCCGGCCTGATAGTAATAACAGCCCGGTTCTCACTCTTTTTTACAACCTCAATTATCCCGGAATCAAAATTCTCCTTAAACTTCTCTATGACCTGATCCGTATCCATCTCTTATATTTTCAACTCTTAACCTGTTCTCAAATTTCATTTCCGGAAGCCCGTAGCCTATTATTTATTTACCAGTTTTACAATCCCTCCGATTATTGCTTCAGGTTTAGGGGGACATCCCGGAATATATGCATCTACGGGAATTATTTTGTCAACAGGACCGGCAAAGGTCATTCCTTCGGCAAAAATTCCTCCCGTGCATCCGCAAGCGCCGATTGCCACAACAAGGATCGGTCTCGGAGCCTGCTTATATATCTCCAGCAGTCTGTCCTTGTCCCTCATATTGATTGATCCGTTCACCAGCAGGACATCAGCATGCCTTATGCTGCCGACGAGAAGAATGCCGAACCTTTCAAGGTCATGTCTTGGTGTCAGGCAATCCAGTATTTCAATGTCGCAGTTATTGCAGGATGCTCCGCCGAAGTGGAAAACCCAGAGGGACTTTTTAAAGCAAAAATTCTTAAAACCCACAATTAAAAATGTTTAGTAACCAAAAGCAATCAACACAAGTGCAATTACTGCCAGCAGGTTCATCCATATCGCAAAGAAGCTTATAGCCTGCTTGATCTTTATCCTTGGATTAGTGTTCCTTATTAAAGTAAGCAACAGTACGACCAGGAGGACTTTAAGCACCGCCCACAAAATATTTATACCGTCAAGTCTGAATCCGTTCATTAACAGGGCTGTAATAAAAGCGGGCAGGATGAAGAACATAATATATTTTGTCAGTTTGATAAGTCCGTAGGCCGGTCCGGAATACTCTATAAATATACCTTCAGTTATCTCAGCCTCAGCCTCAGGCATGTCGAACGGAACCAGCGCCAGCTTTGCCTGAATACAGAAAATCCCGACGATAAATAATAGGACTCCCGAAATGCTCCCGATGAACGGGGTACCGGCCTGCTGGGTTTGTATTATGGTATAAAGATCAAACTGCTGTCCGCACTTCATTATTATCCCGGCTATGACAAGAAGAAATGTAAGCTCATAGCTCAGAATAAGTTTCATCTCTCTCGATCCTCCGATTGCGGCAAGCGGATTTCCGGAAGCCAGAGCTCCCATTATATATGAAAAGGAAGGTATTGTCAGAAGGTAAAAGATTACAAGAAGATCTCCTTTGAAGCCTGTAGCGATATTAAAAAGAGGAAGAAGGATAAATACTCCGGCCATTACGGCTCCGAATATCGCGAAAACAGGTGATAAAAGAAACATCAGGGGCGATCCGTGCTTTGGCAGGATTGTCTCCTTTACGAGCAGTAATTTAAAGAAATCATAAAAAGGCTGGAGGAGGGGAGGCCCCTTCCGGAATTGTACCCTGGCAGTGATCTTTCTGTCGAACCATGATAGAAAAGCGCCGACGACTGCAACGAAGAGCAGACCGGGAAAAATAAAGAAATAAAACAGGTTTACTGCCATATTACTTATTTTCAGTGATATACAAATAATCTTTTATGAGTACTTTATCGTTCAGCCTGTAAATATTCTTCTCCGGTGTTTCATCCTCATCGGTCATTGAAACCGTTCCTGCAGGAGAAGCTTCTATGAATTTCTCCATCTCCTTTTCATCATTCAGGTTATAAAACAGGTCTTTGTTCCTGTGATGCCTGAAGAAATCTGTCATCATGGTTCCGAACGGGCAAATGGTAACGCAGGATTTGCATGATACACACAGATTCGTATACCGGGTAATAATGCCATCTTCATCTTTTTCAAGCGCATCAGCCGGACAAACGCCAATGCAAGGAGCATCTTCGCATTTTCTGCATGTAAAACTGAAAATTGCCAGCTCACGGATAGTCTTGAGCCCGTTTACATTAGGGGACGGGTAAAACAATGCCTCGGGAAGCTCAATGGTTGAGTCCTCAACCATTGCAGCCCTCAATTTCATCATATCAATCAGAATTTTCCGAGCCATATCAGTCCCATATATTTGGTTGATCTTTTATCTCATCATAAGTGAATACGGGGCCGTCCTTGCATACAAAAAATTCTCCCATCATGCAGTGACCGCATTTTCCAAGACCGCACGACATATTCTTTTCCATCGACAGGTATATCTGCTCATCCTTGTATCCCATCTCAAGGATCTTTATTGTTCCGTACTTCATCATGACCGGAGGTCCGCATACCACTGCAATGGAATTTTTAATATCGACTTTAACCTTATCCAGCAGCGAAGGGGCTACACCTACATTCTCATCCCACTCTTCATCTGCCTTGTCAACAGTACGGTAAGCTTCAAATTTTTCAATCTTGTTCAGACGGTTGAAGAGAGGTTTATATATGCAATCTGCAGGGGTCTTTGATCCGTAGCAAAGGATCACTTTCTTAAGGTTATCCTTTACGTGTTCAAGGGCATACAGCAATGATCTGATAGGAGCCAGTCCGCAGCCGCCTCCAAGAATAAGCACCTCTTTACCGAAAAATCTGTCAACAGGATACCCTCTGCCATAAGGACCTCTTATTCCCATGTATGCTCCCGGCTTCAGATTGTGCATGTATTCCGTCACATACCCGGTTTTCATTACCGTTACCTCAAGCTTATCCGATATCTGCGGAGAAGAAGAAGGAGTAAAGGGAGCCTCTCCGACGCCGTCAACTGATAACTCAATGAACTGACCTGTCCTGAAGGAGAACTCTTCTTCAGGAACCAGTACAAATGTTTTTATAAGAGGCGATTCCTCGATTACTTCAATCAACTTTGCCCTCAGTGGTTTGTATATGTTCTTGTTATTTCCCATATTGTTCTTCAGGCAAGTTCCCTGAATAACTCATTCTTGTTTATTTTACCTATACAGGCCTCAATACATCTTCCGCAGCCTGTACATGCAAGAGAACTGAATTTCTCCGGCTTCCAGACATATTTACACATATACCTGTTCCTGAACCGGTTATGAATCTCAAACAGACTGTCTTCTCCTCCAGCAACCCTCTCAAATCCTGGATACTGGCAGGCATCCAGCTGTTTTACCTTTTCAAAGCCTGGTTTGTCGATAAGCAGGAAACAGGTACAGGTCGGGCATATTGCAGCACAGGCTCCGCATGAAACACAACGGGAAGAATACTTCTTCCATATTTCCTTTCCTGCTTCAGCTACTATTTTACCTGTAGTCTTATAGTCAGGCAATCCCTTATTGGCTTCGGCAAGTAAAGACTCCGTCGTTTTCTGTTCATTTTCAACAGACGATATAATACTATTATCATTTAGCTGAACTGCTTCAGGAATTGTATCAAGGAATTCTTTCCCCTTTTCCGAAATAACCCTGAATATTATTGTCCCATTCATGCTGATTACAGCAAGATCAGCCTTGCTAATGGAGTAAGGCTTTATGCCGTATGAGAGGCAATGACAATGCTCCTGTATCCCAAAGCAGTCGGATGAAATCAGCAAAGTGCTTTCACGGCGCATCCTGTAAAAGGGATCATCAAAATCTTTATCCAGATAGATCTCATCAAGGAGGGATAATCCTTCAACATCGCAGTTCGGCGTACCTATTATAATTCTTGGCTTCTCTGAATTTCTCTCCGAGGTTACGTTTTCCTTTACCGGAAGGAAGAAGCTTTTAAGTGAAGTTGCCGGCTTGGGCTTGTTATATATGATCCTTGATATATCAGCAGGACGGATCAATTCATAGTCCAGTCCAAATTCGTCGCCGATATTCGCATAAACTGTATGGGATGATATCAGCCTTTCCAATACCCTGTTCCACTCTTCCTTTTTGACGCTTCTGTATTGCATTTATGTTTGCAGATTCACCGATAAAATTATTACCTACATTTTATAAATCTATATAAATCTCTGAAATTTTATTATGATAAAAATCAACATATTTTTAAATATCAATGAATAAGCTAATTAGAAGCATATTTTATTTAAAAAAGAAATAATTACCTTGCAAAATCAAATAAATAAATATGGGTTTATATGAAAAAAATCACATTATATAGAACAAAAAAAAGCTATGTTCACAAGCTGTTAATGATTGCCAGACTTTAAAAACCCCGAGTTATTATACAAGGATATGAAATACTGATCAAAGGGCTGGTTCAGGGTGTTGGATTTCGCCCTTTTATCTGCAGGATGGCCGCAAAGCACGGACTCGCCGGGCATGTAAAAAACAGAACCGATGGCGTATCTGTCGTTGTACAGGGAGACCTTAAAACAATCGACCGTTTCAGCAATGATATCCTTCAGCTCGCACCGCCAGCATCCCAGATAAAATCCATAGAGATCAACCAGGTAGACATTCCCGTCTTTGAGGATTTTAAAATTACCGGGAGTAAAATACATGATAATCAGATTACTGAAATCAGCCCGGATATCGCAGTCTGCCCTGAATGCCTGGATGACCTGGAAAAGGATCCCTCAAGAATCGATTATCCGTTTGTCAACTGTACAAACTGCGGCCCCAGATTTACAATTATAGAAAGACTGCCCTATGATCGTCCGAAGACAACAATGAAAAGCTTCAGGATGTGCTCAAAATGCAAATCGGAATACAATGATATACTTGACCGCAGGTTTCATGCACAGCCGATAGCCTGTAATTCATGCGGACCGGTTTATACATATAAGGATCGCGTCAGAAGTCTCAGCATGATAGATGAAATACTCCAGGAAGTATCATCACAAATAGACTCCGGCAGGAGCGTGGCAATTAAAGGCCTGGGCGGATACCATCTTATGTGCGACGCGCTGAATAATAGTGCCGTGAGTGAGCTGAGAAACAAAAAAAACCGCGATGCAAAACCCTTTGCAGTCATGTTCAGGGACATCCAGACTTTAAAGAGCTATTGCTTCCTTGATGAAACAGAGGGAAAAGAAATTGCTTCATGGCGCAGACCAATCCTGATACTCAGACAAAAAAAACAACTTGCAGCAGCAGTCAGCGACGGACTCAATACAATAGGAGCCATGCTGCCTTATATGCCACTGCATTATTTGCTGTTTAAAATGCTGAAAACACCTGTTGTTGTTCTTACCAGCGGTAATATTTCCGATGAGCCAATTATAACAGATGATACTGCTGCTGAAAAACAGCTGATGCCGGTTGCTGATTCCATAGTCAGCTATAACAGGCAGATACTTAACAGGACGGACGATTCGGTGATCAGGTTCATTGACCGGAAAATATCCATCATCAGGAGATCAAGAGGATTTGTTCCGCGTCCGGTTGACCTTAAGCTGAATGTAGAAGGGATACTTGCACTCGGAGCCGAACAGAAAAACAGCTTTTCTCTCGGCAGGGATAACCAGGCGGTAATGAGTCAGTATATCGGAGATCTGAAAAATCATGCAACATATAACTTTCTTGTTGAATCAATTGAAAGGTTCTCTAAGCTTTACAGGTTTAATCCACGCTGTATTGCATGTGATCTTCACCCCGATTATCTTTCTACAAGACATGCTGAAATTCTTGAAAAAGAATTTAACATTCCCCTTATAAGGATCCAGCATCATCATGCACATATTGCATCATGCATGGCTGAGAACGGGATCGATGAGGAAGTGATAGGAGTAAGCCTTGACGGGACTGGCTTTGGCACTGACGGGAAAATATGGGGAGGCGAGTTTATTATTGCCGATCTGAAAAGCTTCAGGCGGTATACACATTTCGACTATGTCCCCTTGCCAGGAGGCGATAAAGCAGTGGAAGAACCGTGGAGAATGGCATTCTCATATTTTTATAAGTATTTCGGCGATAATTTTGACTATCACTCAATGCCTCTTTTCAGGCTGGTTGAGAAGAAAAAGCTCACAATGACCAGGGAGGCGCTGAGCAGGGAAATAAATTCGCCCCTGTCCTCAGGAGCCGGGCGGCTGTTTGATGCTGTCTCAGCGATCCTCGGATTATGCATTATGGCGAGGTTTGATTCAGAAGCACCAATGCGGCTCGAATCGGTTATTAATGATGAAACTAATGACTTTTATCCCTTCCACGCTGATAAAACGATAGTATTCGCCGATACACTGAAGGCAATTATTGAAGATATGAAAAGAGAGTCAGCTTCTGTAATTTCCGCCAGATTCCATAATACCGTTGCCCATGTTATCCTTGAAGTCTCAAAGAAGATAAGAAAGGAAACGTCCCTTAACAAGGTACTCCTGTCAGGGGGTGTTTTTCAGAATAAATATCTTCTGGAGAAATCTTTGTATCTTTTAAGCCGCAACAGGTTTAAAGTATTTACAAATCACCTTGTACCGGCCAATGACGGAGGAATATCACTGGGTCAGTTAGTAATAGCATCTAAAACAAGAACATAATGTGTCTGAGCATTCCGGTAAGGATAGAGTCAATTGATGGCAGCATGGCAGAAGTATCTGCAGGAGGTACTCTGTTCAGGGCAGGCCTGCATATGATTGAGAATCCTCAGGTCGGAGATTATGTGCTCCTGCATGCGGGATTTGCTATTCAGAAGATCAGTGAAGAGGAAGCAGCCGAAACCATTAAGATCCTCCGGGAAATGAACGATGCCCTGAATGAATGATAAAGGATGAAATATATTGATGAATACAGGGATAAAGGTTTGATAATGAAGCTGACTGACCGGATCGCCAGGTCTGTTAAGCGTGATTATACTTTTATGGAGGTTTGCGGGGGCCATACAGCAGCAATACACAGGTTCGGGATCCCATCATTGCTCCCTGAGAATATAAAACTGATATCCGGACCCGGTTGTCCCGTCTGTGTTACCGGTACCGATTTTATTGACAAGGCAATAACTTATTCTGAAAGGGAAGATGTAATAATCACCACTTTCGGAGACCTGATAAGGGTTCCGGGATCAGCTTCGTCACTTGAAAAACAGAAAGCTGCAGGAGCAGATATCAGGGTGGTATTTTCAGGACTTGAAGCTCTGGCAATCGCTAAATCAAATCCCGGACAAAAGATAATTTTTCTTGGAATAGGTTTTGAAACAACGGCTCCCGGAACGGCAGTAACTATAAAGCAGGCTGAAAAGGAACATTTTGATAATTTCTTTTTGTTGAGCGCCCATAAAGTCATGCCCCCTGCAATGGAAACACTTGTTAAGGAAGGAACAAAGCTCGATGGATTTATCTGCCCTGGTCATGTTGCAGCAGTCACAGGATCTTCAATCTTTAATTTCCTGCCTGAAAAATATAACCTTGGATGTGTAATAACAGGTTTTGAACCGACCGACCTGTTACAGTCTGTCCTGATGCTGACTGAACAGGTAAACAGGAACGATCCCGGGGTGGAAATTCAATACAGCCGCGCAGTAACGGTTGACGGGAATATCGCCGCTCAAAAACATATGAAAGAAGTTTTTAAACCCTGTGACGCATACTGGCGGGGATTTGGAATGATTCCCGAAAGCGGGATGACTTTGAGGGAGAGCTTTGAGAAGTTCGACGCGGACAATTTCATGCCTGTTCCCGTCATTCCTCATGAAGAAGATGGGATGTGCATCTGTGCCGATATTCTCAGGGGATTGAAAAAGCCTGATGAATGTCCTCTTTTTGCTGATACCTGCTTTCCTGAAAATCCGGTGGGAGCCTGCATGGTATCAGGCGAGGGGGTCTGCAATACCTGGTATAAATACAAACGAGCCAGATGAACAATAGTATTTCTTTGAATCACGGCAGTGGAGGAAAACAGACACATGAGCTTATCAGAAGTGTGTTTGTCAGGAGTTTTGGCATGCCCGAACCTCTTACAGATTCGGCTATACTTAAGAAAGCTGGCAAAGCTTTTGTGCTTACTACAGATGCCTATGTCGTTGACCCGATCTTTTTCCCGGGAGGAAACATAGGTAAACTGTCTGTCTGCGGAACAGTAAATGATCTGGCAGTATCGGGAGCAAAACCCGAATATATAGCCTGTTCATTCGTCATAGAAGAAGGCTTCCCGTTGAGTGATCTTATTGCTATCACGGGTTCCATGGCTGAAGAGGCTATGAAAGCAGGCGTGAAGATCGTTGCAGGTGATACAAAGGTTGTCGGGAAAGGAAAATGCGATAAACTGTTTATTACAACTTCAGGAACGGGTATCCTTAATAATGAAAGGGAACATATAAGCACAGGTAGCAGAATAAAGACTGGAGACAAACTTATCATAAACGGTTCGCTCGGAAATCATTCCATAGCTGTGCTGGGTGCCCGTAATAACCTCAGTTTCAGCACACCCGTTGAATCAGATTGTGCATCACTGAACCGCCTGATAGCACGAGTGCTGGATAAATGCACTGAGGTGCACTTCATGCGCGACCTTACACGAGGCGGTCTTGCAGGAGTACTTAATGAGCTTGCAGAAATGAGGGAAGAGGGTATTTCCGTGAATGAACATTCAATACCGGTTGATGAGCCAGTGCGGGGAGTTTGCGAAATGCTGGGATTTGATCCGCTGTACCTGGCAAATGAAGGGAAGATACTGATAGTCGCAGGAGCAGGCTCTGAAACAGAAATACTCAATATTTTAAGATCTGATCCGCTTGGAAAGGATTCTGCACTTATCGGGGAGATAACTGCTGAAAATAAAAAAATTGTAATTTTAAATACATCTGCCGGAGGTTCGCGGATACTTGATATGCCTTCCGGTGTGCAGCTTCCGCGTATATGTTAAAGTATATCATATGCATGAGATTAAAATAGCAGAGGATCTTACGGAAATTGTGCTTGAAACAGCTAAAAAGGAGAACCTTTCAAAGGTGACGCAAGTGAATATCATCTTCGGGCAGCTCGTGCAGATCGTCCCTGATATCTTCAGGTTTGCTTTCAGTGAAGCGGTAAGGAATTCGGTCGCTGAAGATGCGCAGGTCAATATCGAAATATTGCCTGTGGAAATGAAATGTATTGACTGCGGAAACGATTTTCAGGTGGTTAATAACAAATTTGCATGTGATGTATGCGGTTCAACCGACCTCGGAATAATTCATGGCAAGGAATTATATATCAATAGCATAGAAGGAGAATAGATATGGAAATAAAGATAATGAAAAACATCCTGGACAGGAACCAGAACAAGGCTGATGAGGTAAGGAACCTGCTGGCATCTAAAAATGTACTGATGGTGAATATAATAAGCTCTCCGGGGGCAGGTAAAACAACTTTGCTGGAGCGGACCTGCGAAGCTCTTGCTTCTGAATTCAGGATAGGCATAATAGAGGGAGATGTTACAACTGACAGGGATGCACAGCGTCTCAAGAAATATAATATTCCTATTGTTGTAATAAACACTGAAGGTGGATGTCATCTCGACTCTCACAGTATCTCAAAGGTGCTTGATTCATTTGATACTGACAACCTTGATGTGCTTTTCGTTGAAAATGTCGGAAACCTGATATGCCCTTCTCAATTTGATCTTGGAGAAACATTCAAGCTGGCCCTGGTAAGTACGACAGAGGGAGATGATAAACCTGGTAAATATCCCATGCTTTTCAGGGAAGCAAAGGCTGTCGTACTCAACAAAATCGATCTTATTCCCTATACAAATTTCAACTATAACAGCTTCTCTTCAGATCTGAAGAAGATAAATGGCAGAATTCTTCAGTTCAAAGTCTCGTGCACAAGGGGAGATGGTTTGAAAGAATGGAATAAATGGATGGCGGAACAAATAAGGCTTAAGATCAGAACCTGAAACCTATTTTAAGTTCAAGCCTGTTAAGATTCGCTTTATATGTGACATCACCGAGGTTATACTCTTTCTCCTGGTAGCTGTAATGAGCATACCGGTATGCAAAGCTGAGATTGATCTCATAATCTTCATGAGCCCAGGATACACCCGTACCTAACGAGAATGACGCTCCGGCTTTATAATTCTTTGGGATATTATAATCTGAATCATTGTAGGGGTAATCATTATCTTCCCCTTTTCCATCACTCCCTATAGGGATGATGGCGCCCGCCCTGGTAAAAATATACGGGCTCGTCTTATTATCATAAAAAACCTGCCGGAGTTCCAGCAATAAAGGGGTAAAGGGACGTCCAATAAATACTACGCCGGAGCCAATACTTACTGAGGTTCTTTTATTATATACGTACCCGGCCTGGCAATCAAAGCTGAAAGGTGCCGTGTAAGTTGCATTTTGCGGACCTATCAGAAGTCCGGCCTCAATGGAAAAGATGAAGCTGTTAGCTTTCCTTCCGTCAAAATATGGTTCTTCTTTTGTGAATTTCTCAACTTGTGGTAAATCATAGATCATTATACTTCCATCGGATGTCTGGAATTTATAATGAACTGAATCGGCTTCCACCAGCTTGCCGAATATCTTGCTTCCGTTCTTAAGATACAGAACATCCTTTGTCTTTTGCGCGACGGATTGTTGTAATCCAATGATTATGAGCATGATAATGAAAACTGACAGTTTTTTCATTTAGAAAGGTTTTAAGTTTTACATGTTTAGCATGATTTTTGATTTGATTAACATAACTAAACCTAATTTCTTATGAAAGCAAAAATCATTCCAATTGTTTTTGTTTTAATTTCCGCACTTTTCGTGATATCCTGTGAAGATAGTACTTACATAGAGTATAAGGGCAATGCTCCTGTATATATGTCGTACACTGATCTCAGGAATGCCGTGGAAATAAAAGAAGAAATCCCTCTTGTTGATCCGGGAAAGATCTATTTCAAGGATAACTTCATTTTTATTGTTGAGGAGCTTAAAGGGATACATGTCTTTGATAACAGTGATCCGTCTGCGCCGCTCAAAAAGGCTTTTATTAATGTGCCCGGGGCCGTAGATATGGCAATATCCGGCAATGTATTGTATACAGACAGCTATGTGGACCTCGTAGCTGTTGATATCCAGGATATTGACAATATCCATGAAGTGGGAAGAGTATATGATGTCCTGCCATATACTGTGCCCCCTGTGGATAACGATTATCCTCAGACTTATGTTGATGAAGAGAAGGGCGTTGTCCTGGAATGGGAGCTTAAAATAATTAAGGAAAGAGTATATAATAATCCGCCTGTTTATCCGTACTATGAAACCAATATCCGTCTTGAATTTGCGAATTTTCCTTACAAATCATCTGCAGCACCAGCATCCGGCGGATCAGGAGTTTCCAGCAACGGAATAGGAATAGGGGGATCAATGGCACGGTTCGGTATAAAGGAAAATGTACTGTACCTTCTTGACGGGAATAATATTGCATTATATGATATAACAGAGAAATCCAATCCGGGAAAGCTGTTTGAATTCTATGCAGGATGGGGAATTGAAACGATGTTCCTTACTGAAAAAAATATGTTCCTGGGGACCAC
>CAYWEQ010000060.1:0-13491 GCA_964457185.1 uncultured Rikenellaceae bacterium
CCGCAAACGGATGATGTGCTGATTCTAGGGCTGCAACTTTGACATCCAGCACTTTCGTGGTTCCACCTGTTTCCAGGTTGATGCCATGAGGCACATTTGTTTTCCAGGAACCTCCGGTAAAGTCTGGGATATCTATAGATTGCGACCTGTTGGCTACAGACCATTCAGTGAGAGGAGCTATTGAGCTCCAGAGGGCCCCGTCATATACATCCTGGTCAAGAGGGAGTCCGTTCCTCAGGCAGTCTATCATGCGCCAGTCCATGATGAAGTCCATGCCGCCATGACCTCCTACAATTTTAGCCACATCTCCCATCCTTTTGCTTATCGCCGGCATGTGTTCAGCCATGACATTAACCATCTCTTCATCCTTTAACCATGATTCTCCCAGTGCGATTAATTCCCGGGGATATTTTACAGCCATTCCTTTCGTACCCTTTACCAGGTGGATTCTTGAATAAGGCTGCTGCGATGATACATCATGCTGAACCATAATGCTTTTCCCTAGCGATGTCCGGATTATGGTAGTGTTCATGTTACCTCTGAAACGGTTATTTTTCCACGGTTCAAAGTAAGGATCCTGTGAGACCATCTGTTCCTCTTTAAGCCCCATTGTAAAGTCATTCGTAGATACAGATGACAGGTAATCCAGTTTATCTCCGCGGTTGATATTCATTACCTGGCATATCGGGCCGAGCCCATGAGTGGGATAAAGGTTACCGTTCCTTGTGGCATTTTCTATGAGTCTCCACATGCCTGTATATGCACCGTCCGCCTGTCGGTCATCAAGGGGTTTTTTAAAGTTCATTCCCAACAGGTTATGGATATAAGCACCTTCGCCGTGGATAATATCACCAAACATTCCATTGCGTGCCATATTGAGAGTAAGCAGTTCGAAAAAATCGTAGCAGCAGTTCTCGAGCATCATGCAGTGTTTCTTTGTCCGTTCAGATGTCTCCACAAGCTGCCATGCTTCATCGATCGTACGTGCTATGGGCACCTCACAAACAACATGTTTGCCCAGCTCCATGGCATATACTGCCATTTGAGTGTGCCATACCCAGGGTGTGCAGATATATATAAGGTCAAGATCGGGCAGTTCAACAAGTTTTTTCCAGATATTATCATCACCGGAGAACTCCTGAGCAGCCGGTCTGCCGATACTTGACAGGTATTTTTGTGAACCCGTCGTTGCCGCAGGACGCAGATCGGCAAGTGCCTTTATCTCAACTCCTTCAATATATGAAAGTCTTTCAACGGCACCGCTTCCCCTGTCGCCAAGTCCTATAAATCCTGCTCTTACTACAGGAAGCGGGGGAGCTGAATATCCCGACATATTAAATTTCTGTGTATGAGTTTTTTTAACTGATTCCAGAATTGTTGCAAGGTTTGACTCAACCTCTTTCGGGGTGCATCCGGATATATATCCACCGGTCATTGCTCCTGCACCGGCAAAGGATGCTGCTTTTAAAAAATCACGGCGATTGGATTTCATATAGAGGGTATTTTAAGGTTATTAATTATATCTTTAATACCCCGCAAATTAATACTTATTTTTTAACCCCCCAACCCCCCTGAAGGGGGGCTAAAACCGTGATAATTGTTGAATATAAATACCTGGGTTTTCAACCCCCTTTAGGGGGTGGTCCCGCAAGGCGGGACCGGGTGCCATTACACATCAGAATTTTTCTTCTTCCGGAATTTGACTACAAGATCATTAATGATTGATCCCACCAGAAAACCTATCAGCCCGCCGTAAAGAGTGCTCCAGTACCATATGGATTTAATCGGGCATGAGCCGGTGAGGCAGCCAACAAATTTCCAGTAAAGAAATCCGCCGGCAAGGCCGGCTATTGTAAATATAATCAAAAGCCGGTTTTTCTTTATAAAGCCCGGTGTGTTCATAGTAAGTCTTGTGGTCTTGCAGGTCTTAATTGTTTAATAATACGTGTTTATAAAAATCCGTGACCATTTTACTTTCATTTTCCCAGTTCAGGGATCCTGATGCATAAACAGAGTTTTGTTTCAGTTTGTTCAAAAGAGCCCTGTCGTCACGAAGCTTTTTTATTGCGTTACTTATTTCCTGAGGTGTTATTTCAGGAATGATTATTCCGCAATTATTGCCTAGTACGATCTTTTCAACTTCAATTCGTCTGCTGGCAATAACTGGGATTCCTGCTGAAATATAATCAAATAGTTTATTTGGAAGTATGAATCTGTAATTGAGATTTGTTTCTTTATCAAGAGTCAATCCGGCGTCTGCAGTTTTTGTATATCTCATCATCTCCGGCCATGGCAATTTTGGGATAAACCTTATACGACCTCCCAAATTCAGAGAATCTGTTCTATCTTTAAGAATTTTGTAAACATCCCCGGCTCCTATAACCAGTAAAATAACACTTTCAGTTTCATTGATTGCCTCAATGAGTTCTTCACCTCCCCTGTCAATATTAATACCACCACCCTGAATTACCAGCAAAAGATGATCCTCAGGTATTCCAAGATCCCGATGAAGATAAGGTTTAATGTCTGAAGATACTGGTGAACAATTCCTTACAACCAAAGGTCTGATTTTATATTCAATCTCATATTGTTCAGAAATTGAATCACTGACAGTCATAACATATTTCAGGTGCGGAAATATTGATCTTTCAATTGTCTTCCAGAACCATTTCCTGAATGGTTTATTATTAAGTTCCGGAACGCCTGTAAAATACTCATGTGAATCATATACCAGCGGCAGGTGTTTCAGTTTTGAAACAAGATAATTGGCGGGCAGTGTATCAAGGTCATTTGCCACGAGAAGATCAAACTTATGATTTAACAGGTAAAAGAAGAGGCGAACATTGAAGAATTTGTAGAAAAAGAATCCCCGTTTAAAGAGCATCCTGAATCTCTTTGTTCTGAAGGGTACAGAATCCGAATCACAGCAATCGCCCAGTCGCCTGCCAATAATTGTGATTTCACAATCAAGTTTGCTGACCGTTTCGGCGATTTTCTGCACCCTCTGGTCATAGCAGATGCAGTTTATCACAGAGAAGGCTACTATGGTTTTATTATTTGAACCTTGCATGGGTTAAAAGTAGTAAAAATGGTTTAAGGTTTAAGGTTTAAGATTTAAGGTTCAGGGAGCAAGGCCAAAGAACTCCCCTTTGAAGAGCCTGTCCCGCGTAACTTTGGCGGAGCGGGAGGGTCGGTGGGATGTTATATTACATTCATCCCGGGTTTTATGTTTTTTTCCGAAAGCTCAATGATCTTTTTTATCCTTCTGATTCTTGTTTCCGGCTTTTTGGCGCTATTAAGCCAGTCAATATACATTCTCCGGGACGATTGTGTGAAATTTGAAAAATTCTTAAGAGCGACTTCGTTCTTCCTAAGGGCCTTCATAAGATCCTCAGGTTCAGATGGATTGCCGTCGCGACGATCGTCATAAATAAGTTTGGGTTTTTCCAGTGCTTCCTTATATGCTTTAAGTCCGGCAGGTTTCATAAGTCCTTCTTTTTTCAGTTTTTCCACCCTTTCGATATTATATTTTGACCACCGGCTTCCCGGTCTGCGTGGAGTGAAGCGTTGTATATAATAATCCTCGTTGATCCTTTTGATTTTGCCGTCAATCCATCCGAAGCAGAGAGCTTCCTCGACGGCATCAGTATAGGGTATGCGGGGTTTGCCTGAAGGTTTCTTATAATACCTGAGCCAGACCTCTTCACAGGAGGAATGGTTCTTTTCGAGCCATTTCCTCCACTCTTCCCTTTTAGTAAAATACAACTCCATTCGATTGCTAAACTAATAAAAAATAGTGTCATGGCGAGGAGTCCGGATTTATTGGGAAGACGAAGCAAACCTCGTTTGCATCTCGGAAATTATCTTCTCCAGCCGATCAATCTTTTCGTTCTGGGATTCGATCTGCTGATTCAGTTCCTTTACAGCATTTACCAGTGCTACGTTGATTACATGCATATCAAGGTTCAGGTATCCATCTTTGCCCGTACTAACAGCCTCAGGAAGGTATTCCTGAACATCCTGTGCAACAAATCCAATATATTCATTTTCGATAGGCAGACCTCTTGCATTTCCATACTTATAATTATATAATACAGGCTGAAGATCAAGTATTTCATTTAAGCCTTTTTCAAATATCCCATGTATATCCTTCAGTCGCATATCTGAACTTGCAAGCCACGCACCACCACCTGGTTTGTAAGCTTCTACGGTAACTATCAACTCACCATTAACTGTAAGCCAATCGTTGTATAAATCTCCATAAATCAGAGGTGTAGATGTATTACTATTGTCAATATAGAGTTTGTTGGAAGTAGTCTCATTCCCCCCGGCACTTCGGCCAATAAATATATTCCCGTTTCCTGATACAAGGTTACTTCCAGCTCCGTGACCTATTATTACATTCCCTGACCCTGTCTCCAATTTAGTTCCGGAAGAATGTCCCAGTAATACATTACATTGTCCGTATGACTGATGGAAGAAATCACCTTTAAGATTCACTCCTGTGTAATTACCAATTGCTACATTATTACCGCCCCACGAATTAAAAGCTGTTATCCAGGTGCCATCAGGCAGCAGTAAAGGAAATTCAGTGTAACTGCCAGAATTGTTTTTACCGGATGCTTCTCCGATAAATATATTAGATGCTGCACCATTGCTTGCAGCTCCCTTACCCGCATAATATCCAACAAAGGTGTTGTGAGGACCACTTGAGTTCTTACCGGCTTCAAAACCCATCTTTGTAGTATAAGTTCCATTATTTGAAGCCTGTGGGGTAATATACATAAAATCCTCATTTATATCACCTTTTGTATTTCCATATCCTCCTATCGCGAATCCTCCCTTTACTGCTTTTGAAGACTTGTTATTAATATTGAAGCGGATACTGTCAGGAGTAATATTCATGAAATCAACCGTTTTGCTTGACTTGGCATAATCAAAGCCTCCGATAGCAAAACCTCCCTTGACACTTTTTGAGTATTCATTATGTTCAACATTTATTCTTACACCGTTGTTATAAACTGCCAAGACAGGTACTCCATATTTATTCTTTACTTCAAAAAGAGGTGTTTCGTCAGACCAGCCGTCGGCAGGCTGGACGGAAAGCTTACTAGTTGGATTAGTCGTTCCGATACCGACATTACCACCATTCACAGCTGCCAAAAGACTACCACCAACCAACAATCCCGGAGTATTTGTTGTTCCATAACCAGTTCCTGCAGCTTCAAGGTATAACCAACCTGCAGTATATCTTAACTGGTGTGCAACTGCTCCATGATGATGGAATAACAAAGTTCCTTCCCTGCTTGTTGCTGTCGGATTTGGGCCTCCCAACTCAAGAGAATATGCATTGATATCTGCGACACCATTATAGGAATTTGCTGAAATATTTCCTGCAACGGCCAGCTTATATGCAGGATTTTGATTACCAATCCCAACATTGCCATTATTAACATTCATTACCATACCCCAGTATCCTCCAACACCATAAAAACCAACATGATCATCATTATACATTCCTATAAAACTCCTGTCCACTGTATTTGCATTATCCATTAGCCAGAATCCTGCAGAACCACCTCCAGTTTGAAATCTGGATCGACCCACAACATCAAGCTTAAATCCCGGGGTAATAGTTCCAATTCCTACATTTCCAAGATGGTTGATTGTCAAATGAGGATTGGTTCCTCCTCCCCCGATGAACTGAAGACGTCCATCGCCACCGGAAGCACTGGCAATTGTCCCTCTGATAGTACCGTAATCATGTCCTGATGTCGGATTAATCCTTCCGAATTTCAACCCTACACCTTTTTCTGTTGCTGTCCAGTCTCCGCTTGCATTCTGAACGTATAACGGATAGGTAATACCGGTATTATCATTATAAGTTACTGTTAGAGGTGTTACAGGGGTGCTTGTTTCAATTCCAACAAAACCTGATGCATAATAAAGGCTTGAACCGTTTAGCAGCCAGGGATTGCTGCTCGGGGAATACATTGCATATGGAACAGACCAGAGTCTTGATGATCCCATAAGTTCAAATCCTGATCCTTGGTCTATCTCCGTCATAATGAATTTCGGAGTAACGCTCCAGTCAATTGCGTCAAAAGTAGGTGCGGTACTGGCATCCTGCCTGGTGCCTTTTCCAATTACCAGTGACAACATTCCAAAATCGTTGGTTGTAATGGAGGAGTGCACTTCCTGCCAGAAGACTGTCCCGGAGAGGGAATCGGACCGGATCGTTATCCTCACCGGCAACGACTGATTTAAAACGGGATCACCGGTTGTACCGTCACGGGCAATGGCCTGGTAGTTAAATCCCTGCGGGATCTGGCTCAGGGTGCGGGGCGCGGTGCAGAGGGCAAGAAGAACGATACAAGAAAAAATTTTTAAGGGGGAGAGTTTAGTTTTCATGTGAAGAAGGTATTACGGTTTGACGGTATGACGGTATCCCACCTTCGCTAAAGCTTCGGTGGGCAAAGGACGGTGTAATGGTATAAGGGTATGACGGTACTGGAGCACAACGGTCGAATGTTGCAACTGTACGGTGAGAAGTCAGAAAGGTCATGAAAAGTGAATAAAACAGAAAGTTAGAATAAAAAAGGGAAATAGTCAAATTTATTTGATGAACAACCGGCGACCGGTACGCGGCTGCTCCCTCCATCTCGCCCTCCTTCTGTTGTGATGTTGAACCTTTGTTCCGTTGAGCCTTATAATTTTACCAGCATGGCTGCCAGTCATTGCCGTCATAAACCATCAGCTTATGGATTGAGGCATCATAATATATATCTCCTTCAGAGGGTGAGTCAGGAGCTGAACCCGGAGTAATATTTACCAGGTCTCTCACAGTTACTCTGGCATTTAATATAAGTATATCACTATCAAATTCACCGTATATTAGAGCGTTAGTACTGTCTGCCTCACTATTTTCAATATACAGCCTGTTTGATCCCAATTCTGCCTGTCCGGCCCTGTAACCAACAAAAACATTACCGCTGCCATCGAGATTATTCAGACCGGCAAGCCTTCCGAGAAAAAGGTTGAAATCGCCGGAAGTCTTATAATATCCGGCGCTGGCGCCAAGATATGTATTGTCTGATCCGGCAGATTGGCGTATGCCGGCGGCCCTTCCTATAAATGTATTAAAAATGCCGTCTGAATTGCTATAACCTGCACTGTAACCATTGAAAAGATTATAACTACCGTTATTGTTCAGAAATCCGGCATGGCTTCCTGTAAAAGTGTTCTGATTACCTGCATTATTATATCCTGCAGAATCACCTATAAACAGATTATTATTCCCGGAGGCTGAAATGTTTAATTTCCCGTTAATTGTTACATCAGCATTAAAGATAAGTTTATCATTATCAAACTCTCCATAAATAAGAGCCTGGGTACTGTCACCTCCCGTATTTTCAATATAAAGTTTATTTGATCCCATTTCGTTCCATCCCGCACCTAACCCTAAAAATACATTATTATCTCCAGTTGCACTATTCCCTGCACTGTATCCCACGTATACATTATTGGAACCAGTAAGGTTTTGCGTCCCGGCTCCGGCTCCAATGAATGTATTCCATTCTCCGGTTGTATTCCAATTACCACTGTATATCCCCAAAAATGTATTGTTACTTCCCTCTGTATTATAATTTCCTGATACTCCACCGATCATAGTATTATGGTATCCAGTTGTATTAGAATACCCGGAACCAGGTCCAATAAAAACATTATGATAACCTCCGGTATTGTTAAAACCGGCCTCATTTCCAATGAATACATTTAAATATGCAGAATCACTTCTGTTACCAGCCAGCTTACCAAGGTAAATATTATTATGACCAGTTTTGTTATATGCCCCGGCATATGAACCGAGAAAAATATTTTCGCTGCCTGTTGTGTTATAATAGCCTGCCCAGTTTCCCATTAAAATATTGAAATTGCCTTCATTACGTCTTCCGGTTGCGACTCCCATGAGTATATTATTATTACCTGTTGTGTTTTCATGACCTGCATAGTCTCCGATAAATATATTTCTTCCTCCGGTAGTTACGTATTCGCCTGCACCATCCCCGATAAAAACATTTGATGTACCTTCAGTATTACTTTTTCCTGCCAGGGTTCCCATGAAAACATTATATTTTCCGGATGTATTATAAAAACCAGTAGAATCGCCAATAAAAATATTATTATCGGCGTTTGAATTATAACCGGCTTTAACACCCAAAAAAACATTATTCGCTCCGCTAATATTTGAGAATCCAGCAGAGTCACCCATCATTATGTTTCTGAGCCCATCAATATTTGAATACCCGGCATTATTTCCAACAAAAATATTCAACTCCCCCGTTAAATTTTCATGCCCGGAATTTTTTCCAAGAAAAATGTTGTTACTAGCAGTTGTATTCCCTAATCCGGCCTCAGTACCCATAAAAATATTATCACCCCCTGTGGTATTTCTTAAACCACTCGCATTGCCCAGGAAAACATTATTTGAACCTTCAGTGTTGTTATAACCAGCAGTTCTTCCAAGAAATACATTCTGATTTCCCTTTGTATTAAATACGCCGGTAGCGTTTCCTATGAATACATTCATTATCCCTTCGGTATTTGAACTTCCTGTATTGGTTCCAATAAAAACATTGCGATTACCTGTTGTATTTTTATTGCCAGCCATCAGCCCGATAGCTATATTCTGGAAGCCTGTGGTATTGTACTGTCCTGATTTATTCCCGATAAATACATTCCTTCTACCTGATGTATTTTCATAACCTGCAGAATCTCCAATGAAAATATTGTTAAAACCGTCAGTATTGGTATAACCAGCTCTGTATCCAAAAAACATATTCTCATTTCCTGAAGTATTGCTAAGACCTGCCTCATACCCCAAAAAAGAATTATATAATCCTGTTGTGGTAGAAGAACCTGCACCCTGACCGATGAAATAGTTTTCCGGATTAAGTTGAAGAAATGATGATGCATCTGTTTTTGTGGTACCAAACCCGCCAATGGCGAACCCTCCTTTAGGTCCTTTTACGGCTTCGTTAACATATACCCTGGTGCTGTCACGTGTAACCCTCAGATATTCCTGATTACCAGTTTTTGATGCGCCAAATCCGCCTATTGCAAATCCTCCTTTTACACCTTTCCCGGTATTATTGTCTATATAAGCTCTTATGCTGTCTGGATTAACAACAAAGTAATTTTGCGGAGTTTCTTTTGTTGTACCAAAACCTCCAATTGCAAAGCCTCCCTTCGGGCTTTTTGCACCATCGTCAACATAAATCCTCACTCCTTCATTATAAACTGCAAAAACAGTCTGTCCATCCTTATTCTTAACTTCAAACAGAGCTTCATCCATTGCAGTTGTGCTTCCGGCAACAGCAAGTTTTTTAACAGTGCCGCTCAGCTCGCCGGCAACCATCGAATACGGGACTGTCCATAATTTAGCCGATCCCATATTCTTCCATGCATTCTGGTAATAGATCTGGATCCTGAGATATAATGGAGTAATGCTCCAGTCAATGTCCGAAAAATCAGATACTGATCCGGATTGTTTTATTCCGGTTCCGATAACAAGATTAAATACTCCATAAACATTTGTTTTTACTGTTGAGTGGAGCTCTTCCCATACAACCACCGGGGCAAGGGTATCAGATAAAATCCCTGCCTTGACCTGAATTGTTGTGCTCATAACAGGAGCGCCGGCGCTGTTGTGGGCAACTGCCTGGTAGTTAAGTCCCTGAGGGATTTGGCTCAGGGCTCGGGGCGCGGGGCAGAGGGCGAGAAGAACGATACAGGAGAAAATGTACAAGGAGGAGAGTTTTGTTTCCATAATGAAAGGTTTAAAGGCGCAGCGGCACAGGGTGCAAAGGCAATTGAACCGGGAGCCTGTGGTTTAACAATAAACTGTTGAAAACAAAGAACAAACTATTAAAGTTAGAACAAAATGGGATAAAAGCAAGTTTTTTTGATAAACGGTGACTTTGAGAAGGTGAGTACTAGAATAGGGTCATTGCGAGCGAAGCGAAGCAATCTCCTTAAGTAACCTCAGAGTTATTCACGGAGTTACACTATTTTTTTCGCCCACTCGCCCCTTCTCCTTTTCTCCCCTTCCATCCTTTGCGCCGTTTCACCGTTGCGCCGCTGAGCCATTACTTATTCATCAATTCTACCACCAGTGCTTCCAGCCGGGCTATCTTTTCATCCTGCGATTCAATATGTTTCTGCTGTTCCTTGATGGCCTCTACCAGGACCGGTCCTATTTTATCATAAGCCACTGATTTATAGCCGTCTTCACCTGTTTCAACCAATTCCGGAAGTATTTCCTCCAGTTCCTGGGCGATGAAACCAATATGTTTGCCCTCACCATAATTAACATCATGATCTTCTACGAGGTCATATCTGACACCACGAAGACTTAATATCTTTACGAGTGATTCTGTCAGTTCTGTTATGTTTTTCTTGTATCTGGCGTCAGAAGCCGTGAAAAAGCTGTAACCAGCTTCTACTCTACCATTGCCTCCGGTAATATGCAGTTTTTCTAAAGGAGCTGTATTGCCTATCCCCACTTTGCCTTCCTTTAAAGATAAATTGCCTCCTGAATACATGAAAATATAGCTTTCATCAAGATTTGCCCCGAAGGCGCCAACGTATGAACCGGAAACCCTGTACTCCAAACTTGAATTACCGGTTGTCCCGTTGACATAAATTTTTGCTGCACCGGTACCATTCTCTATATGAAGCTTATTTGTCGGGTTTGTTGTTCCTATGCCGACATTTGCTCCGGAGGTTGCCAGATAAGTTGTTGAGGTAGTTCTCAGTGTTCCTGTTATATCAATATTGTATGCCGGGCTTGTGTTTACGATGCCAAGCCTGGAATTTATATTATCCCAGTGCAGGTTGGCAGGAGTGATTACTGCGCTCGTGCCACTTCCCACCAGTAGTTTATTCGCTGTCAGCGATGCACTTCCTGTACCACCTCTATCAACTGTCAGTGTTCCTGATATAATGTCAGTTGTGCTGTGAGTATGGCTTCCTATAGGTTCCCATGTTGCATTGCCGTTAGCATCAGAAGCGGTGAGTATCTCACCGGCTGCAGGGCTTCCCCCCCTTATACGGACCTGCCCGTTCACGTCGAGCATCTGGGCGGGGTTATCATGTCCAATTGCTGTATAACCGTTTTTCAGGACAGTAAATGCGTTCGAAGGTGTTATGTACGTCCCGTTGCCAATTACAAAAGCCGGATCCGTAGATACTATTGATTCTTTTGTTCCGATAATCTTATTGTATGATCCGATCACGAAACTACCACAGGCCTGGGCAGTTGCATACATGCCCGCTGCTATTGCATAATCTCCGGTTGCTGAAGCGTTATAACCAAGGGCATAAGAATAATCGTTATTTGCCAGTCCGTTTCCAATAACAACTGAACCCCAGCCGCTTGAAGTACCAAGACCCATTACGAGGGAGTTATACGCTGTTGCAGTTCCTCCACCAATAGAAATTGACCCCATACCGCTGGCGGTACCCTGTAAAGCCATTGAAAAATCACCGCTGGCTGTGCTTGAACGTCCAAGCGCAACTGAGTAGTCGCCCTGTGCTTTTACACCTATACCAGATGCAAAAGACTCTAATCCTTCTGCATCAGCATCAAGCCCCATTGCCATTGAGAAATTCCCTGTCGCCGATGTGGATAATGTATAATTATCTCCGAATTCCCTGTTTTTGGATCCTATTGCAAATGAACCTGTTCCGGTAGTCATAGCGCCTGCTCCGATAGCGTAGCCATCAGATGAAGAGACATAAGCTGAATCACCAAGTGCAAAAGAGTTGCTTCCCTTGGCAAAAGAATAATTTCCGATAGCAGTGGAACTGATACCCTCTGTTCTTGCTTTATAGCCAAGGGCCTGGGAATAATCACCCTTTGGCTTGGACTCATATCCTGCTGCAAATGAATTCCTACCCACACTATCCGGATCTTCTATCAACACCTGTCCTGCAAGAAATGCATTCTTCAGAGGGTACCACAGGATCCTTGGCTCTGAAGGATCAAGAATACCCAACGTGTCAATATCAATATTCAGGAAGTTTTTGGATTTACCTTTTGCCGTGCCAAATCCTCCTATTGCAAAACCACCCTTTACAGATTTGCCTGCGCTGTTATCATTGATGTAGATTCTTACACTATCATCGCTGACTGTGAGGAATTTCTGATTTCCTTTGGAAGTGCCATACCCTCCGATGGCGAATCCTCCTTTAACTCCTTTTGGTGTGTCATCGTCCGCATTGTCAACATATACCCTCACACTGTCGTCGCTGATGAACAGAAAATTCTGTGGATCAGCTTTGTCTGTTCCATAACCTCCAATGGCAAAGCCTCCCTTAACACCTTTGCCTGTCTGATTTATATAGATCCTTACGGTATCAGGATTCACTATCAGATATGGCTGTGACGGCGTTTTGCCTGTGGCGAAGCCTCCTATGGCAAATCCTCCTTTTGGCCCTTTTGATCCGTCATCAACATATATCCTCACTCCTTCATTATATACAGCAAAGACTGTCTGCCCGCTGTGATTTTTCACTTCAAACAATGCTTCATCAAATTCCGTGGTCGTTCCGGTAATTCCAAGCTTCTCAAGCTCAAGAGGACCTTCCACATCCTTTGCCACCAGTGAATATGGTACCGACCAGATCTGCGCTGTACCCATTACATTGTAAGTCCCTGACGGATATTCAACTTTAGTCTCCAGGTAAACCTTCTGTTCACTCCAGTCTATGTCTGTGAACAGCAGCTTGGTACCATCGGTCCGGTTACCCTCTCCCACAATCATTGACACAAGTCCGAACTGGTTGGATGTCACATCATGCTCCTCTTCCCAGAGAAGAGTTCCTGTCCCGGAATCTGCATGGAGACCGATGGTAATAGTCATGTCCTTGTTTGCCAGGATCTCATTTGAGCCGTCGCGGACAATGGCCTGGTAGTTAAATCCCTGCGGGATTTGGCTCAGGGCACAGGGCTCAGGGCACAGGGCAAAGAAAATCATTAATATGAAAATCGTAGAGACGTTCGATCCGAACGTCTTTTTTAATCCAAACAAATTGAAGAGGGAGGGTTTTGTTTTCATGGCAAGAAAGGCTTTACGGCTCAACGGCTCAATAGAGCAAAGGCGACTGTGCACATTGGCTGGTTAATAAAATCATATAACAAAGAATTTGTTTAAAAATAGAATAAAAAAGCAATCCTGTCAATCTTTTTTGACCAACGGACAAAAATGTATTATATATGAAGGATTATTGGTAATACAATATCTTGCGATCTTTTTGTCGATAACCTTCATCCTTTGATTAGATACCGCAATAAGGTCCTGAACTTAGGTCTTTTGCCCTGCATGATAATGGCAGACCTGAAAATACGGGCTCCAGCCCATACACACAGGATGGTAAATAAGATGACACCGATCAGACCAACAATAGGTTGCCACAAAGGTATTGTAA
>CAYWEQ010000061.1:0-1342 GCA_964457185.1 uncultured Rikenellaceae bacterium
TGTGAATCAGGACCAAGCTTCTACCAGGCAATGAGGTCGGATCTGAAGAAGAGAAGCTGCGATGACTGGCAGGCAACCCAGTTCAAATCGTCACAGGTCTTCTCATCCGCCGGCTATGAGCTGGCAGTTGATGATTCACAATTCACGAAGACATTTGCCACTGCTCTGCAGAATAATCCTAATGCCTGCATCCCGATTGAGGATATAGTGGCAAAAGTAGCAACCGCAGTTGGTGCAAACAACCAGCAAAAACCCAAGTTTGGAAAAATAACAGGTTTGAAAGATGAGGATGGTACATTCTTCTTTATAGCCAGATAATATTGATGAAAATAGCATTTTGGTCTTACAGTTATAAGGTCATCAGGCACATAAGCCTGATGACCTTATTTTATATGCTGCCTATAGGTTTCTTACAAGCGCAGACATATTTTTTCGAGAAATATGGTGTTGAGCAGGGATTAAGCTCTTCAAAAGTCTATTCTGTCCTGCAGGATAAGAATGACTGGATATGGCTTGGTACGGAAAGCGGGGTATCGAGATTTAACGGATCAGAATTTGAGAATTTCTCTCCCAGGAACGGATTATCTGCCGGTGGCGTTTACAGTCTTGCAGAAGACACTCTCGGCAGAATATGGTTCGGCCATCTTAACGGAGGAATCTCCATTTATGACAACGGTAAATTTTCAAAACTCAAGTATGATACAATTGCCATAAATGGTGATATTTCAGGTATAAAACAGAAAGATGGTAAAATCTGGATTATAACATTAAGCAGTGGCGCTATCCTTACAAATTTCCCGGCACACGGTGACACAGTCCTTTCCGGAATGCAATACAGGGGGAGAGAAGGGCTGAGCGACCAGGTTTCAAGTATCTGCGTTGATAATAACAATAACTTTTATTGTATCACTCCCCCTGCAGGCATTAAAAAATTCAATCCGTCGAAAAATGCTTTTGAGACTTTTCTTCCCGAAGGACTGACAAAATACTTCAATGTCATAGTGATGTACCAGGATAAGAAGGGCAATTACTGGTATGGTACCTATAATGGCGGACTCTACAAATATGATGCTGACTCTCAGACGATGAGGATATATGATATACGCGACGGGCTTTCAAAGAACTGGATATCTTATATTACTGAAGACTACCTCGGGAGAGTGTGGGCAGGCACTTTTGGCGGCGGAATAACAGTATTTGACGGCAACCAGCTAAAGGTCTATAATGAATCAAACGGACTTACGGCAACATCGATCCATTGGATAATCGAAGACAAGGAGAAAAATATGATCATTGCCGATCATTTTACCGGAATAAGCATTTTTAAAGGAGATCATTTTGA
>CAYWEQ010000061.1:1442-13378 GCA_964457185.1 uncultured Rikenellaceae bacterium
ACAAATTATGGTCTTAACAGACTTAATCTGACCGACAGTACAATAGCTTCATTCACAAAAAGAAATGGATTCCCTGGTATAGAGACTCTCCCGGATGCTTCAATTACAGATAGTAAAGGGAATCTATGGTTTGGTACAGCCAATGGTGTTACTAGACTTAATCCGGAATTGATGCCGCCGGGTGACATTAAACCAGTAGTTCATATAAGCGGTATGGAAGTCAACTATGTCCCAAGAATAATGGAACAGGGCATAAAGCTGAATTTTAAGGATAAAAATATTTTATTCAATTATTATAGTGTTTCACTGGTTGATCCTGATGCTGTCAAATTCAAAGTGATGATGAAGGGATTCGATAGTGACTGGAGTCGTCCTACCACCGAGACGATGAAAAATTATCCGTTGCTGCCGGGCCATTATACTTTCAGCGTAAAAGCTTCAAACAGCTATGGTTATTGGAACGATAAGCCTGTTGAGTTTTCTTTTATAATAAAACCCCCCTTCTGGAAGACGTCATGGTTTATTGCAACATGCATAATCCTGGCGGCTGTCGGGATAATATCTTATATTAAGATCAGGGAAAAAAACCTTGTCAGGGAAAAAAGAATCCTTGAACAGAAAGTTGCAGAGAGAACTGCTGAAGTGGTTCAGAAAAGCATGGAGATAGAAGAGAAGAACCGTGACATTACTGCCAGCATAAGATATGCAGAACGTATCCAGAGGGCAATGCTGCCCAGGGAGGATTCCTTCCATGAGACATTTGTCCTTTATATGCCCAAGGATATTGTGAGCGGTGATTTTTACTGGATGTATGATAACGGCGACCTTCAGTTCATTGCTGCATGCGACTGCACGGGACATGGTGTTCCCGGAGCTTTTATGTCGATAATCGGTCACAACTCCCTCAATAAAGTTGTACGGGAATATGGAATTACAAGGCCGGGATCAATACTGGATCAGCTTAATGTTGAGGTTGTTAAAGCTCTGATGCAGAGGAATGAAGAGACAATAAATGACGGCATGGACCTTACCCTGATAGCTTTTAACAGAAAGAAATTCACCCTTGAATTTGCAGGTGCATATAACCCGTTATACCTGGTGAGAGATGGAGAACTTATTGTGTACAAAGCCGACAGATTCCCTATCGGAATGTCTTCAATTGAATCCAAGAAAATATTCATGAACCAGCAGGTTGAAATTAAATCAGGGGATATGTTATACATGTGTTCTGATGGCTATGCTGATCAGTTTGGCACAGCTGATGTCAAAAAATATAAATCGGGCAATGTAAAGAAACTGCTGGCCGAAATATATAACCTTCCAGTGGAAGAACAACGCCGAAAGCTTGAGAAGGAGATACTCGCCTGGAAAGGCGATCTTCCCCAGGTTGACGATATAATGTTCATAGGTACCAGGGTCCCGTAAGATCAGATCTTTGCTATCCTGCGCCATTCTTCATTCCCCCGGTTCCTGTTGCTGAGAGCAGTAATTACTTCTTCCGGGGTATCGACAATCTCCCAGATGCCCATATGCTCCATTCTGAGAAATTGATTTTCGACCATTTTATTAAAAAAGTCGAAAAGTGATTCATAGAATCCAAGGGTGTTAAGGATAATTATCGGCCCGTCAAAAAGACTGAGCTGCTTAAGGGTGATGGCTTCTGTTAATTCTTCAAGGGTGCCGACGCCGCCCGGTAAAGCTACTACAGCATCCGACATGGCAAACAATTTTTTCTTTCTTTCGCTCATATCGGGAGTTATGATCATATCATTGATCCCTGTATGACCCCAACCTTCTTCATTCATAAATGAAGGTATCACCCCGGTTATCCTGCCACCGTTTTCAATGACCGCATCTGCAAGCTTTCCCATGAGTCCGATACCCCCTCCTCCGAATAAGACATCCATTCCGGCTTTTGCCAGAAGTGACCCGAGCTCTGAGGCAGCTTTATTGTATTCATCATTTACCCTGCTGCTTGAAGCAGCAAAAATACAGACGGTCATGTTCAGTAATTAAAAAAGGCCGTTGCAGGAAATATGAACGGCCAAAATTAATAAGATCAATATTTACAGCAATGCATTAAGTTTATTGATGAAATTGCTTTTCGCGACTGCTCCCACCTGTTTGTCGGCAATTTTCCCATCTTTAAAGAACAGGACAGTGGGAATATTTCTTATGCCGTACTTCGCAGCGATCTGAGGATTGTTGTCCACATCGCATTTGGTAATTAACGCTTTGCCGGAATACTCTTTTGACATCTCCTCAATGATGGGTGCGATCATCCTGCACGGACCGCACCATTCTGCCCAGAAATCAACAACAACGGGCTTGTCAGATTTTACTACAAGTTCCTCAAAGTTGTTATCATTTACCTCTAAAGCCATATTTTTCTATTAATAAATTTAAACGAATTGTCTTTCGTAAATATAGCTAATTAACTTTATATTCTATACCGGGATGATCGTCGAGATAAGAAATAAGTTCGTTATTAAGCCTGACGCGGACAGTTCTTGAGAACATCGGGAGAGAGATCCTGTCATCCGGATCCAGGAACAAAAATTTAAGTTCCGTGTCACCCTTGTTTTCCCTGATGAGGTCCTTCAGCTCATTGATCATCTCTTCATTCAGATTTGCAGGATTGATCTTAAGTGTGACGGATTTGATAAGCTCATCCTTTACACTTGACAGCAGGTTTATCTTCTTAATGCTGAACTCGAGTTCATCTTCCCTGTATTTCCTTTTCTGGACTCTGCCTTTTACCAGCAGGTAATAGCCAGCGTAAAAGAATTTGCTATTATCAATATAATCTTTATCGAACATTATGAACCTGAATGAATCCGAATAATCCTGAAGAGTAAAAGAACCATATGGTTTCCCGTTTTTTCCGATGCCGTTTTTTGTTTCTGTTATCATCCCGGCAATTATCACTTCCCTGTCGAGATAATCCCGGAGGTTCTGCAATTCTGCAAGAGTTGCTGTGGTGAAAGTATTGATCTCAAGTCTGAAATCATCAAGAGGATGGGATGACAGATAAATTCCAATCACTTCCTTTTCGCGGTTGAGTTTTTCCAGTTTAGGCCAGTCGGGGCATACTGTCGGTTCAGGCTTTACCATGTCAAACCCGTTGGTATCCCCGAAAAGAGTCTGCTTGCTTGCAACCTTAAGAGACTTGGCATTATTGCCATACCTGATAAGACTTTCTATAAAGCTTGAGCCTTTCGTATCGAGTGAAAAGTACTGAGCCCTGGAAATTCCCGGGAAGCAGTCAAAGGCTCCTGCAACAGCCATTGCTTCAAGATTCTTCTTATTCAGGGAATTGAGATTGACCCTCTCAACCAGAGCATATATATCCTTGTAAAGTCCGTTTGTTTCCCTTTCTTCAATAAGTTGAAGCACAGCACTTTCCCCAACTCCTTTTATTGCACCAAGGCTGAAACGGATATTTCCGTCCTTATTCACGGTAAACTTTACATTACTCTCATTCACATCAGGTCCAAGGACTTCCATACCCATCCGCCGTGTTTCATCCATAAAAGTTGTGATCTTCTTTATATCGCTGATATTGCGGCTCAGCACCGCTGCCATGAATTCGGCCGGGTAGCGGGCTTTCAGATATCCTGTCTGGTATGCTATGAGAGCATAGCATGTTGAGTGTGACTTGTTAAATGCATATTGTGCAAATGCCTCCCAGTCGGACCATATTTTATTTACGATCACTTCATCATACCCTTTTCTGCTGCACCCCTCAAAGAACTTAAGCTTCATCTCATCCATGATGGATTTCTTTTTCTTTCCCATCGCCTTCCGAAGTGAATCAGCTTCTCCTTTGGTAAATCCTGCCAGTTCCTGGGAAAGGAGCATGACCTGCTCCTGGTATACTGTGATCCCGTATGAATCATCAAGATATTTTTCCATCTCCGGCAAAGGAGAGTCAATTTTCTCCTTTCCGTGTTTTCTCCGGATGAACTTCGGGATATATTCCATCGGCCCGGGGCGATAGAGAGCATTCATGGCGATCAGGTCCTCAAACCTGTTTGGCTCAAGGTCCCTCAGGTATCTTTTCATTCCGGTTGATTCAAACTGAAAGATACCGGTTGTCTCGCCATTGCTGAATAATTCAAATGTCTTCTTGTCGTCAAGTGAAATTGTATCTATATTTATATCAATACCTTTTGATTTTTTGACATTTTCAACAGCATCCCTGATTATTGAAAGTGTTTTGAGTCCAAGAAAATCCATTTTCAGCAAGCCTACCGATTCAACATGGCTTCCATCGTACTGAGTGGCATATAGTTCAGTATCTTTTGCCGTGCACAGCGGGATATAGTTATCAAGTGAGTCTTTCCCAATTATTATACCGCATGCGTGTACACCGGTTTGTCTCACCGAGCCTTCCAGCACTTCAGCATATTTGAGAGTAGTTGCAATCAGTTTATTTGATGATTCTCTTTCCCTGGCAAGTTCCGGCACTTCGGTATAAGCCTGGGCCAGGCTTATACCGGGTCTTTCCGGGACAAGCTTTGCAAGACGGTCAGCATCAGGTAACGGAAGTTTCTGGACTCTTGCAACATCTCTTATTGCCATTTTGGCTGCCATTGTGCCAAAAGTGATTATATGCGCAACTTTATCGTGTCCGTATTTATCGACTACATATTTCAGTACAGATTCCCTTCCGTCTTCATCAAAATCAATATCGATATCAGGCATTGAAATACGGTCAAGATTCAGGAAGCGCTCGAAAAGGAGCCCGTATTTAATAGGATCTATATCGGTTATTCTGAGGCAGTAAGCCACAGCTGATCCTGCAGCTGAACCTCTTCCCGGGCCCACTGAAACACCCATATCCCTTGCAGCTCTCAAAAAATCCTGGACAATAAGAAAATAGCCGGGGAATCCCATTTTGGCAATTGTCTCCAGTTCAAAATCGATTCTCTCTGTCTGTTCTCTGGTGAGAGTCCCCCATCTCTCTTTTGCTCCTTTGTATGTCAGGAACCTCAGATACTCGTCTTTATCCGTATATCCTTCCGGCAGTTCGAATTCAGGCATGATGGGTTCGTGGTCGAGCTTGTATTTTTCAATCCCGTCAACAAGCTCAGGAACATTATCTATTGCCTCGGGCATGTCGCTGAAGATTTTCCTCATCTCCTCTTCACTTTTGATGAATTCCTGTTTCGAATATCTCAGCCTGTTGGGATCATCAATATCTTTAGCAGTGTTTATACAGATAAGCCTGTCGTGGGCTTCAGCATCTTCTTCATTGATGAAATGCACATCATTTGTTGCAATCAGCTTCACATTGTATTTCACAGCCAGCTTCCTGAGGACTTCAATTACCTTCTGCTGCTGCGGGAATGCTGTTCCGTCAGCCTCCGGGTCATAGGTTTCGTGCCGCTGCACCTCAAGATAGAAATCCTTACCGAAGATATCCAGGTAGCTTTTAAGTGCGGCCTCAGCACCTGCCATTGTTCCGCTGAGTATTTCGTCGGGTATCTCTCCCGCCAGGCATGCTGATGAAGCAATCAGACCTTCATGGTATTTAGTCAGTAATTCCTTATCGACGCGGGGTTTATAATAGAAGCCCCTGGTCCATGCAGTTGAAACCAGCTTTATGAGATTCCTGTAGCCTGTCAGGTTTTTTGCCAGGAGTATCAGGTGGTCGCCTGACCGGTCTTCCTTTCCGGTAACATCTGAAATGGATCTTTTGGCTACATATATCTCACAACCTATAATTGGTTTGATCCCCTTTTTAGTGGCAATATTATGAAACTCCTTTACTCCAAACATATTGCCGTGGTCAGTGATGGCAATGGAATCCATCCCCAGTGATTTTACCTTATCTATCAGTAAAGGAATGCTGGAAGCGCCATCCAGGATAGAGTACTGAGTATGAACATGTAAGTGAGAAAAACCAGCCATTTACGGGATTATTAAAATCAATTTGGTCAGTTAACAAAAATACGTAAAAATGTATTAAAACAGGAGTGATCCGCGTATACTCAAAAGAATAATCCGTAACCTGTTAAATACCAACCATAAACCCGAACATACCATTTGTTGATTGAGTAATTCAATCATGGAATTCCTTGTTTAATTTTCAATCCGGAAAGTGACACAGTCGCTTTCATGGACAGTAAAAGGAATCTCAGCATTCCTCAACATTTTATTATTAACCTAAACTAAAAGTTATGAGAAAACTTCTCTTGATGTTTTTGGTTTTTTGCGGATTTGTCCTTTCAGCAGGTGCTCAGCAAAAAGCCATTTCTGGTACTGTAACCTCTTCTATTGCAGGAGAGGGGGCCATGCCGGGAGTATCCGTATCTGTACAAGGAACGACTATCGGGATTGTCACAGATATTAACGGCAAATATACTCTGGCTGTGCCTGAAAATACTACAACTCTTGTTTTTTCGTATATAGGAATGAAGAAGCAGGAGGTTGAGATCGGAAACCGTTCCATAATTGATATAATCCTGGAACCGGATGTTATGGGGCTGGATGAAGTTATTGTTACTGCTTTTGGCGTATCCAGGGAGAAGAAAGCCGTTGGATATGCAGTTCAGGACGTTAAAGATGATGTAATACAACGAGCAGGTAATACTGATCTTGCTGGTGCAATGCAGGGGAAGATCTCCGGCGTTGATATTAAGCCTTCAAGCGGTATGCCCGGTGCCTCATCACAGATTGTAATCCGCGGTGCACGCTCTTTTACAGGGAATAACGCACCTCTTTATGTCGTAGATGGAATGCCTATTGCCTCTGGCTCAGATTTTCAATCAGGAAGCGGAGGCAGCTACACAACAGGAGGACAAGGTGTAACCGGATCAGATATTTCTAACCGTGCAGTGGATATTAATCCGGCTGATATTGAAAGTATTAACATACTTAAAGGTCAGGCAGCAGCCGCTCTATACGGTATCCGCGCATCAAACGGGGTTGTTGTTATTACAACAAAGAGCGGCCGGAATAACGTGGTCGGAAAACCTGTTATTTCAATATCTCATACAAGCGCTTTTTCAGAGGTGTCACGTACTCCGGATTACCAGACCACCTATGCTCAGGGTCTTTATGGCAGTTACGTTCCCACTGCTTCATCATCATGGGGGCCAAAAATCGTTGATCTTCCGGATGATCCGACATACGGAGGGAATAGTAACGGCCATCCCGGAGAATTTTATGTTCCTCAGCTGGCACAGGGTATGGTTGAAGATGCATGGGTAACCCCACAGGTATTCAATAACTGGGACAGATATTTCAGAACTGGTTATTCAGCAACCAATAACGTAAATATAAGTCAGGCTTCAGCAGAAGGCAATTTTGCTCTTGGTCTGAGTCAGACTTCACAGAGCGGTATAGCTCTGGCATCGGGAATGAATCGCTGGAATGGCAAAGCTTCAGCGGAAAGGAAGTTCGGTAAAAACTTCAGTTCGGGATTTAATGCCAATTTTTCCAAGACAGATATTGACAAGCTTCCAACAGCTAATGATGCTGCACTGGCCGGTGTTTTAGGTGCTCCTGTCAGTTATAATCTGAAGGATTATCCTTATTTTATTCCTGGAGATCCTTATACTGACATATATTATCGTGGAGGCAGTTGGGACAATCCGTACTGGGCTGCTGAACATACGGTCTTTAATGAAAAAACTGACCGGTTTTTCGGAAATGGATATGCTAATTATATCTTCAAGCTGAGTGGAAATATGAGTTTGAAAATCCGTTATCAATTAGGGGCAGATTCATATACCACAAATTTCAAGGATGTATTTGAATATGGGCATGCTGCATCTACAGGAATAATAGATAATTACGGTATATCGTCTTTTACAGTCAACCAGCTGATTACAGCAAACTATGACTGGACCATGAGCAATGGTCTGACCATTAATGCAATGATCGGAAATGAATTTGATCAGGGCAGCCAAAAGGTTTATTCACAACATGGTGAGGATTTTAATTTTGGGGGCTGGGCACATATTAAGAATGCCAATCTTGTCACTGCAGATGAATCTTATTGGCAAAATCGTACTTTCGGTACTTTCGGGAGTTTATCCGCGCAGTGGAAATCATTATTATTCCTTACCGGAACAGGCAGATATGATATTGTTTCCACAATGCCGACAAATAACAGATCTTTCTTTTATCCTTCAATTGCCTTAAGTTTTGTAGTATCTGAACTAAACGCAGTAAAAAATCTTGAGTGGATTTCATTTGCCAAACTTCGTCTTTCATATGCTGAAGTAGGGCAGGCAGGAGCATATATTCAAAATTACTACACTACTCCGACGGGACAAAATTATGGAGGCGGTTGGTTTAATGGATTTCCAGTCCAGTATCCAATAGACGGGGTAAGTTCTTATATTCCTAATAATGTTCAATATGACCCCAACCTGGTGCCACAAAACACAAAATCGTACGAAATTGGCGGAGAATTGAAATTCTTCCAGAATCGTCTGGGTATTGATTATACTTATTCACGTCAGAATGTTGTGGACCAGATATTCAGTGTACCACTGTCAGGCTCTACAGGGATACGTGCCCTGTTGATGAATGGAGGTAAAGTGCATACGCTCAGTCATGAGATCATATTATATATAACTCCTGTGTTATTGAAAGATTTCCAATGGGATATGAATTTTAATTTTTCAAAAATTGATAACTATGTTGATGAGCTGGCTGAAGGTGTTGAAAGCATTTTTATAGGAGGATTCGTCACTCCTCAGGTCCGGGCAGGTATTGGTGATACTTATCCGGTAATTTATGGCGTTTCATTTGCCAGAGAAGAAACAACTGGTAAAATTCTGATCGATGATGATCCCAGTTCGTCAAATTATGGTTTTCCAGTAGTAGGTGAACCTGCAGTGATCGGAAGGGTATCTCCTGATTTTATCGTGGGAGGCAATACCACTTTCACATATAAGACCGTGTCATTGAATGCACTGTTTGAGTGGAAGGAAGGGGGTAAGATGTACTCAGGCAGTAACGGATTGCTGGACTATTATGGTTTGTCAACAAGAGTGGAAGATCGTGAATCAACTTTTATTTACGACGGAGTAAAATCTGATGGCACACCCAATGACATTGCCCGGGGCGGGCCATTAGATCCTTATGCTTTGAATATGTTGCACCAGAACGTACTTACAAATATTGATGAGTATTATATTTTTGATAATTCATTTGTAAAACTTCGTGAGCTTTCCCTGAAGTTTAAACCTGCAGATAAACTGTTCAAAAAAGTTGATCTGGGTGTTTCTGCTTTCTTACGTAACTTACTTATCTGGACCGCCCTTCCAAACCTGGATCCCGAATCGAGCCAGGGGAATACAAATATGGGAGGATCATTTGAAAGGTTTACTGTACCTCAGACAACCAGCTATGGTTTAACGTTAGATTTAACTTTTTAATTTGAAATATCATGAAAAAGAGGATTAATATAATATTACCTGCAGCAATTCTGGCCATGACTCTCTGGTCGTGTTCAGAATCTGTTATGGATGAAATAAATAAGGACATTAATGACCCGAACGATATGGTATCGAGCCTGATAATTACAGATGCAATGACTTCCAGTGCTTTCAATATAGTCGGCGGGGATTTCAATATTTATGCATCTGTTTATGTTGAACATAATGCCGGTACATTTGGTCAGCTTTATAATGCTGATATCAGGTCTTCAGAGCCTACAGCTTCATCAACTTATAATAATACATGGAATGCAGTATATGCAAACCTTTACTGCCTGAAGCTTGTACGGGAAAAGTGTTCCACAGGCGGCCCTGAAGAAGGCAATTATCATACTCTCGGTATTGCACAAATACTTACGGCATTAAATCTTGCAGTACTTACTGATATGATTGGGGATGTACCATGGACCCAGTCATGCCAGCCAGGTGTAATATTTACCCCTGAACTGGATAGTCAGGAAGATATTTATGCAGATATCTTTAGTTTACTTGACGAGGGTATTGCCAATCTGGACAAGGAAACGATATTTGTTTCTTTAGGAAATCAGGATTTGATATATGGCGGGGATACCGATTCGTGGAAGAAATTTGCCTATGGGTTGAAAGCCCGTTATACTATGCGTTTATCGTATAGGACTCCTGCTTATACTGATGTTATCACATTTGCCGACCAGTCTTTCACTTCAGCCGCTGAACAGGCTCAGTTTAATTATAATGGCAGTACTGCCCTAAGTCCCTTTTGGGTTTTTTTCCGGGATCGGGATTATTATGGTGCAAGTCAAAGCCTGCATGATAAATTAGCGGAGAGAAGTGATCCCAGGGATAATGTGTTCTTTATACCTCATCCCTCTGCAGGCGGTAGCCTGGTATTTGCTCCAAATGGCACAGCAAATCAGGTGCAAGGCGCCTATTCAATATCTGCAATCAGCACGATTACTGCACCTACCTACCTCCTGAGTTATCACGAAATAGAATTTCTGAAAGCAGAGGCTTATGTACGACTAAATAACTTACCTGCTGCTGAAGACGCTTTAGAGAATGCCATAACAGCTGCTTTTCAAAAAGTAAACATTGACCTGACAGCCACTGATGCTGCAGATTATTATGATGATTATGTAAGCGCAAGATTTTCAGCAAATCCGCTGTCGGAGGTAATGAATCAGAAATATATTGCTTTTTTCGAGGAAGAAGCTATTGAAGCCTACAATGACTACAGGCGGCTAAAGGCAATGGGCAATAATGTAATTACATTGGCAAATCCTAAAAATACAAATCAGTTTCCATTACGTTTGACATATGGATCCGGAGATGTAACTACAAACGTAAATGTTCGTGATGCTTATGGTGACGGCACATATGTTTATACTGAAAACGTCTGGTGGGCCGGAGGAACACGATAAGTTCCCCATTTTAAGTCTAACTTATAAAAAATTTAAAAATGAAGAAAATTAAAATATCAGGACTGATCGTTACGCTGATAATGATTTTTATCAGTTGTGAAGAGCTTCCGGATCCTGCCGGTGAGAGGGGTGTCGCAGTAGTGCCCGCCATTTCTGGTCTTAATCCCGCGGTATACGACATCAATGATCTCGAGAATTCGTATGTAAAATTCACAGTAAGTATCCCTGAAGGTACATCGGTAACTAAAGCAACCTTAATAGGTTCTTTTAATAACAATCATTCAGATGTCACAATAACCGAGTTAACTTCATTTCCAGCAGATGTAACGATTACATCAGCAGATGCTGCTCAAAAACTAGGGATGAACTTAACTAACATCCAAAGGGGTGATGTTTTTGATTTCGAAGTGTTGGTAACCAGCGGTAGTCGTACTACGCGTTCCACACCTCTTGCAATTCCTGTAGCCTGTGCTTATAGTGTAAATATGTCTACAGGCAGTTATCATTCAGTATCAGCCGACTGGAACAGCGAGGGTGATATCACTCTTACAGCAGATGCCGATGATCCTTACAAGATATATGTCTCAGGACTTGAAGAGATGGAAGGACTTGTTGAAGACCTCGGGCCGCTGGTTATGTATATTGATCCGGTTTCCTATGCTGTTACTGTTCCTCATAAAGCAATAGCTTCAGATGCATGGGGTTTGAATAATATAGCTTATGAAGGCTCCGGTACATTTAGCACATGTGATGGGACATATACCATGAGTTTAACAATTTCGGTAGATGAAGGTTCATGGGGTGCCTTCTCGTTCATTTTTACAAGAAATTGAAAACAAAATTTAATTTACTTTAAAAAGAGGCTGGCTTTAAAGAGTTCAGCCTCTTTTTATTGTATATAAATTAGTATCATTCATTTGTCCGGTAAATTTTTACTGCTATCTTTGCACCCACAATTTTAAAAAACAGGTAAAATAAAAGCGTTAATAATTAATGGCAGTTAAAATCAGATTAGCTAGAAAGGGCCGCAAGAAACTGGCCTATTACCACATTGTGGTAGCAGATAGCAGGTCGCCAC